>JAEXAG010000143.1 GCA_023394655.1 Pseudomonadota bacterium
TCATGGCACTGTCATATTGCCGTTCTAGCCTGTTAAACTCACGTTAACGGCCGGTGCTTCCGGGCGTCGCCATCGCAGAACCTGCATCACAGACACGGCATCCCGCCGTGGCTGTTGTCCGTACACATGTACCACCACCCATCGTTCCTCCGAGGCAATCAGCAATGACTCATACCAATCGCGTCCGGATTTCCCGGCTCTCGCTCGGCCTGATCGCAGCTCTGGCTGCTGCGCCCGTGTTTGCGCAGAGCACCTCCGCTGCCGTGGGCGGCGTTGTCACCGATGCGTCGGGCCAGCCCGTCGCCGGTGCCGAAGTCACGATCACGCACGTCGAATCCGGCACCGTGAGTCGCGCACTCACCGATGCCAATGGTCGCTACACCGCGCGCGGCCTGCGCGTGGGCGGTCCCTACAGCATCACGGTCAACAAGGCGGGTTCCGGCACCGACACCGAAGACGAGGTGTATCTGGCGTTGAACCAGCAGGCCACCGTGGACGCCCAGCTGCAGAACGACGTGACCACGCTCGCCACCGTGCAGGCCGTGGCCATGGCCGGCTCGGAAGTGTTCAGTGCCAGCAAGATGGGTACCGGCTCGGCCGTGTCGCGCCAGGTCATCGAGGCGCTGCCGTCCGCCAACCGCAACATCCAGGACTACATCCGCCTGGATCCGCGCATCTCGCAGGTCAGCAAGGCCGATGGCGCCATCTCCGCCGGTGGCCAGAACAGCCGCTACAACGCCATCAAGATCGACGGCGTGAGCGCCAGCGATCCGTTCGGCCTGGAATCCAACAACCTGCCGACCGAGCGCCAGCCGGTCTCGATGGATGCCATCGAGGAAATCAACATCGACCTGGCCAACTACGACACCACCATCTTCGGTGGCACCGGTGCGGTCATCAACGCCGTGACCAAGTCCGGCACCAACAGCTTCAGCGGCAGCGTTTACGGCGCCTACCGCGACAAGAGCTGGGTGCGCGAGAACCTGCGTGACGTCGAGTTCGCCGGCTTCAACAGCGAGAAGACCTGGGGCGCCACGTTCGGCGGCCCGATCCTCAAGGATCGCCTGTTCTTCTTCGCCAACTACGAGAAGTTCGAGCGTGATGCCCCGGGCATCAGCCTGAGCGACACCCCGTTCGGCCGCAACATCACCGATGCCGACATCGCCGCGGTCCAGGCCGCCGCCAGCGCGCACGGCTTCGAAGCCGGCTCGCTCGACGTGCCGGGCAACAAGACCGAGATCGAGGAATACGCGCTCAAGATCGACTGGAACATCAGCGACGACCACCGCTTCGCGGTGCGCTACAGCAACATGGAGCAGTCGGTTGCCCGCTTCCCGGGTCTCGCCGGCGGCACCATCTCGCTGAGCAGTTACTGGTACGACCAGCCGAAGACCTTCGAGAGCCTGACCACCGAGCTGTTCTCCGACTGGACGCAGAACTTCTCCACCGAGTTCAAGGTGAGCCGCCGCGATTACAGCGCGCAGCGCGTGCCCTACAGCAACCTGCCGCACATCCGCATCAACGGCTTCGGCAACTCGGCCGTGCTGATCGGCACCGAGCAGAACACCCACGTCAACATCGTCGAGACCAACGAGCTGACCGCGTTCGGCGCGGGCATCCTGTACGCCGGTGACCACACCATCAAGTTCGGTGCGGATTACAGCGAAAACGACGTGCTGAACTTCTACGGCCGCAACCTCAATGGCGTGTACACCTTCGCCAACCTGGCCGCGTTCCGGGCCGGGACCCCGACCCAGTACCAGCTGCGCGCGCCGCGCGCCGGCGGCAGCATCGACGACGTGCCGGCCCGTTACACCCTGAAGAACCTGGGCGTGTTCCTGCAGGACACCTGGGCGATCACGCCGGACTTCACCCTGATGTTCGGCGTGCGCATGGACAAGCCGGACTTCAGCGAGCAGCGCCTGTACAACCCGCGCATCCACCAGCTGTTCGGCTATGACAACACCAACACCGTGGACAAGGCGCTGGTGCAGCCGCGCATCGGCTTCAACTGGAGCCCGATGAGCGACCTGCGCGCCCAGCTGCGCGGTGGCGTGGGCCTGTTCAGCGGCGCCGCCCCGAACGTGTGGCTGGCCGGCACCTACCAGAACACCGGCCTGAACTACGTCGAGTACGATCTGCGCGGTGCCGCTGCCGCGGCCCACGGCTTCAGCCCGCAGGTGCCGCCGTCCACCGCCGGCCTGAACCCCTCGGCCGGTCGCCACAACGTGGACATCGCCGAGCCGGGCCTGCGCCTGCCGTCGGTGTGGAAGGCCAACCTGGCGTACGAGCAGGAACTCGGCTGGCAGGATCTGGTGTTCTCGGTCGAACTGCTCGCCACCAAGGTGAAGGACGGCCTGTTCTTCGAACGCCTCGACATCATGAATCCGACCGCCACCGGCCAGGACGGTCGTGCGATCTACTGGAATGCCGCCGGCATGAACCCGGCCAACGCACAGCTGATCGATTCGCGTCGTCCGGAACTCGGCTACGCGATCAGCAGCGGGCAGGGTGGTGCGGGCGTCAAGGCCAACCGTCCGGGCGACATCGGCGACGTGATGCTGATGCGCAACACCGACAAGGGCAAGACCCAGCAGCTCACCATCGGCGTGCAGAAGCCGCTGACCGATACCTGGGGCTGGAGCGCGTTCTACACCCGTACCGCCGCTTGGGAAGTCAGCCCGCTGACCAGCTCGCAGAACACCTCGAACTGGAACAACACGCTGATCTTCAACGCCAACGAGGAAGTGGCCTATCGCTCGCGCTACGCCATGCGTGACCGCGTGACCGGCACCATCGAATTCCGCAAGGCGTTCTTCGGCGATTACAACACCCGCATCGGCCTGTTCTACGAAGGTCGCACGGGCCGTCCGTACAGCTACATCTACTACAACGACGTCAACGGCGACGGCGCCAACACCAACGACCTGTTCTACGTGCCGGCTGCCCCGGGCGACGTCAAGTGGACCGGTGGTTCGGCGATGGAGTCGGCGTTCTTCCAGTGGCTCGAGCAGAACCCGGAGCTGGGCAAGTACCGCGGCATGGTGGCCCCGGCGAACGCCTTCACCGCCAAGTGGACCAACAGCTTCGACCTGCGCATCGCCCAGGAACTGCCGGGCTTCTGGCGTGGCCACAAGTCGGAGATCTCGCTGGACGTGATGAACCTCGGCAACCTGCTGAACAAGGACTGGGGTCTGATCGACGATTACGGCTTCTTCTCCACCCGCCGCGTCGTCAACTACGCCGGTATCGATCCGGCCACCGGCAAGTACGTGTACAACTTCGGTGGCAGCACGGACGAGGCGCAGATCCAGGAAAACAACAACGACAAGGGCAACACCGGTGCTTCGCGCTGGTCGGTGCAGGTCGGTTTCCGCTACAAGTTCTGATCGCGGTCCATCGCGATGCGTCATCCGAAACGGCCGGGGCAACCCGGCCGTTTCCTTTCCGGCGCGGGTGCCGGCGGAAGCATCGATGCGATAAAGTGGGCGGATGCATACCCGAATCCAAGAACAAGAAGAATCCTCCGTCTCCATGCTTCCCACCGTCAGCGCCAGCATCTATCCGCGAGGCGGCTTGGACGTGCTCTCGCGCGAAGAAGTCGCCCGCCTCAAGGACGCCTCCACCGGCGGCATGCACGAGTTGCTGCGTCGTTGCGCATTGGCGGTGCTGACCAGCGGCAGCGCCTCCGACGACCCCACCGCCGCGCGCGAGCTGTACCCCGATTTCGACATCGAGGTCACCCAGCAGGACCGTGGCGTGCGCATCGATCTCCACCACGCGCCGGCGATGGCCTTCGTGGACGGCCGCATCATCCGCGGCGTGGCCGAGCTGCTGTTCGCCACCGTGCGCGACCTGGCCTATGCCGCGATCGAGCTGGGGCCGGAATACGCGGAAGAACTGGAGACCGGGCCGGGCATCACCGATGCCGTGTTCCGCGTGCTCCGCAATGCCCGCGTGCTGTTCCCGAGCGACCCGAACCTGGTGGTCTGCTGGGGCGGCCATTCGATTTCCCGCGACGAATACCTCTACACCAAGGAAGTCGGCTACGCGCTCGGCCTGCGCGGCATCGACATCTGCACCGGCTGCGGCCCGGGCGCGATGAAGGGGCCGATGAAGGGCGCGACCATCGCCCACGCCAAGCAGCGCAAGCTGCGCACGCGCTACATCGGCATCACCGAGCCGGGCATCATCGCCGCCGAATCGCCCAACCCGATCGTCAACCACCTGGTGATCATGCCGGACATCGAGAAGCGCCTCGAAGCCTTCGTCCGCATGGCGCACGGCATCATCGTGTTCCCCGGCGGCGTCGGCACGGCGGAGGAAATCCTCTACCTGCTCGGCATCCTGCTGCGCGAGGAAAACCGCGGCATCGAGTTCCCGCTGGTGTTCACCGGCCCGGTTTCGGCCGCGCCGTACTTCGAGCAGATCGACACCTTCATCCGCCTGACGCTGGGCGAGGACGCGACCAGGCTGTACCGCATCGTGATCGGCGATCCGGCCGAGGTGGCGCGGCACATGGCGGGCGGCATCCGCCGCGTGCGCGAGCAGCGCGTGGCAAGCAAGGATTCCTTCTTCTTCAACTGGGGCCTGCACATCCCGCTGGATTTCCAGCGTCCGTTCGAGCCCACCCACGAAGCGATGGCGTCGCTGGACCTGCACCACGGGCGCAAGCCGCACGAACTCGCCGCCGATCTGCGCCGCGCGTTCTCCGGCATCGTCTCGGGCAACGTCAAGGAGCCGGGCGTGCGCCGGATCCAGGAGCACGGCCCGTTCGAGATCCACGGAGCGCCGGACATGATGGCGTCCCTCGACGCGCTGCTGCGCGCCTTCGTGGAGCAGCGGCGGATGAAGATCTCCGGCGAGTACAAGCCGGTGTACCGGGTCGTCACCTGAAATGAAGATCCGCATCGGACAGGGCCATGACGTCCACGCCTTCGGCCCCGGCGACCACGTGATGCTCGGCGGTGTGCGCGTGCCGCACGATGCCGGCGTGCTGGCCCACAGCGATGGCGACGTGGTGATCCACGCGCTCTGCGACGCGATGCTCGGTGCTCTGGCGCTGGGCGACATCGGCCGCCACTTCCCCCCCAGCGACATGCGCTGGAAGGATGCCGCGAGCATCGAATTCCTGCGTCATTGCCGTGCGCTGGCCGAGGAACGCGGCTGGCGCATGGGCAACTGCGACGTGACCGTGATCTGCGAGCGGCCGAAGGTGGGCCCGCATGCCGAGGCCATGCGCGAACTGCTGGCGGCAGAGCTCGGGGTTGCGCTCGATGCGGTGAGCATCAAGGCGACCACCAGCGAGAAGCTGGGGTTCACCGGGCGCGGGGAGGGCATTGCCGCGCAGGCGGCCTGCCTGTTGCTGGGCGACTGAGCCGCCCGCCGATCAGCAGCGCGCGTGGACCAGCGTGCCGATCGGCTCGCCGCGCAGGATCCGCAGCACCGCGCCGGGCTGGTCCATGTCGAAGATGCGCATCGGCAGGCCCGCATCGCGGCAGAGCGCGAAGGCGGCGGTATCCATCACCTGCAGGTTGCGGGCGATGATCTGGTCGTAATCCAGGGTTTCGAAACGCACCGCGTCCGCGTGCTTCTTCGGATCCTTGTCGTACACGCCATCGACCTTGGTGGCTTTCAGCAGCAGGTCGGCGCCGATCTCGATCGCGCGCAGGGCGGCGCCGGAATCCGTGGTGAAGAAGGGGTTGCCGGTGCCCGCGGCGAAGATGGTGATGCGGCCCTTCTCGAGATGGCGGATCGCGCGGCGGCGGATGTAGTCTTCGCACACGTCGTTGATCTTGAGTGCGCTCATCACCCGGGCCTTGCCGCCCAACTTCTCCAGCGCGTCCTGCATGGCCAGCGCGTTGATCACCGTGGCCAGCATGCCCATGTGGTCGCCGGTGACCCGGTCCATGCCGCCGGCGGCCAGGCCGGCACCGCGGAAGATGTTGCCGCCACCGATCACCAGCGCGATCTCGGCGCCGGCTTCGCGGGCCTCCATCACTTCCTGCGCGATCCGGTGCAGCACGTTGGGGTCGATCCCGTAATC
>JAEXAG010000018.1 GCA_023394655.1 Pseudomonadota bacterium
GGCGCTCCCTCGTAGGTCGATACCGCGTTCATTGCATCCAACGTCAACTTCATGTTCCTGTGCCTCACGTCCAGGCCCGGATCAGCCAGGCGAGCAACACGATCAGGCCGATGATCATCGCGAAGGCATAGCTGTACAGGCGTCCGGTCTGCACCCGGCGGACCACCGCCGCCAGCGCACCGATGCCGCCGGCACTGCCTTCCACGATCCCCTTGTCGATGACGGTGGCATCGAACCAGCGGAACATCCGCCCGATCAGCAGGCCACCACCGGCGAAACCGTTGATCCACAGCTTGTCGAAGCCGTACTTCTCTTCGAGGATGCGGATCGGCAGGCGCAGCGCCCGGGCCACCTTGGCCGGCAGATCCGGCTTCCAGATGTACATCAGGGTGGCCAGCAGGAAGCCCGCCAGCGCCAGCCAGAATGCCGGGGTCACGAAGCCGTGCAGCGCGAAGGCAACCGGGCCGTGCCAGTCTTCCGCGGCGATGCGTGCGATCACGTCGCGCGCCTCGCTCGCGAAGATCGCGCCATCGAAGAAGCCCGGCTGCTGCAGCTTGCCGCTCCAGTCGGTGCCGAACAGCATCGGCCCGGCGGTGAAGAAGCCGATCAGGATCGACGGGATCGCCAGCAGCACCAGCGGCAGGGTCACCACCCACGGCGACTCGTGCGGCTCGACCGGGCCATGGTGGCCGTGGTCGTCATCGTGGTGGGCATCGTGATGCGGCGCATCGCGGAAGCGCTCCGGCCCGAAGAAGGTCAGGTACAGCAGGCGGAAGCTGTAGAAGCTGGTCACGAAGGCACCGAGCAGCACGGCCCAGTAGCCGTACTGGGCGATGAAACCAGCAGTCTCGGAAGCGTGCTTGCCGGCCGCGACGATGATCGCGTCCTTCGAGTAGTAGCCGCTGAAGAACGGCGTCGCCACCAGTGCCAGCGTGCCGATGACCGAGGTCCAGAAAGTGATCGGCATGTACTTGCGCAACCCGCCCATGCGGCGCATGTCCTGCTCGTGGTGCATGCCGATGATCACCGAGCCGGCGGCCAGGAACAGCAGCGCCTTGAAGAAGGCGTGGGTCATCAGGTGGAACACCGCCGCCGAGTAGGCCGAGACACCGAGCGCCACGGTCATGTAGCCAAGCTGCGAGAGCGTCGAATAGGCGACCACGCGCTTGATGTCGTTCTGCACCATGCCGATCAGGCCGGTCCAGAACGCGGTGGTGGCGCCGATGAACAGGATGAAGGCCAGCGCCGTCGCGGAAAGCTCGAACAGCGGCGACATGCGCGCCACCATGAAGATGCCGGCGGTGACCATCGTCGCGGCGTGGATCAGCGCCGAGATCGGGGTCGGGCCTTCCATCGAATCCGGCAGCCAGACATGCAGCGGCACCTG
Organism: Pseudomonadota bacterium; assembly: GCA_023394655.1. Classification (GTDB taxonomy): domain Bacteria; phylum Pseudomonadota; class Gammaproteobacteria; order Xanthomonadales; family Xanthomonadaceae; genus Solilutibacter. Next base: position 1,388 of record JAEXAG010000018.1, read on the forward strand.
CGCCGACTTGCCCATCGCTCCGATGAACAGGCAGATGCAGATGAAGGTCACCGCGGACCAGCCGGCGACACCCGGCACGGTCTGGCCATCCAGCACGGAAAGGTTGGCGAAGACGGTGGCGTAATCGAGCGAGCCGAACCAGTACAGGATCGCCGCGATGCCGAGCAGGAAGCCGAAATCGCCGACGCGGTTGACCAGGAAGGCCTTGAGGTTGGCGAAGATCGCGGTCGGCTTGTTGAACCAGAAACCGATCAGCAAGTAGGACACGAGGCCCACCGCTTCCCAGCCGAAGAACAGCTGCAGGAAGTTGTTGCTCATCACCAGCATGAGCATGGAGAAGGTGAACAGCGAGATGTAGCTGAAGAAACGCTGGTAGCCCGGGTCTTCTTCCATGTAGCCGATGGTGTAGACGTGCACCAGCAGCGAGACGAAGGTGACCACCACCATCATCATCGCGGTCAGCTTGTCCACCAGGAAGCCGACGTGGGCGGAATAGCCGCCGACCTCGAACCAGGTGTAGACGTTCTGGTTGTACGGCAGCGCGCCCTGCCCCACCAGCTGCCACAGCACGTGGATCGACAGCGCGCAGCTGACCGCCACGCCGGCGATGGTGGCGACATGCGCGCCGGTCCGGCCCACCTGCCGGCCGAACAGGCCCGCGATGGCCGAGCCGAGTAGCGGCGCCAGGACGATGATGAGGAGTTGTGTCGTGGAAAGGGTCATTTCGGGTCGCCGTCTTACCGGTGTGTGCCGCGTCTGATGCGATGGGTGTCCAGTGCCGGGGGCCGCCGCGCGAACGCGGCGGTGGTCCTCAGCCCTTGAGCGAGTCCAGCTTCACCACTTCGATCGTGCGGCGGCTGCGGAACAACGCCACCAGGATCGCCAAGCCGATCGCCGCTTCCGCGGCCGCGACCGTGAGGATGAAGAACACGAAGATCTGCCCGTCCGGATTCGCCAGATGGCGGGAGAACGCGACGAAGTTGATGTTGACCGCGAGCAGCAGCAGCTCCAGCGACATCAGCAGGATGATCACGTTCTTCCGGTTCAGGAAGATGCCGGCGACGGCGATGCAGAACAGCACCGCGCCCAGCGCGAGGTAATGGCCGAGGCCAACGGGTACGTCGAACATCAGCGGGCCTCCTCGTCGGCTGCGGGCTTGACCGCATCCATCTTCACCATCCGCAGGCGGTCTTCCGCGCGCACACGGGCCTGGGCAGCCGGGTTCTGGCGCTTGTTGCCGCTGCGCACGCGCAGGGCCAGCATCACCGCGGCGATCACCGCGACGGTCAGGATCACGGCCGCGAGCTCGAACGGCAGCAGGAACTTGGTGTAGAGCGTGCCGGCCAGCCACTTGGTGTTGGACACGCCGGCCTGCTCGACCACGTCCGGGCCGAAACCGGACATGCGCGACTTGATGCCGATCAGCATCAGGATCTCGACCAGCATCACCAGCGCGACCATGAAGCCGATCGGCAGGTAGCGCACGAAGCCTTCGCGCATCGGCGTGGTGTCGATGTCCAGCATCATCACCACGAACAGGAACAGCACCATCACCGCGCCGACGTAGACGAGGATCAGGGCCACGCCGAGGAATTCCGCGCCGGCGATGATCCAGGTGCAGGCCACGGAGAAGAAGGTCAGCACCAGCAGCAGCGCGGCATGCACCGGGTTCTTCACGCTGATCACGCCGACCGCTGCCATGACGGCGGTAGCGGCGAACGCGTAGAAGGCGAGCAAGATGATCGAGTCCATGTCGTCCTCAGCGATACGGTGCGTCGGCGGCGCGGCGCTCGGCGATCTCGGCTTCGAGCCGGTCTCCGATCGCCAACAACGTCGGCTTGGTCAGGATGTTCTGGCCGCGACGGTCGAAGTGGTATTCGTGCACGTGGGTCTCGACGATCGAATCCACCGGGCAGGACTCTTCGCAGAAGCTGCAGAAGATGCACTTGAACAGGTCGATCTCGTAGCGCGTGGTGCGGCGGGTGCCGTCATCGCGGCGCTCCGAGTCGATGGTGATGGCCAGCGCCGGGCACACCGCTTCGCACAGCTTGCAGGCGATGCAGCGTTCCTCGCCGTTGGGATAGCGGCGCAGCGCGTGGATGCCGCGGAAGCGCGGCGACTGCGGCACCTTTTCCATCGGGTACATGAGCGTGTACTTCGGGCGCAGCATGTACTTGAAGGTCAGGCCGAGGCCCTTGAAGAGCTCCAGCAGCAGCAGGCTCTTGAAGTAATGGACGATGCGGTTCACTGCCTCAGGCCCCCACCTTGAAGACACCGTAGAACACCATGAGCGCGGTGACGGCAATCCAGAAAATCGTGATCGGGATGAACACCTTCCAGCCCAGGCGCATGATCTGGTCGTAGCGATAGCGCGGGAACGAGGCGCGGAACCAGATGAAGCAGCTCATGAAGAAGAACACCTTCAGGAACAGCCACCACCAGCCGTCGACCGACAGCAGCGGGATGCCCAGGCCCTGGAACGGGGAGAGCCAGCCGCCGAGGAAGAACAGCGCGGTGAGGAAGCTCACCAGGATCATGTTGGCGTATTCGGCCAGGAAGAACAGCGCGAACTGCGAACCGGAGTACTCGACCATGTGGCCGGCGACGATTTCCGACTCGCCTTCCACCACGTCGAACGGCGAGCGGTTGGTCTCGGCGACGCCCGACACGAAGTAGATGACGAACAGCGGCAGCAGCGGCAGCCAGAACCAGTCGAACAAGCCCTTGCTGCCGGCCTGCGCCATCACGATCTCGGTGAGGTTCAGGCTGCCCGCGGCGATCATCACGCCGACCAACGCGAAGCCCATCGCGATCTCGTAGCTCACCACCTGCGACGCCGAGCGGATTGCGCCGAGGAACGCGTACTTGGAGTTGGACGCCCAGCCGGCGAGGATCACACCGTACACGCCCAGCGAGACCATCGCCAGCAGGTACAGCAGGCCGACGTTGGCGTTGGACAGCACGACCTGTGCGTCGAACGGCACCACCGCCCATGCCGCGAACGACGGTGCCAGCACGATCAACGGCGCCAGGACGTAGAGGAACTTGCTGGCCGCCGAGGGCTGCACCACTTCCTTGAACAGCAGCTTGAAGACGTCGGCGAAGGCCTGGAAGATGCCGAAGCCGACATACAGCGGCCCATGGCGGGTGTGCATCCAGCCGATCAGCTTGCGCTCCCAGACCACGTAGAAGGCCACGGTGATGATCACCGGCACCGCGATCGCGAGGATCTTGAGGAGGATCCACAGCACCGCGCCGATGTCGCCGAGCGACAGCAGCCATTCGCGCAACGGGTCGATCACAGCATTCATACGGCCTTCGCCTCCACACGGCTCGCGGCCAGCGGCGCGGTCGCACCATAGCCGGATTCCACCCAGACCACGCCCGGCGCGACCTTGTCGCTGAGCGAGACCGGCAGCGTGGCGGTGCCGGCCGCGGTCGAGAACTTGCCCATCGCGCCATCCGCGAGGCCCGCGGACGCGGCGGTCTGCGGATGCAGCACGGCGACTTCGCCCACGGTCAGCGGATGCGCCTGCAGCGCGGCGGCCCGGCGCACGGTGCCGTCGGTGCGATAGATCGCCTGCGAGACCGCGAGCTCCAGGCCCGGCGAGCCGGCGGCCGGGACATTGGCCGCGCGCACCGCGACGCTGCGCGGCTGCATGCCGGCACGCAGGCCGTAAAGGTCATTGAAATCGAAGCCCGGCACGGCCATGCCGCCGCCGAGCGCACGCAACACGCGCCAGCCCTCGCGGGCCTCGCCCGGCAGCTTGCCGGCCGGCTGGGTGGACTGCTCGCGGCCATCCATGTTGGTCAGCGTGCCGGCGATTTCCGGCAGCAGGCCGATCGGCAGGATCACGTCCGCGACCGCACGCGTGGAGCGGCAGGCGTAATGACTGAACGCCACCACCCTTGCACCGCCGAGCGCGCGCATCGCGACGCCCTGGTCGGCGAAGTCCAGTCCCGGCTCGATGCCGTAAACCACGTAGGCCTGACGGGCTTCGCGCAGCATGTCCTGCGTGGCGCGCTGGCTCGGCAGCACGCCATTGCGAGCCAGGCCGACGGCATTCGCGCCCTGCGGGATGCGGCAGACGCGGGCACCGGTGCGGGCAGCGAAATCGCGCGCGGCGGCACGGATGGCCGATGCATGGGCGCCGTTCTCGGCGACGCCGCCGAGGATCACCACGATGCGCTCGGAAGCGCCGACGTCCAGCCCGCGCAGCGCCTCGGCGATCTGCGAAGGCGGCACGATGGCCTTGCCGGCCAGATCGAATGCGCAATCGAACTCGACCGGGTTGACCGAATGCACGCGCGCGCCGCGCTTCCACGCCTTGCGCACACGCTGGTGGAGCAGCGGCACTTCGTGGCGCAGGTGGCTGCCGACGATGACCACGACTTCCGCGTGCTCGATGTCTTCCACCGGAACACCGGAGATTTCTGCCACGGCGGCATCGGAAAGATCGTGCTGCGACAGGCGATGGTCGATGTTGCCGGTGCCGAGCGCTTCGGCCAGGCGGGCCAGCAGCGCACCTTCCTCGTTCGAGGTGGCCGGATGCACCAGCACGCCGAGCGCGTCGCCGGAATGCTCGCGCAGGATTCCCGAGGCCATTTCCAATGCCTCGTCCCAACCGGCTTCGCGGAACGCAGCGGCCTCGTCGCCCGCGGCGACGCGGATCATCGGGCGCAGTGCGCGATCGGCGGCCTGCATGCCCTGGTGGGCATAGCGGTCGCGATCGGACAGCCAGCATTCATTCACGGCTTCGTTGTCGCGCGGCACGCTGCGCAGGATCTCGCCGCGGCGCACGTGATGGAACAGGTTGCTGCCCAGCGCATCATGGAAGCCCAGCGATTCACGCGCGACCAGCTCCCACGGGCGGGCCTTGAACTGGAACACCTTGTTGGTGAGCGCCCCCACCGGGCAGACGTCGATGACGTTGCCGGAGAGTTCGGTGGTCAGCGGCTCGCCGTCGTAGGTGCCGATCTGCAGGTTCTCGCCACGCTGCATGCCGCCCAGCTCGTAGGTGCCGGCGATGTCCGCGGTGAAGCGCACGCAGCGCGTGCACTGGATGCAGCGGGTCATCTCGGTGGCGACCAGCGGACCCATGTCCTCGTCGGCCACCACACGCTTGCGTTCGACGAAACGGCTCACCGATCGGCCGTAGCCGACGGACAGGTCCTGCAACTCGCATTCGCCGCCCTGGTCGCAGATCGGGCAGTCCAGCGGATGGTTGATCAGCAGGAACTCCATCACGTTGCGCTGCGATTTCAGCGCCTTCTCGCTGCGGGTGAAGACCTTCATGCCGTCGGCCACCGGGGTGGCGCAGGCCGGCAGCGGTTTCGGGCTCATGCGCCCGCCCATTTCCGCCTCGACCAGGCACATGCGGCAGTTCGCGGCGATCGGCAGCTTCTCGTGGTAGCAGAAACGCGGGATCGGGATGCCGGCCTTGTCGGCGGCATGGATGATCATGCTGTTCTTCGGGGCAGCCAGCTCCACGCCGTCGATGGTGACGGTCACGTGGTCCGGCGGAAGGTTCGGGTTCACCGGCTGCGCGCTCATGCGGCCACCTTCCCGATCACCTTGCCGTCGCGCTGGTCATCGACGAGGAAACGCTTGTTCACGATGGCGTACTCGAATTCGTCCCAGAAATGATGCAGGAAACCCTGCACCGGCCAGGCGGCGGCTTCACCGAAGGCGCAGATGGTGTGGCCTTCGATCTGGCCGGCGGCCGCGCGCAGCATCTCGAGGTCGTCCACGGTCGCCTCGAACTTGCAGATGCGGTCGAGCATGCGGTGCATCCAGCCGGTGCCTTCGCGGCACGGCGTGCACTGGCCGCAGCTTTCCTGCCAGTAGAAGCGCGAGATGCGGCGGCAGGCGCGGACCATGCAGGCCGTCTCGTCCATCACGATCACCGCACCCGAGCCCAGGCCCGAGCCGGCCTTGCCGATGCTGTCGTAGTCCATCGTGCAGGCCATCATGGTCTCGGCCGGCAGCACCTTCATCGAGGAGCCACCCGGGATCACCGCCTTCAGCTTGTTGCCGTTGCGCACGCCGCCGGCCAGTTCCAGCAGGTCCGCGAACGGCGTGCCGAGGCGGATCTCGTAGTTGCCGGGCTTGCCAACGTGGCCGGAGACCGAGAACACCTTCGCGCCGCCGTTGTTCGGGATGCCGAGGTTGGCGAACCACTCCGCGCCGTTGCGGATGATCGCCGGCACCGAGGCGTAGGTTTCGGTGTTGTTGATGGTGGTCGGCTTGCCGTACAGGCCGAAGTTGGCCGGGAACGGCGGCTTGAAGCGCGGCTGGCCCTTCTTGCCTTCCAGCGATTCCATGAGTGCGGTCTCCTCGCCGCAGATGTAGGCGCCGGCACCCAGTGCGTTGTGGATGTCGATGTCCACGCCGCTGCCGAGGATGTTCTTGCCCAGCCAGCCATGCTTGTAGGCTTCGGCCAGGGCTTCCTCGATGTGCTCGAACGGCTCGTGGTGGAACTCGCCGCGCATGTAGTTGTATGCCACGGTGCTGCCGGTCGCGTAGCAGGCGATCGCCATGCCTTCCAGCACCGCGTGCGGGTTGTAGCGCAGGATGTCTCGGTCTTTGCAGGTGCCGGGCTCGGATTCGTCGGAGTTGCAGAGGATGTACTTCTGCATGTCGCCCTTGGGCATGAAGCTCCACTTCAGGCCGGTCGGGAAGCCCGCGCCGCCGCGGCCGCGCAGGCCGGACGCCTTGATCATCTCGATCACGTCGGCCGGCGGGATCTTCTCTTCCAGCACCTTGCGAAGCGCCGCGTAGCCGCCGGTCTTGAGGTAGTTCTCGTACGACCAGGGCTTGTCGAAATGCAGCGTCGTGTAGACCACGCTGTGCGCCTGCGGGGCCGGCCCGACCGGGCCGTAACCTTCGGAATAGTGGGAATGATGCGCCATCGTCACTTCAGCCCGTCCAGCAGCTCGTCCACCTTCGCGGTGTCGAGCTTCTCGTGGTAATGGCCGTTGATCACGACCACCGGCGCGCCGCAGCAGGCGGCCACGCACTCTTCTTCGCGCTTGAGGTAAACGCGACCGTCTGCGGTCGATTCGCCCAGCTTCACGCCCAGCTTCTTCTCGGCGTGGGCGACCAGCGCATCGGCGCCATTGAGCCAGCAGCTGATGTTGGTGCAGAACGCGACGTTGTTGCGGCCGACTTCCTTCGTCTCGAACATCGAGTAGAAGGTGGCCACTTCGTAGGCCCATACCGGCGGCAGGCCGAGGTACCGGGCCACCGCGGCGATGATCTCGTCGGAGAGCCAGCCGCCGTTCTGCGCCTGCGCGGCATGCAGGCCCTGGATCACCGCCGAGCGCTTGCGATCCGGCGGGAACTTGGCGACCCAGTGGTCGATGTGCGCACGGGTCTCGTCCGACAGCACCGCCATCGGATCCACGTTGCGCGCGTTTTCGAAATTGCCGGTGGCTTTCATCGGTCGACTTCACCAAACACAATGTCGTAGGTGCCGATCATCGCCACCACGTCGGCCAGCATGTGGCCCTTGACGATGGCGTCCATCGACGAGAGGTGCGCGAAGCCCGGTGCCCGGAGCTTGCAGCGGAACGGCTTGTTGGCGCCGTCGGAAACCAGCCAGCACGCGAATTCGCCCTTCGGCGCTTCCACCGCGGCGTAGGTTTCGCCGGCCGGCACGGAATAGCCTTCGGAGAACAGCTTGAAGTGGTGGATCAGGGCTTCCATGTCGTCCTTCATCGCTTCACGCGACGGCGGCGACACCTTGTAGTTGTCCAGCATCACCGGGCCGGGGTTGGCGCGCAGCCATGCGACGCACTGCTGGATGATGCGGTTGGACTGGCGCATCTCCGCCACGCGCACCAGGTAGCGGTCGTAGCAGTCGCCATTGGTGCCGACCGGGATGTCGAAATCGACCTCCGCGTACTTCGCGTAGGGCTGCTTCTTGCGCAGGTCCCACGCGATGCCCGAGCCGCGCAGCATCGCGCCGCTCATGCCCCAGGCATGCGCCTGTTCCGGCGAGATCACGCCGATGCCGACGGTGCGCTGCTTCCAGATGCGGTTGTCGGTCAGCAGGGTTTCGTACTCGTCCACCCGCTTCGGGAAATCGCGGGTGAAAGCCTCGAGGTAATCGAGCATGGAGCCTTCGCGCGCTTCGTTGAAACGCTTGAGCTTGTCGCCCTTGCGCCACTTCGATTCGCGGTACTGGGGCATGCGGTCCGGCAGGTCGCGATAGACGCCGCCCGGACGGTAATAGGCCGCGTGCATGCGCGCGCCGGACACCGCCTCGTAGACGTCCATCAGTTCCTCGCGTTCGCGGAACGCGTACAGGAACACCGCCATCGCACCGAGGTCGAGCGCGTTGGAGCCGATCCACATCAGGTGATTCAGGATGCGGGTGATCTCGTCGAACATCGTGCGGATGTACTGCGCGCGTTCCGGCGCCTGCACCCCGAGCAGGTTTTCGATGGCGAGCACGTAGGCGTGTTCGTTGCACATCATCGACACGTAGTCGAGACGGTCCATGTAGCCGATCGACTGGTTGAACGGCTTGGATTCGGCGAGCTTCTCGGTGCCGCGGTGCAACAAGCCGACGTGCGGATCGGCGCGCATCACGGTCTCGCCGTCCATTTCCAGGATCAGGCGCAACACGCCGTGGGCCGCCGGATGCTGCGGACCGAAGTTCATCGTGTAGTTGCGGATTTCCTGGCGCGCCTCGGCGGCGTTGCTCGCGAACATCGCGCTGGCGGGCTGCGCTTTCAGGCTCGGCGCGTTCATCGTGCGGCTCCGTTCGGTTTCAGGTCCCTGGATTCGCCTTCGGCGGTGGCCAGGCGGGCGTCGTCACGGACCACGCGCGGCACGCCGACGCGCGGCTCCACCGAGGTCACCGGCTCGTACACCACGCGCTCGCGGGCGGCGTCGTAGCGCACTTCGACGTTGCCGATGAGCGGGAAGTCCTTGCGGAACGGGTGGCCGACGAAGCCGTAATCGGTCAGGATCCGGCGCAGGTCCGGATGGCCGCGGAAAACGATGCCGAACAGGTCGAAGGCCTCGCGCTCGAACCAGTCGGTGCCGGCCCAGACGCTGGTGAGGGAATCGACTTCCGGCAGGCTGTCGTCGCTGCAGAACTGGCGCAGGCGCAGGCGCTGGTTGCGGGACACCGAGAGCAGGTGCGCGACCGCGGCGAAACGCCGGCCCGGAACCGCCTGCACCGCCTCGCTGCCGGCCGGCTGGGCGGCCTGCTCGGTCATCGCCTCGCCCCACTTGAAGCGCCCGGGGCCGCTGCCTTCCACGCCGCGGCTGAAGCCCTGCGAGGACACGTCGGTATCCCACTCGTCGCTGCCGTAGCCGAGGTAATCGATGCCGCTCACGTCCACGCACTGCTCGAAGCCGAACTCGTCGCGCAGCGCGCGCGCGATGGACAGCCATTCACCCGCCGGCGCCTCGAGGGTGACTTCCCCGCGCGCGCCGGCCACGCCGACCTCGCTGCCCGGGAAACGGGCGCGCAGGGATTCGGCAAAGTTCGCTGCATTCTGGTTCATGCGTTACCCGCTCAGGATTGGGCGACGGCCACGGCCTGCCCGGG
>JAEXAG010000079.1 GCA_023394655.1 Pseudomonadota bacterium
GCGCTGCTGTTCATGCTGGGGCGGGCGGTGATCGCCTGGTACCTGGAGCGCGCGCCGAGTGGAGCCGCATACGGCACGATGGGCGCCCTGATGCTGACCATGCTCTGGGTCTATTACGCCTCGATGATCCTGTTTGCCGGCGCCGTGGTGACTGCGACCATCGACGAGCGCCTGGGCACGCGGAAGGCCTGAGATGGCGCGCATCCCCGATGCCTTCATCGATGACCTGCTGGCCCGCTCCGACATCGTGGAGATCGTCGGCGCGCGCGTGCCGCTGAAGAAGAAGGGACGCGAATACGCGGCCTGCTGCCCGTTCCACGACGAACGCTCGCCTTCGTTCTACGTCTCCCCGACCAAGCAGTTCTACCACTGCTTCGGCTGTGGCGCGCACGGTACCGCGATCAATTTCCTGATGGAGTACGACCGGCTGGAGTTCCTCGACGCGGTGGAGGAACTGGCCAAGCGCACCGGCATGGAAGTGCCGCGCGATGCGGCGCAGAAGGCCGCCAACCCCGAAACCCAGCCGCTCTACGCGGCATTGGAGGCGGCGCAGGCGTTCTACCAGCGGCAGCTTGCGGCAAGTCCCGCGGCGCGCGCCTATCTGGATGCCCGCGGCGTGGATGCGGAAACCCGCGAACGTTTCGGCATCGGCCACGCGCCGGGGGGCTTTTCCGCGCTGCGCGATGCCCTGGGCACCGACGATCGGCGCATGAAGCTGCTGGAGAAGGCCGGCATGTTCTCGCGCAACGAGCGCGGCAACGTGTACGACAAGTTCCGTGACCGGGTGATGTTCCCCATCCACGACCGCCGCGGCCGGGTGATCGCCTTCGGTGGCCGGGTGCTGTCCAAGGAGGATTCGCCCAAGTACCTGAACTCGCCGGAGACGCCGCTGTTCCACAAGGGCCGCGAGCTGTACGGCCTCTGGCAGGTGCGCCAGGCCAACCGGCAGATCGCGCGGCTGATCGTGGTCGAGGGCTACATGGACGTGGTGGCGCTGTTCCAGGCCGGGCTGCCCGAGGCGGTGGCGACGCTCGGCACCGCGACCACGCCGGAACATGCCGAACTGCTGTTCCGCAACGCCCCCGACGTCTATTTCTGTTTCGATGGCGATGCCGCCGGGCGTCGCGCCGCGGGCAAGGCGATGGAATCGGTGCTGCCGCGCATGAAGGATGGACGGCAAGCGTTCTTCCTGTTCCTGCCCGAAGGCGAAGACCCGGATTCGCTGGTGCACAGCGAAGGCGTCGCCGGCTTCGAGGCACGCATGCAGGCCGCCACGCCGCTGTCGAAATTCTTCTTCGACGAGCTCTCCCATGACGTCCAGCTGCACACGCTGGAAGGCAAGGGACGGCTGGCCGAACGCGCGCGACCGCTGCTGGCACGCATCCCCGAGGGCGCCTTCGCCGACCTGATGGCGCAACAACTCACCGCGCTCACCGGCGTCGGCGCACGCGCCAGCGCACCGGAGGCGCACGTGCCGACGCAACGCGCGCCGGCACGCCACGGTGGCCAGCCGCCGCCGAAACGCAGCCTGGTACGCAGCGCCATCATCCTGCTGCTGCAGAAGCCGGCGCTGGGGCTGGAAGCGGCGATACCCTACGTGTTCGCCGGGCTCCGGCAGCCGGGCGTGGAGCTGCTGGCCGAGTTGCTGGACGTGGTGCAGATGCGCCCGGACATCACCACCGGCGGCCTGCTGGAGATCTTCGCGGGCCGCGACGAGGCCGCCGCGTTGCAGAAGCTGGCCAGCCACAGCCTGCCGGGCGACGAAGAGGCCTGGCGCGAGGAGTTCGACGACGTGCTGGCGCAACTGGAAAAGCAGACGCGCCAGCAGCGCATCGACGAACTGATGCTGCGGATGCGCGAAGTGGGCGTGTCCGGCATGAGCGTGGCGGAGAAGGAAGAACTGCGCGAGCTGCAGGCGCGCGCGCGCGGCTGAGCCTGCCGCGCGCGGCGGGGCGTTAAGATGCCGCTTTCGCCGCGACCCCGATGATGACCGCAAACGTATCGCCCTGGCCTGCCCGCATCCCCGGGCTGCTGCTGGCCGCCGCGATCGGCTTCGCCGCGATCGCGTTGGAGCCGCTGGCGCGCCGTTGGGGCATGAGCGCGCTGCCGTTGGCCATCGTGCTCGGCATGCTGCTCGGCAACACCGTGTTCCCTCGCGTGGCCGCCCGTGCGGGCGCGGGCGTGGACTACGCGCGCACGATGCTGCTGCGCGCAGGCATCGTGCTGTTCGGCTTCCGGCTGGATTTCCGCGACATCCTCGGCGTCGGCGTGGCAGGCATCGTGATCGCCGTGCTGGTGGTGGCCAGCGTGTTCGTGCTGGCCGTCTGGCTGGGCCGCCTGCTGCGCATGGACGCGGAGACCGCCATGCTGATCGGTGCCGGCGCCTCGATCTGCGGTGCGGCCGCGGTGATGGCGGCGGAACCGGTGGTGCGGGCGCAGGCGCACAAGGTCTCGGTGGCGGTGGCCACGGTGGTGGTGTTCGGCACGCTCGGCATGTTCCTGTACCCGTTCCTGGCCGCGCCGCTCGGGCTGGATGCGCGCACGTTCGGGCTCTACGCCGGCTCCACCATCCACGAGGTGGCGCAGGTGGTGGTGGCCGGCGAGGCGATCGGTGCCGAAGCCTCCAAGGTCGCGGTCACCGAGAAGATGCTGCGGGTAATCCTGCTGACGCCGTTCCTGCTCCTGCTCTCGATGTGGATCCGTCGCCGCGGCGTCGTCGCCGGCGAGGGCCGCTCGCCGCTGGTGGTGCCGTGGTTCGCGGTGCTGTTCCTCGTGGCCGGCGCGTTCAACTCGCTGCAACTGCTGCCGGCACCCGTGCATGCCGGCATCCTCGCCTTCGACGTGTTCCTGCTGGCGACCGCCATGGCCGCGCTGGGCCTGCGCACCCATGTCGGTGCCATCCGCCAGGCCGGGCCGCGGCCGATGCTGCTGGCGGCGCTGCTGTTCGCCTACCTGGTGCTGGGCGGCCTTGCGATCAACCTCGGCGTCGGCCGGCTGCTGGGCTGAGCCGCGTGCTTACAGCAGCGGCGAGAGCAGCCGCGCAAAGGCCTCGGGCAGCCGACGCTTGAGCAGAGGCGCCTTGTCGCTGCCCTCGCGCACCCGCGGGGCATGCGTGAACTCGCTTTCGATCTGCCGCGCCAGGCAGGCCGCGATGCCGGCATCGTGGATCAGCGCCTGCACTTCGAAGTTCAAGCGGAAGCTGCGATGGTCGAAGTTGGCGCTGCCGATCAGGGCGAGGTCGTCATCGACCAGCAGCGCCTTGCTGTGCAGCAGCCGCGGACCGTACTCGTAGATCTTGACGCCGGCAGCCAGCAGGTCGTCGAAGTAGGAGCGCGCGGCATAGGTGACCAGCCGGCTGTCGCTTTGGCGCGGCACCAGGAGCCGCACGTCCAGCCCGCCGAGGGCGGCCGAGGTCAGCGCCATCATCGCCGCCTCGCCGGGGACGAAGTAGGGCGTGGTCATCCACACGCGCTGCTTGGCGGCGTGGATCGCCGCGACGTGGGCGCGATGGATCGCTTCCCAGCGCGAATCCGGCCCCGAGGTGATGATCTGCACCGGCACCAGCCCTTCGCAGGCGGGCGGCAGGTGGCAAACCACTTCGGCGATGACGCCGTGGTCGCCGCTGGCGTAGATCCAGTCCTCGACGAACACGCGCTGCACTTCGCGCACCACGTTGCCTTCCATCCGCAGGTGCAGGTCGCGGTAGGCGTTCGGGCCCAGGCGTTCGTCCTGGTCGTCGGTGATGTTGATGCCGCCGGTGTAGGCGAGGCGGCTGTCGATGACCACGATCTTGCGGTGGGTGCGCAGGTTGAGCCAGGGCCGCTTCCAGAACTTCAGCAGCCTGCCGTAGCGCATCGGGTGGAACCACTGGATCTCGCCACCGGCATCGAGCAGCGGCTGGAAGAAACGTGCCGGGGCCTTGACCGATCCGACCGCGTCCATCAGCAGTCGCACCTTGACGCCGCGTCGCGCCGCCTCCACCAGTGCATCGCGCAGGGCGGTGCCGCTGCGATCGGGATGGTAGATGTAGTACTCGGCGTGGACCGAGTGGCGGGCGGCGGCGATGTCCTCCAGCAGCCGCGGATACTTGCCGCCGCCATCCACCAGCATCTCCACCGCGCGTGCCGAGCTGGGCGGGAAGCCGGTGGTGGCGTGCACCATCTTCTGCAGCTCGGCGTACTCGGGGTTGCCGCTTTCGTCGTCGACCGGGTTGAAATCGACATGCCGGCGCGCACGGCGAAGCCGATGCCGGGCGATCTTCTGCGGCCCGAACAGGTAGTAGACGAGGAAGCCCAGATAGGGCAGCAGGGTGAGGCTCAGGAGCCAGCTGAGGGTGGCGGCCGGCTCGCGCTTCTGCAGCACGATCCAGCTGCCCAGCCCGAGCAGGTACAGCAGCCACGCCAGGGTGATCCAGCGCTTGATGTGCGGGATCGCCCAGAACGCGGCCCAGGCCTCGCCGGCGATATTGAACAGTTCATGCATGCGCGGCCTCGGTCTCGTCGCCTGAGAGGGCATGGCGATAGGCTACCCGGATGTCCCCCACGCACAAGACCCGACGCCCGGCGAGTGCGCCGATCAAGGGCCGCGGCGCGGCCTCGCAGGTCGCCGGCCGCTTCGAAAAGACCCATGCCGAGGAAGCGGACGATGGCTGGGGCTCGCCGTGGGCGCGGGATGAAACCGATCCCTCGCTGCCCCCGCGCACCGAAGTCCGCATCGAGCGCGCGCGAAGCATCATCAGCCGCAACCAGTCGCCGGATGTCGGCTTCTCGCAATCGGTCAACCCGTATCGAGGTTGCGAGCACGGCTGCGTGTATTGCTTCGCCCGGCCCTCGCACGCCTATCTGGACCTTTCACCCGGACTGGATTTCGAAACCCGCCTGAGCGCCAAGACCAATGCCGCCGAACGCCTGCGCCACGAGCTTTCGCGGCCCGGCTACCGGCCGGCCCCGATCGCGCTCGGCATCAACACCGATGGCTGGCAGCCGATCGAGCGCGAGTACCGCATCAGCCGGGAATGCCTGGAGCTGCTGCTGGAAACGCGGCATCCGGTATCGATCGTCACCAAGTCGGCAATGATCACCCGCGATCTCGACCTGCTGGCCGAACTGGCCCGGCACCGGCTGGTGGACGTGCGGATATCGGTGACCACGCTCGACAACCGGCTCTCCGCCAAACTGGAACCGCGCGCCGCCGCGCCGCATACGCGGCTGGCCAACATCCGCGCCTTGCGCGAAGCCGGCGTGCCGGTGGGCGTGCTGGTGGCGCCGGTGATCCCGATGATCACCGACCGCGAGCTGGAGGACATTCTGGCCGCCAGCCACGAAGCCGGGGCCGGTGCCGCCGGCTACGTGCTGCTGCGCCTGCCGCACGAGCTCAAGGAAATCTGGCGCGAATGGCTGGCCCTGCACTATCCGGACCGGGCCGCCCATGTCATGAGCCTGATGCGGCAGATGCGCGGCGGCGCCGATTACGACAGCCGATACGGTAGCCGGATGCGTGGCGAAGGCCCGTTCGCGGATCTGGTGGCGATGCGTTTCCGCAAGGCCGCGAAGCGGCTCGGGTTTCCCGGCCTGCCGGCACTGGACACGGACGCGTTCAGGCCGCCGGCGCCGCCGTCCACGCCGGCCGGCCCCGCATCGCGGCAGGGCGAGCTGTTCTGAGGCGCAACGAAAAAGCCCGGCGGTTTCCCGCCGGGCTCCGGTCATCGTGGCGATGGCCTTGCGTTACCAGGTGTAACGCGGGCCGATGGTCCACAGCGTGTCGCCGCTGGAGAACTTCACGTCGCCGTTGATGCCCCAGTTCGGGGTGAACTTGAACTGGCCACCCAGGCGGCCGTACACGCCGTCGCCCGGATCGAAGCCGTTCTTTTCCTTCAGGCGCTCGTAGCCGACCATGGCGTAGCCTTCCAGCTGCGGGGCCATGGCGCTGCGCACGCCGGTCTCGATGTTGTAGCCATCGAAGGAGGTGCCGTCGCGGATGGTCAGGCCCGAGGTATCGGCGCCGACCGACAGGCGCTGGTAGCCGCCGCGCACGATGTAATCGGTGTTGGCGGACAGCGCGGTGTTGAAGCTCGCGCCCAGGCGCCACTGGTTGGCGTGGGCATCGACATTCTTGATCTTCAGCTGGTCGGTGCCGGCATAGATCGACCAGTTCGGGTGCACGGCGATCGAGCCATCGGCGCTCCAGCCCTTCGCATCGGCACCATTGTCACCGTTCAGCTGGGTATAGCCGGCCTGCGCATAGTTGTAGCGGACGCCGTCGGCGGCCTGGGCAGCGAACGGAACGGCAGCGGCCAGGGCCAGGGTGAGCAGGGACTTCTTCATGGGATACCTCTTCTTGTGGGGGTTGTCCGGCACCGTGTCGCGGTGGCGTCGGATGGGCCCAGTATCGAAATCGCGCTGCAATCCCGGCTGAATTTTGCACTGAACGGTTCAATAATGTTCCGCGCCTATTCAGGCGGAGGCGCCGGTCGTGGCGCGCGATCAGCCGCGGCTCGCGCCGGTGTCGCGGCCCGGTCGCGCGGCCAGCGCGGCGGCGGCGAGGATGCCCGCTTCGTAGAGCAGGTACATCGGGATGATCATCAGGATCATCGAGATCCCGTCGCCGGGCGTGATCAGCATCGCCACCACGGCGATGGCGATGAGCGCGTAGCCACGCGCCTCGCGCAGCTGCGCCGGGCTGACCCAGCCGAGCAGCACGCACAGCGTGATCGCCACCGGCACCTCGAAGCTGAAGCCGCTGGCCAGCGCGATCACCGCGACGAAATCCAGGTAGCGGGCGATGTCCGGCATCATCGCCACGCTTTCGGGCCGGGCCAGCGCCAGGAACTTGAACATCGCCGGCAGCAGCACGAAATAGGCGAACGCGCAGCCGGCGTAGAACAGCACCATCGACGACACCAGCAGGGGCGCGGCCAGCCGCCTTTCGTGCCGGTACAGGGCCGGCCGGATGAACGCCCAGGCCTGGTAGAACAGCACCGGCGCGGCCAGCAGCAGCGCCACGTACAGCGCCAGCCGCAGCGGCGTGGAAAACGGGGTCAGCGGATCGGTGGCGATCATCTGGCTGCCGGCCGGCAGCGCCGCGACCATCGGTGCTGCCAGCAGGCCATAGAGCTCCTTGCTGAAAAACGCGAGCACCGCGAACAGGGCGATCACCGTCAGCACCACCTTGACCAGCCGCGCGCGCAGCTCGACCAGATGCGACAGCCAGCTTTCCTGTGCCGGCGCGGTCACGACTTCGATTCCGTGGTCGGCCGGGTGGCGTCGCCGGCGGGCGGCGGGGTTTCGACGGGCGCCTGCAGGGCGTCGCGCAGCGTGGCGTCGGCATCCGCGGCCTGTTCGCGCAGCGCGGTTTCGGCCTCCTGCAGCGCCTTGCGGGTGGCTTCCAGCGAATGCTTGAGTTCTTCCTCGGCCAGCTCGCGCTCCAGCTCGCTCTTCACCGAATGCCATTGCGCGCGGGCACGCCGCACCCACAGCCCGGCGAAACGGGCGGCCTTGGGCAGGCGCTCGGGGCCGAGCACCAGCAAGGCGATCACCGCAAGGATGACCAGCTCGGGGAAGCTGACTTCGAACATCGGCGCGGCCCGGTCAGGCGCGCCCGGTCACGGCTCGCGCGGCGGGACGCTGTCCTCGCGCCGGGATTCATGCTGGCTGGCGGGCTTGTCTTCGCCCAGTCGCGGCGGGTCTTCCTGCTCCTGCATGCCCTTCTTGAAACCCTTGACCGCACCGCCGAGGTCTTCGCCGATGTTGCGCAGGCGCTTGGTCCCGAAGATCAGCAGGACGATGGCCAGCAGGATGAGTAGTTCGCGCCAACCGATCATGGCAGGAATCCGCAGGAAACGTGGAGCGCAAGGATAGCGCAGCGGGCCGCGGCGGGCCGGCCGCGAAAGCCGTCAGGGCGGCAGCGGCGGGGGTTTCACCTCGCCCCGGGGCGGCGCCGGCGCGCCGGCGGGGGCGCTCGGCGCGGTGCCGGTGGCCGGCTGCGCGACCGGCGCGTGCAGCGGCTTTTCTTCCGGCTCGTGGCGTCGCGCGCGGGCGGTGGCGCTGGCCTTTTCCAGTGCCTCGCGAACCGCCACCGAAGCACTGCTGCCCGATTGCGGCGCGCGGTTTTCCAGGATCATGCGCGGGGTGGCACCTCGGCCGTAGACGGCCTGGTTGGCGGCATCGTCCATGCGCAGCACGGCGCCATCGAGCGCCACGCCGGCGAACAGGCCGCGCGCGCGCGACCACGACCAGATCTCGGCCTTGAACTGGCCATCGGTGGAGGCCGAGGCGTTGCGGCCCACCGGGCCGGCGGCGGCGGCGGCATCCGCGCCGAGGGTGAACTTGCCGTTGACGATGTCCTGCACGCCGCGATCGTTGCGGATCACCATCACCACGTCGGCCGACTGCACGCCGGCCTGGAAACCCACGCTGCCGCCGACAAGGCGGACGTACACCTGGTTGGACCAGCTGCCATCGGCGGTCTTCACCGACATCATGCCGAGCCCGCGGCGGCCGCCGAAGATCAGGCCGGCCTTGATGGTGTCCGGCACGATGATGATGCCGCGGGCCTCGTCGAACAGCTTGTCGGGGATGGCGGATTCCGGGATGGCCAGGCTTTCGTCCAGCACCCGCACCACGTTGCGCGCGCGGGCGTCCTCCGCTTCCCCGGCATGGACGGGCCGGGCCTGGATGAGGACGGCGGCGAGAGCGAGTGCGGCGATGCGGCGCATGGGGCTTTCCTGTGCGTGGTTCCCTGCGCAGCATAGCGGCAAGGCAGGCCGGCATTCCGCACCGCAGGTGAACACCGCCGCCCGCCGCACGGTGGCGAACGGTATCCTTTCCCGCGTATGCCACAGCCCGTCCACGCCGCCACGCGCGGTCTCGTCCTCGTCAACCTCGGCACGCCGGCGGAACCGACCGCCGCCGCCGTCCACGC
>JAEXAG010000080.1 GCA_023394655.1 Pseudomonadota bacterium
CTCCTCGGGCGTGCCCAGGCGGCCGGTGGGGATGTCGGCGACGATCTTGGCCCGCACCTCTTCGGGTACCGCCATCACCATGTCCGTGGCGATGTAGCCCGGTGACAGGGTGTTGACGGTCACGCCGTTGCGCGCGTTCTCGCGTGCCAGCGAAATGGTGAAGCCATGCATGCCCGCCTTGGCCGCCGCGTAATTGGCCTGGCCGTACTGGCCTTTCAGGCCATTGATGGAGCTGATCTGGATGATGCGTCCCCACTTGCGCTCGCGCATGCCTTCGATCACCGGGCGGGTGACGTTGAAGCAGGAGTTGAGGTTGGTGTTGATGACGTCCATCCACTGCTCGCACTTCATCTTGTGGAAAGTGCCGTCGCGGGTGATGCCGGCGTTGTTGACCAGGATGTCGATCGGGCCGAGCGCGGCCTCGACCTCGCGGACCATGCTTTCGGCCTGCGCCGGATCGGTCACGTCGCCCTTGGCAAGGAACACGTCATAGCCTTCCGCCTTCATCTTTTCCTGCCAGGCGCGGGCCTTCTCCTCGCTGCGGTAGTTGGTGGCGACCTTGTGGCCCATGTCGGCCAACTGCTTGACGATTGCGGTGCCGATGCCGCCGGTACCGCCTGTAACCAGTGCCACGCGTGCTGTCATGTGCCATCCCCTGCTTGTTGTGGAGTCCGCCTCGATTCTAGGGGGCTTGTATTGAAAACATGTTGTGCAGCGCGACAGCTCCGCGCGGGATGCGTGCCACCTCGAACGCGGCCAGTGCGAGGCGCAGGAAATCGTCGGCCGAAGCGGCGTTCGCGACCGCGCCGGCCGGCTGCCCGAGCACGCGCCAGGCCAGCCGCAGCGCCGGCAGCGGGTCGCCGGCATCGAGCGGAATCGCCGCCAGCGATTTCCCCAGCTTGCGGCCGTCGGTGTCCAGCAGCAGCGGGAGATGGGCGTATTCCGGCGTGGGCAGACCCAGCGCGCGCTGCAGCAGGATCTGCCGCGGCGTGGAATCCAGCAGGTCGGCGCCGCGCACCACCTCGGTGATGCCCTGTTCGGCATCGTCCACCACCACGGCGAGCTGGTAGGCCCGGAAGCCGTCCGCCCGGTGCAGGACGAAATCCCCGGCCACCTCGTCCACGCGCTGATGCTGCAGGCCGTGGATGCGATCCTCGAATTCGACGCAGCTGCCATCCGCCACCCGCAGGCGGATCGCAGGAACTTCTCGCATGGTGCCGGCCACGCAGCGGCGATGGATGCCGCCCCCCGCCGCCAGCGTGGCCCGGCTGCAATGACAGGCGAAGGCCAGGCCGCGCGCGAGCAGGTCGTCCAGCGCGGCGCGATAGAGCGCATCGCGCGCCGATTGGCGGACCACCTCGCCATCCCAGTGCAAGCCGAAGCGACGCAGGGTTTCGAGTTGGGCTTCCGCCGCCCCCGGGATTTCGCGGGCGCGGTCGACGTCCTCGATCCGCAGCCACCATTCGCCGCCGCGACTGCGCGCGGAGAGCCAGCTGCCGAGCGCGGCCACCAGCGATCCGGCGTGCAGCGGCCCGGTGGGGGAGGGCGCGAATCGGCCTCGGATCGGTCGCGGGCCGGGGAGTGTCATTTCCATCACGTTGCATTCAACGGCGACAGCCCATATTTTCCCAGACAGTCCCGCAAAACGTGATCCAAGACAATGTTCAAGCGCGTCTTCCTTTTCCTGGCCACCAACCTGGCCGTCCTCGTCCTGCTCGGCATCATCATGAACGTGGTGCTGCCGATGTTCGGCATCCAGCTCGGCAACATGGGCGGGTTGCTGGTGTTCGCCGCCATCTTCGGTTTCGGCGGCGCCTTCATCTCGCTGCTGATGTCGAAGTGGATGGCCAAGCGCAGCACCGGCGCGATGGTCATCGAACAGCCTCGCAACGAGATGGAGCAGTGGCTCTACACCACCGTCCAGCGCCAGGCGCAGGCCGCCGGCATCGGCATGCCCGAGGTCGCCATCTACGAGGCACCGGAAATCAACGCCTTCGCCACCGGCGCCAACCGCAACAGCGCCCTGGTGGCGGTGTCCACCGGTCTTCTGCGCAACATGAGCCGCGACGAGGCCGAAGCCGTTCTCGGTCACGAGGTGGCGCACGTCGCCAACGGTGACATGGTGACGATGGCGCTGCTGCAGGGCGTGCTCAACACCTTCGTGATCGTGCTGGCGCGCGTGGTGGGCCGGGCGATCGACGGCTACCTCAGCGGTGGCCGCAACGAGGGTCCGGGGCTGGCCTATTTCGGCATCGTGTTCGTGCTGGACATGATCTTCGGCCTGTTCGCGAGCATGATCGCGATGTGGTTCTCGCGCCATCGCGAGTTCCGCGCCGACGTCGGCGGTGCCACGCTGGCCGGCCGCGAGAAGATGATCGCCGCGCTGGAGCGCCTGAAGCTCAACCACGGCGAGAACACCCTGCCCAAGCAGGTGGCCGCGTTCGGCATCAGCGGTGCGCTGGGCCACGGCTTGAAGCGCCTGCTGCTGAGCCATCCGCCGCTGGAAGAGCGCATCCAGGCACTGCGCAACGCGCAGCTGGATACCGGCAGCGTGCGCCAGGGCGTGGTGGCCTGAGTCCAGGCCGCGCGAAAAGGAAAACGCCGGGGAAACCCGGCGTTTTTCGTTGCGGCATCCCCGCGGCAACAGGCACGGAAAGCGGGTTCAGCTCATCGATTCCTGCACCGGCGCGACGAAATCGCCCTGCATGTACTGGACGCCGGTGGTGAACAGGGCGGTCATGGTCGAGGCGTCCTTCACGCCGCGCGCGATGCAGGCGATGCCCATCGGCTCGGCGGTCTGGACGATCTCGGCAACGCGATCGCGGTTCTCGTCGGCACCGAAATCGTCCATGAAGTCCTCGTTGAGCTTGAGGTAGCCCGGCTGCAGGTGGCTCAACAGCTGCAGCGAATTGAGGCCGGTGCCGAAGTGCTCGATGCAGAACGCCGCGCCGATGCCCTTGAGCTCCGAGTTGAAGCGCTGGGCCGCGCGCAGGCTGGTGAACACCTTGGACTCGGGCAGCTGCAGCACCAGCGCGGAAGCGGGCACGCCGGCTTCGGCGAGCATCATGCCGATATCCCCGACCAGCGCCTCGTCTTCCAGCGACTGCTTCGAGATCTTCACCAGCACCTTCACCGGCTGCATCCCCATCGGCTGGGCGGCGATGTCGTGCAGGGCGCGGCGGATCGACCAACGATCGATCTCCCCGGCCAGTCCGCGCTCTTCGGCCATCGGCACGAACTGCGCCGGGAGCACCAGGCTGCCATCGTGGCCGGCCAGTCGCAGCAGCGATTCGTGGAACTGCTCGCGGTCATCGTGGATGTTGACGATGGCCTGGTAGTGCAGTTTCAGCGCATCGGTGGCGATCGCCTCGCGGATGCGTTCGATCCATGCCTGCGACTGCTCCTCCTCCACGCGCTCGGAGGCCCGCGGGTCGAACACCTGGACGCGGTTGCCGCCGACGCTGTTCGCGTAAAGCAGGCTTTCGTTGGCACGGGTCAGCACCAGTGCGACCTGGGCGATGCGCTCGCCGATCTGGACGCCGCCGACGCTCACCGTGGCGCTCAGGGTCTTCTCGGTGGTCTCGAGCAGGCGGCTGCCGAATGCCTCGCAGATGCGCTCGGCCACTTCCAGCGTGTGCCGGTACTGGCTGTCGGCAAGCAGGACCGCATAGGTGTTCTCGCTGATGCGGGCGACGACCATTTCCGGGGAAAGCGCCTCGCGCAGGCGGTCGGCCACGGCGGCGGCGAGATCGTCGGTATTGTCCAGGCCGACCTGCTGGTGCAGCTGGACGATCTGGTCCAGCTCGATCAGCAGCAGCGCGTGTTCGTGGTCGCCGGTGGCGGCTTCGGCGACGCGATGCTCAAGTTGCGGCAGGAAGGTCTGGCGGTTGAGCAGGCCGGTGGCGAGATCGCGACGACGCAATTCCTCCACTTCCTTGGCCAGTGCCGGATCCAGCTCCTGGCGGCGGAACACCACCTGCAGGCAAGGCTCGCCCTCGTACTTGGCCGGGGTGAATTCCATCACTGCCGGGAAACTGTTGCCTTCGCCGTCGCGGGCTTCCAGCTCGTAGCGCGGCGGTGGCGGCTCGCCCTTGCCGAGGGATTTCAGCAGCTGCTTGAACTCCGCCACGTGCGCGGGCGCGACCATGTCCAGCACCGACATGCCCTCGATGTCCTCGAACTCGTCGTAGCCGAACATCTCCAGATAGGCGGCGTTGGCGCGGATGTGCATGCCTTCGTGGATGTAGGCGATGGGATCGCGCGAGGACTCGATCAGCGCATCGCAGCGGCGCTCGGTTTCGCGCACCTGTGCTTCCAGTCGGCGCAGGTTGCGGCGGGTTTCCAGATCGTGGAACTCGCGCTGGACGACGTCGCGCAGGTGCTCGGTCTGTCCGGCCGGCACGATCGCGCGGGCGCCGCAGCGGGTCAGCGTGAGCAGGGCGTCCTTGTCGATGTTCTCCACTTCGACCAGTACCGGCAGGTCCTTGCCGGCCGCTTCGACCATGCGGAACGCTTCACTGTCGCTGATCACCGTGGAAGGCGAGCTCAGCAGCACCAGATCGTAGGCGTGGTTGTCGAGCAAGTCGGAAAGCTCGCCGACGCTGGCGGGCCGGGTGGGGCGCACGGCCAGGCCGGCATTGCGGAGATGGCTGACGACCGCCTCGGCGGCGGCGACGTCGTCATTCACCATGAGCATACGGATGGGGGTTTCCGTACCTGGGGACATTCGGTTCTCCGGGAGCAGGGAGTGCGGTGGAACTATACCCAAGCGGACGCTGGCGGGCTCACATCGGCCGCTTGCCGGTATCGCCGGCGACTTCACGGACCAGCCGCGGCACCAGGTAGCCGGACAGGCGGGCGGCCAGCTCGCGATGCAGCGCGATGGCGCGCGCGTCATCCACCTCGAAGTGGGCGGCACCCTCGACGCGATCCAGCTGGTGGAGATAGTAGGGCAGCACCCCGGCGGCGAAGCCGCGTTCGCACAGGGCGGCAAGTGCATCCACCGAGTCGTTCACGCCCTTCAGCAGCACCGCCTGGTTGAGCACGCTGGCACCGGTGGCGCGCAGGCGGGCGATGGCCGCATCCACGCCGGCATCGAATTCGTTGGCGTGGTTGGCGTGGATGACGAAGGCCACGGGCCAGGGCAGGGCGGCGAGCCAGCCGGTGAAGGCATCGTCGATGCGATCGGGCAGGACCACCGGCAGCCGGCTGTGGATGCGCAGGCGGCGCAGGTGCGGGATCGCGGCGAGCCGGCGGGTCAGTTCCGCCAGCCGATGGGTGGCCAGCGAGAGCGGATCGCCGCCGGAGAGGATGACCTCCTCGATGTTCGGGTCGGCGGCGATCGCCGCCACCGCGTCCGCCCATTCGCCGCGTGCCGCGGTTTCCCCGGCATAGGGGAAATGGCGCCGGAAGCAGTAGCGGCAATTGACCGCGCAGCTGCCGGTGGCGATCAGCAGGGCGCGGCCGTGGTACTTGCGGATCACCCCGTCGGCGGCCTTGGCGGCAGCGTCGCCCACCGCATCCAGCGAGAATCCGGGCACCCGCCGCTCCTCGTCGTCCAGCGGCAGCACCTGGCGCAGCAACGGATCATGTGGGTCGCCGTGGCGCATCCGGGCAGCGAAGGCGCGCGGCACGCGCATGTCGAACTGCGCGCGGGCGGCGGCGGAAACGCGCGGAGCGAGCGATTCCAGCCCGAGCAGGGCCAGCAGCTCCCGTGGGTCGCGCACGGATTCGCGCCATTGCCGTTGCCAGTCGGCCGGCTGCAGGGAGTGGGGGGCAGCGGTTATCATGTCGCACCATTTTATTTGAATGCCGCCCCGGCGGCCCGAAGGAGACCCCGCATGGCCACCCTGGGCATGAACGACGTGAAGAACGGCCAGAAGATCCTGGTCAACAACGAACCGGCCGTCATCACCGAGACCGAGTACGTCAAGCCGGGCAAGGGCCAGGCGTTCACGCGCGTCAAGTTCCGCCAGATCAAGAGTGGCCGCGTGCAGGAAATCACCATGAAGGCGACCGATTCGCTGGAAGTGGCCGACGTGATGGACACCGACATGCAGTACCTCTACGCCGATGGCGAGTACTGGCATTTCATGAACCCGGAAAGCTTCGAGCAGGTGCAGGCCGATGCCAACGCCATGGGCGGCGCCGAGAAGTGGCTGAAGGGCGAGGAAGAGTGCGTGGTGACGCTGTGGAACGGCGTGCCGATCGCGGTGCAGCCGCCGAACTTCGTCGAACTGCAGATCACCGAGACCGATCCGGGCCTGCGCGGCGACACTTCGGGCGGCGGCGGCAAGCCGGCCACGCTGGAAACCGGCGCGGTGGTGCGCGTGCCGCTGTTCGTCGGCAACGAGGAAGTGATCAAGGTCGATACCCGCAGCGGCGAATACGTCAGCCGGGTGAAGTGAGGCGGCATTGCCGGCCTCGCCACCTGACCGGGGCCGCTTCGCGCGGCCCTTTCCTTTCATGGCCCCGCCACCGGCTTGGGGCAGAATGAACGCATGGATCCGAACGCTTCCCCCATTGCCTGCGACCTGCTGATCGAGGCCGCCCACATCGTCCCGGTCGCGCCGCATGGCGTGGTGCTCGACGACCATGCCATCGCCATCGACAAGGGCGTGATCCTCGGCCTGCTGCCGAGCCGCGAGGCGCATTTGCGCTATGCGCCGCGCGAAACCGTTTCGCGGCCGGACTCGGTGCTGGTGCCGGGGCTGGTGAATGCCCATACCCACAACCCGATGACGCTGATGCGCGGCGTGGCCGACGACCTGCCGCTGAAGGTCTGGCTGCAGAAGCACATCTGGCCGATCGAGGCGGCGGTGATCGGGCCGGAGTTCGTCGCCGACGGCTGCACCCTGGCGATCGCCGAAATGCTCCGCGGCGGCACCACCTGCTGCAACGAGAACTACTTTTTCCCCGACGTGCAGGCGGCCACCTACAAGCGCCACGGCTTCCGCGCCCGCGTCGGCCTGCCGGTGATCGATTTCCCCACCGCCTGGGCGAAGGATGACGACGAGTACTTCGCCCGCGCCGGCGAGGTGCACGACCAATGGCGCGACGATGCGCTGGTGCGCACCGCCTTCGCGCCGCATGCGCCCTATACCGTCAACGATGCCAACTTCGAACGCGTGGGCATGCTGGCCGACCAGCTCGACATGCCGATCCACCTGCACCTGCACGAAACCGCGCAGGAAGTGCAGCAATCGATCGAGGAATGCGGCGCCAGGCCGATCGCGCGGCTCGACCGCATCGGGCTGGTGAACGATCGCCTGATCGCCGTCCACATGACCCAGTTGACCGAGGCCGAAATCCAGCTCTGCGCCGAGCGCGGCGTGAGCGTGGTGCACTGTCCGGAATCCAACCTCAAGCTGGCCTCGGGTTTCTGCCCGGCCTGTGCGCTGGTGCGCGCCGGGGTCAACCTGGCGATCGGCACCGACGGTTGCGCTTCCAACAACGACCTCGACATGATCGGCGAGACCCGCACCGCGGCCCTGCTGGCCAAGGCGGTGGCGCAGGATGCGGCCGCGCTGGATGCGGCCGAGGCACTGCGGGCAGCCACGCTTGGCGGCGCGCGCGCGATGGGCATGGATGACGTCATCGGCACGCTGGAGCCCGGCAAGCAGGCGGACATCGCCTGCATCTCCTTCGATTGCATCGAAGGCCAGCCGATGTTCGAAGCGATCTCGCAGGTGGTCTATGCCACCGGCCGCCACCAGGTCAGCGATGTCTGGATCGCGGGCCGCCACAAGCTGGCCCGCCGCGAGCTGGTGGACATGGACGAGGCCGGCCTGATCGCCAACGCCCGGCAATGGCGCAAGCGCATCGCCGCCATCGACATCATGCGCTGAGGAACCACGATGGAACGACACGACAATTTCCGCCCCGAAGAACTCCGCAAGTTCGGTGCGCTGGCCAACCGCTGGTGGGATCGCAACGGCCCGCAGAAGGCGCTGCACGCGCTCAACCCGGTGCGCCTGCGCTACGTCACCGACCGCATCGAGACGACGGGCGCGAAAGTCCTCGACGTCGGCTGCGGCGCCGGCCTGCTGTCCGAGGCGCTGGCCGGGGAAGGGGCGCGGGTCACCGCCATCGACATGGCACCCGAGCTGATCGAAGTGGCCAGGCTGCACCAGCTCGAAGCGGGGCTGGGCATCGATTACCGCGTGCAGCCGGTGGAATCGCTGGCCGATGAGCTGCCGGGCGTTTTCGATGCCGTCACCTGCATGGAGATGCTGGAGCATGTGCCGGATCCGGGCAGCGTGATTGCCGCCTGTGCCGCCCTGCTGAAACCCGGCGGGCGGCTGTTCCTTTCCACGCTCAATCGCACGCCGGCCGCGTTCGCGCTGGCGATCGTCGGCGCCGAATACGTGGCGCGACTGCTGCCCAAGGGCACGCACCAGTACCGCGATTTCATCCGACCATCGGAGCTTGCGGCGTGGCTGCGGGACGCCGGCCTGCAACTGGAGGACGTCAGCGGGCTGGTGTACGAACCTTGGCGCGATGCCGCGCGGCTGTCGAAGCGCACCGACGTCAATTACCTGGCCTGCGCGGTGAAGGCGTGAGCCCGACGCGGCGATTCCCGGCCGTCGTCCTGTTCGATCTCGATGGCACGCTGCTCGACAGCGCGCCCGACATGCTCGCCACCGTCAACGTGATGCGGGCGCGCCGCGGCGTCCCGCCGATGCCATTGGCGGCGCTGCGCCCGTTCGTCTCGCGCGGGGCGCGGGCGATGGCATCGGCGGCCTTCCCGGATTGGGACGCGCAGGCCGTGGAAGCCGCTGTGCCGGAGTTCCTTGCCGCCTATCGGGAGGAACTCGGGCGGCATTGCGCCGCGTTCGACGGCATCGAAACGCTGCTGGCGGCAATCGAAGCAGAGGGTGGCCGCTGGGGCATCGTCACCAACAAGCCCGAAGGCCTGGCCCTTGACCTGCTGCCGATGCTGGGCTGGCAGGCGCGCTGCGCGGTGCTGGTCGGCGGCGACACGCTGGCCGCGCGCAAGCCGCATCCGCTGCCGCTGCTGCACGCGGCCGAGGCATTGGGCGTCACACCGGCGGATTGCACCTATGTCGGAGATGATCGCCGCGACATCGAATCCGCGCGCGCGGCCGGCATGCCGTCGATCGCCGCGCTGTGGGGCTATCGCATGGAGGGCGACGATCCCGTCGCCTGGGCCGCCGATGCGATGGCCGACCAGCCCGTCGACCTGCTGGAAGCCGCGGCATGGCCTTGAACCTGCCGGACACCGAGGCCGCCGCCTTCATCGGCAAGTGGCGCGAGCGCTGGCCGGAGTGGGGCATCGCGCAGGTGTTCCTGGCGCCGGGGCAACGCGAGCTTGCCGAAACCTGGTTCGCGATGCTGCAGGAGTGGACCGATGCCGCCACCACCGAGGAGCCGGCGCCCGGGCTGGCCAAACTGGCTTGGTGGCAGGATGAATTGCGCGGCTGGGCCAAGGGCGCGCGTCGTCATCCGCTGGGCCAGCGGCTGCACAAGCATCGGCTCGATTGGAGCGCGTTGGCGGATGCCCTGCCGGCCCTGATGCGTCGCGAAGGCGGCTTCGATGCCGCGGCGCTGGACCGGCTTGCCGCGGCACTTGCCGAAGCCGAGCGCGGCCTGTTCGAGGAAGACCGTGACGGCCATGCCGGCATCGGCCATGCGTTGCGGAGTGCGTTGGGCGAAGCGTTGGCGCACCTGCCGCGAATCGATGGCACGCGGCCGCGACGCCTCATCGAAGCCCTGCGCGTCGGGCGTCCGGAAGGGCGGCCGCTGTCGCCGTGGGCAACGCTGCGTTCCAGCTGGCGCGCCGCCCGCGCCGGCCCGACTGTCTAGAATATTGCGAATTGTTCTCGTTCGAGATGTCCATGCTGATGCCCGTTCCGCGCTCCCTGCCCGATGTCGCCTTCGAAGCCGCCGATCTCGCGCGGCCGCTGGATTGGGTCGGCATGGCGGGCATCGCGCTGCCGCTGTCATTGGCCGGCGGCGTGCAGGTGCCGGCCAGCGTGGATGTCTCGGTCGATCTGGGGGATGCCGACAAGCGTGGCATCCACATGTCGCGGCTTTACCTGCATCTGCAGCAGCAGCTGCCGTCCGCGCGGCTGGATGCGGCGGGCCTGCAGGCGCTGTTGCGCGATCTCGTCGAATCGCAGGCAGGCATCGCCACCCGCGCGCGGCTGGTGCTGCGTTTCGAGCAACTGCTTGATCGCCCGGCGCTGGTGAGCGGCAACCGCGGCTGGAAGGGCTATCCGGTGGAGCTGGTGCTCGAAGGCGATGCCGAGCACATGCGCGCCGAGCTGAAGGTCGACGTGGCGTATTCCAGCACCTGTCCCGCCTCGGCGGCGCTCTCGCGCGAGTTGAACGCGGAAGCCTTCCTCGCGGCCTTTGGCGAAGGGCAGGTCGATGCCCTGCAGGTGCGCGATTGGCTGGCCTCCAAGTCCGGCATGGCGGCAACGCCGCATGCCCAGCGCAGCATCGCGTCGGTGCGCGTGGTGCTGGCCGACGGTTTCGACGCCCTGCCGGTCGAGGCGTTGGTGGATGTGCTGGAGGCCGGGCTCGGCACGCCGGTGCAGACCGCGGTCAAGCGCGAGGACGAACAGGCTTTTGCCCGCGCCAATGCGGAAAACCTCATGTTCTGCGAGGATGCCGCCCGTCGCGTCGGCGCGACCTTGGCGAGCTTGGGCTGGATCCGCGAATGGAGCGCGCGCATCGCCCATCTGGAAAGCCTGCACGCGCATGACGCCGTGGCCAGCGTGAGCGGACGCAACGGCTGAGCAAGGCCAGCCGCGCGAGCGTGCGCGGAAACGCCGGGCGGATCCCGGCATCGCAACTCCCCAAAGAACAAGGGCAGCCGAAGCTGCCCTTGTCCCTGCGTCCGTTCCCGATCAGAACTTGATCGAGACGCGGGCGTTGGCGCCGTGGTTGTTGCCTTCGCCGGAGAACTGGCCGCTGTAGCCCAGTTCCAGCAGGGTGCGCTCGGACAGCCGCGCCGCCAGGCCCAGCTCGCCGATGGTGGCCGAGTCGGAGATCGGCGCACCGTGCACGGTGAACGGCGTGCCGCCGGGGAACTGCATGGCACCGGCGGAGACGAGATCGCCGCTGGCCTTGCGGTAGCCGAGGCCGCCGCGCAGGCTCAGCCAGGACTGCGCCTGCTGCGAACCCTTGAGGTGGGTGCTGAAGCGCAGGCCGGCGGTGGTCATGTCGACCGCGGTTTCAGCCGAGGCGACGGTGAGCGCGCTGGCGCCACCGACTTCGGAGAAGCCGTCGGTTTCCACGTTCACGCGGGCGAACTGCACGTAGGGCTCGAGCTCCCACGCCGCGCCGCCGAAGCGGTAACCGGCCTCGACGAAGGCCTGGCTGGTGGTCGCGTCGTAATCGGCTTGGTTCTTCGAGGAGAGACCCGGCACGACCACGTTGCGCTCGCTGCGGACGTCCATCTGGCCGCGGGTGTAGCCGCCGTGCAGGCCGAAACCGCCGAAGCTGTGGCCGGCGTACAGGCCGAGCACATTGCCCTTGGCGCGGGCCCGCGAGCTGCGATGACCGACGTTCAGGTCGGTGCGGTCGCTGCCGCCGAAGGCACCGAAGCGCAGGCCGCCGTCGAGCTGGTAATCGGCGCCCACCAGGAAAAGGTGGCCGCTGCTGTCCACGCTCGCCGCATTGCCGTCGCCCTGCAGCAGACCGCCCTTGCTGGTGGCCTGTGCCCAGACGCCGAAGCCGGCGCCGGCGGACTGGCCGGTGAAGGCGTCGTGGCCGGTACGGGCGCGGGTGAAGGCGGCATTGCGCAGGTGGCGGCTGTCATCGGCCAGTGCGCCGCGCAGGCTCGGGTGCAGTTCGCCGGAGAGCTGGTCGAACGCGGCCGCGGCCTGGGCTTCGCTCAGCATCACCATGTTCTGGAGCAGGGCGCTGTTGTTGGGCAGGGCGTCGATGGCGCGCGCGGTGGCCAGCTGGTTGGCGGTGCCGGCGACGGAGGCCAGTGCGGCGGCGCGGATGACGTCGGCATAGACGTTGTTGGCGTCATAGGACAGGGCCATCTTCAGGAACGCGCCGAGCTGGCTGTTGTCCACGCCGTCGAAGGTGCCGGTGACGCCACCGGTGGCGCTCAGGAAGTTGTAACGCTGGCCCAGGCCGAAGACGCCCGGCATCCGGAGTGCGACCACGGTGCCGCCGTTGAGCGTGGCGGTGCCATTGACCACCACCTTGTCGGTGGCGCTCGGCGGCTGCATCTCGACGAAGAACTGCGAACCGGCTTCCTGGATGTAATCACCGTTGAAGGTGAGGGTGCCGATGGAATTGCCCGGGGCGATGCTGCCGAACACGCGGGTGGAGCCCAGCTGGCCGCTGCCGGCGAGGAGTGCATCCGCACCGATCACGGTGTCGCCGGTCAGGATGCCGTTGACCAGCACCAGGCCGCTGTTGAAGGTCAGCGCGGAGCTGCCGAGGCTGCCGCCATTGGCCACCAGCAGGTTGCCGCCGTTGAAGGTCACGTTGCCGGAGACTTCGTTGCTGCCGGTGACGTGGACCAGGCCGTTTTCGACGGTGAGGCCGCCGAAGCTGTTCTCGCCGCCCAGGAGCAGGCTGCCGCCGGTGACGCTGATGCCGCCGGAAAGCGTGTTGCTGCCGCTGAACTCGGCCAGCCCGCCGCCGACCGCGAGGTCGGTGAAGCTGTTGTTGCCGGACATCATCAGGCGGCCGCCCTCGACCGCGACGTCGGCGGCCAGGTCGTTGTCGCCGGTCAGCTCGAGCGTGCCGCTCTTGAGCGTGAGGCCGTTGAAGCTGTTGTTGCCGGACAGGCGCAGCCAGCCGCCGACGTTGCTGGCGAACGAGAGGCGACCCGGGCCGCCGATGTCGTTGGTCCAGTCGTCCCAGGCATCGCCTTCCCACACCTTCACGCCGCCGGCGCGCTGGTCCATCACCACGTCGGTATCGACGCGGAACTGGCCGTAGCCTTCGATGGCCTTCTGCAGGTTCATCAGGCCCCAGCCGAACACCGGGTCGATGCCCGGGGC
>JAEXAG010000105.1 GCA_023394655.1 Pseudomonadota bacterium
GTTCTACATCCCCAGCACCATCGTCAACATGATCTCCGGCCAGCTTTCGATCATGACCGGCGCGAAGGGCCCGAACATCGCCGCGGTCACCGCCTGCACCACGGCCACCCACAACATCGGCCTGGCCTACCGGATGATCCAGCACGGCGACGCCGACGCCATGATCTGCGGCGGCGCCGAATACGCGACCACCCCGACCGCTGTCGGGGGCTTCTGCGCGATGAAGGCGCTCTCCACCCGCAACGAAGAACCCGAGCGCGCCTCGCGCCCCTGGGACGTGGATCGCGACGGTTTCGTGATGGGCGACGGTGCCGGCGTGCTGGTGCTGGAAGCATACGAACGCGCCAAGGCTCGCGGCGCACGCATCTACGCCGAGATCGCCGGTTTCGGCATGAGCGGCGATGCCTGGCACATGACCGCGCCGAGCGAAAGCGGCGAGGGCGCGGCACGCTGCATGATCAACGCACTGCGCGATGCCGGGATCGATGCCTCGGAGGTCGGCTACATCAATGCCCACGGCACGTCGACGCCAGCCGGCGATCTGGCCGAGACCATGGCGGTCAAGTCGGTGCTGGGCGATGCGGCGCGCAAGGTGATGGTGAGCTCCACCAAGTCGATGACCGGGCACCTGCTCGGCGCGGCTGGCGGCGTCGAAGCGGTGTACTCGGCGATGGCGCTGTTCGATGGCGTGATCCCGCCGACCATCAACCTCGACAACCCCTCGGAAGGTTGCGATCTGGATTACGTGCCGCACGAGGCCCGCCAGGCGCAGGTGGAGGTGGCGATGTCCAATTCCTTCGGTTTCGGCGGCACCAACGGCACGCTGGTCTTCAAGCGCGTCTGATCGGGCCGCTCGTCCCGCCGGGCACTGCCGCAACGGCATGCCCGGCGCCCGCCAACATCGTCCGGGCCCTCACGTGCACATCGAACCCTTGCCCGAAGGCATCGACCTGGCCGCCCTGCGGCGCATCGCACCGGATCGCTATCCGCTGCTGATGGCATCCTCGGCAGCGGCACTCGATGCCTCGGCGCGCAAGCACGCCCGCTGGGACATGCTGCTCGCCACCGACGGAAGCGGCCTTTGCCAATCCGCCGATGGGTTGGTACGCGAACTGGGCGGCGGTGTCCGTGTTGGCGGATTCCTCGATGGCCTGCAGGCCGAATGGCAGGCGAGGGCGGCCGCGTCCTCGCCGGATGCCGCGCGCTTCCCGTTTCGCGGCGGCTGGGCGCTGTTCCTCGGCTACGAGCTGGCGCGTGAGGTGGAGCCGATCCTCGAGCTTCCGCAGGCTGCGGGCGGTCTGCCGGTGGCCATCGCGTTGCGCTGTCCGGTCGCGCTGCTGCACGATCACGTCGAATCGCGGAGCTGGCTGGTCGCCGAGCCCGGTGCCGAAGAACTCCTTGCCGCGGTGCGCGCCGATCTCCTTGCGCTCGAGCGGATCGGGCCGTTGCCGGCATGGCGGCCACCGACGAGCGTGGGGGAGGACGAAGCGGGCGAATTCACTGAATCCGTGGTGCGGATTCTCGAATACCTCGCGGCCGGCGACGTGTTCCAGGTGAACCTGTCGCGCGCCTGGCGTGCCCGCTTCGATGCGCCGCTGGATCCGGCGCTCCTGCACCGGCAGTTGCTCGCGGCCAACCCCGCGCCGTTCGCGGGCGTGTTCGCGCACGAGGGATGGGCGGTGGTCAGCGCATCGCCGGAACGCCTCGTTTCGGTGCGGGGCGACATCGCGGAAACCCGGCCGATCGCCGGCACCCGGCCGCGCCTGCCCGGCGATGCGGATGCCGAGCGCATTCGCGAGCTGGTCGGCCACCCGAAGGAGCGCGCCGAACACGTGATGCTGGTGGATTTGGAACGCAACGACCTGGGGCGTGTCTGCAGCGGCGGCAGCGTCGAAGTGGATGAACTGATGGCGGTGGAAAGCTACGCCCACGTCCACCACATCGTCAGCAACGTGCGCGGACGGTTGCATGCCGGCACCACGCCGGTGGAGGTCATCCGCGCGGTGTTCCCCGGCGGCACCATCACCGGGGCGCCCAAGGTGCGCTGCATGCAGATCATCGCCGAGCTGGAAGGCATCGGGCGCGGCGCCTATACCGGTGCGATGGGCTGGCTGAACCGCGATGGCGATCTCGATCTCAACATCCTGATCCGCAGCGCGGAGGTGGAGGGCGATGTCCTGCGCTTCCGCACCGGTGCCGGCATCGTGATGGATTCCGAGCCGGACAAGGAGCTGGCGGAAACCCGGGCCAAGGCACGCGGGATGCTGCGCGCGCTGGGCGTGGAGGGCTGAGACGTGGAATGGCGTCTTTTCGGCGCGGCCGGGCGCCTGGATGCCGTGCCGCCGGATGATCGCGGGCTGGCCTATGGCGATTCGCTGTTCGAAACGATGCGGGCGCAGGCCGGAACGGTGCCCTGGTGGGATCGCCACTGGGCGCGCCTCGATGCAGGCGCGGCGCGGCTGGGCATCCGGCTGCCGGCGCAAGAACATGTCGTCGAAGAAATCGCGGACCTGCTGGCCGGGCGCGATGCCGTGCTCAAGCTGCAGGTCACCCGGGGCAGCGGTGGCCGCGGCTACGCGCCGGCAGCGGAGGCCGCGCCGATGTGGATGCTTTCGGTGCATCCCTTGCCGGCAGTGCATCCGCTGCTGGACATCATGGCCTGCGAAACCCGCTGGGCGCGACAGCCGCTCCTGGCCGGCATCAAGCACGGCAACCGGCTGGAGCAGGTGCTGGCGCGGGCGGAAGTCGCGGCGGCCGGCGTCGATGAAGGGCTGGTGCGCGATGTCGCCGGCCGGGTGACATCCGGCACCGCGACCAATCTGTTCATGCTGGCCTGCGGGCAGTGGCATACGCCGGAACTCGACCATGCCGGCGTGGCCGGCATCTGCCGGGGATGGCTGCTCGAGGAAACCGGCGCCGTGGTGCGGCGGATCCGGATCGACGAGGTGATCGCCGCCGATGCCGTGTTCCTGTGCAATTCGGTGCGCGGTATCCTGCCCGTCCGGCGCCTCGATTCGCATTCCTGGCCCGGCATCCACCCGGCGATCCGCGAACTCCAGCACCGGCTGGCCGATGCGCATCCCGGTTTCGCCCATCCAGCGGAGGCCCCGTGAGAATGAGAGGCTGCAAGAGCGCCGTCATCACGTTTTTCCTGTTCATCGCCTGCATCGTGCTGGGGCTGGGCGTGCTCTGGCAGCGTGAGCGTGCCTTCGCCGACTCGCCCGTGCCGGGCCTGCCCGCGGACGCCAGCGTGGTGGTCGAGCGTGGCGATTCCTTCCGCAGCGTCCTGGGCAAGTTGCGGGCTGCCGGCGTCACCGTGGGGCACGATCTGGAATGGCAACTGCTCGGCCGCCTGACCGGCGCCGCCGGCAAGGTGCAAGTCGGCGAGTTCGCGCTGCCGCCGGGGATCACCCCGCGGCGCATCCTGCTCGACATGCGCGACGGCAAGGTGGTGAGCTATCGCTTCACGATCGTGGAAGGCTGGAACATCCGCGATCTGCGCCGTGCCCTGCGAGCCGCACCGAACCTGCGCCAGGAAACCGCCGAGCTGGACGACGCGGCGCTGATGAAGGCGATCGGGCGCGAAGGCGAGCACCCGGAAGGCCGCTTCCTGCCGGAAACCTACCAGTACAACCGCGGCGACAGCGACATCGACGTGCTCGGGCGGGCATATGCCGCGATGGAGAAGGCGCTGGCCGAAACCTGGGAAGGCCGTGCCGCCGACCTGCCGTTCAAGAACCCGTACGAACTCCTGACGATGGCCTCGATCGTCGAGAAGGAAACCGGCATTGCCGACGAGCGCGCACGGATTGCCGGCGTGTTCGACCGCCGCCTGAAACTCGGCATGCGGCTGGAGACCGATCCGACCATCATCTACGGGCTCGGCGAGGCCTGGGACGGCAAGTTCACCTGGGCGCACTTGCGCACCGACGGGCCGTACAACACGCGGACCCGCGCCGGCCTGCCGCCGACCCCGATCGCCATGCCGGGGCGCGCCTCGCTCCACGCCAGCGCCCATCCCGCGCCGGGCGACGCGTTGTTCTTCGTCGCCATCGGCGATGGCAGCGGCCGCAGCCGATTCGCGGCCACCTATCCGGAACACCAGCGCAACGTCCAGGCGTATCTTGCCAACCGCCGCGCCGATGCCGCGCGCGCCAACGAGCCGATCCGCGGCACCGTGACCGTCGAGGACAACGGCGACACGGACCCGGCAGCACCGGCACGATGAAGGCATTGCAGCGGGAATCCCGCCTGGTCAGCATCGAAGGCGGCGAGGGCGCGGGGAAAAGCACGGCGATCAATGCCTTGCGCGGCGCGCTGCTTGCCCATGGCGAGCAGGTGGTCTGCACGCGCGAACCGGGCGGCACGCCATTGGCCGAGCGGATCCGCGAGTTGCTGCTCGATCCCGCGCTCGAACCCGCCACCGCGCACGCCGAGCTGCTGCTGATGTTCGCCGCGCGGGCCCAGCACGTGCACGAAACGGTGTTGCCGGCCCTGCGCACGGGAGCCTGGGTGCTCTGCGATCGCTTCACCGATTCCAGCCACGCCTACCAGGGGGCGGGGCGGGGCATCGATCCGGGTTTCATCGCCGCGCTGGAGCGCGAGGTGGTCGGCATCGAGCCGGGGCTGACTTTCCTGCTGGACATCGATGTGGCCGCCGGACGCGCGCGCATCCGGGGCCGCGGCGAGCCCGATCGCATCGAGCGCGAGCGCGATGCCTTCTTCCAGCGCGTCCGCGAAGGCTTCCTTGCCCGTGCGCAGGCCGATCCCGCCCGGTTCCGGGTGGTGGACGCCTCGGCCGATGCCGAAAGCGTGGCGAACCGCGTCGTCGCCCTGCTCGAGGCCTATCGCGCATGACGCCGCTGGCACCCTGGCAGCAGCGCATCCATGACCAGGCCGCGGAAGCGCTGGATGCCGGCCGCCTGCCGCATGCGCTTCTGTTCTCCGGCCCCGAGGGCATCGGCAAGCGCCGGGTGGCCGAGCGCCTGGCCCGGCGGCTGCTCTGCGAGGCACGCGTTCCGCCGGCGGATGCCTGCGGGGCATGCCGCAACTGCCGATTGTTCGACGCCCGGCACCAGATGCCTTCGATCGAAACCCGGCCCGATGGACGCCTGGCCCATCCCGATGGGCATTCCGGGCATCCGGACGTGCGCTTCGTCGGCTTCGAGTGGAGGGACAAGCCGGCTCCGCCGCGCATGCGGACCGACATCACCATCGACCAGATCCGCCTGATGAGCGAAAAGCTCTCGCTGACGCCGCAGTACGGCGATCATCTGATCGCGATACTGGACCCGGCCGATGCGCTCACCCATCAGGCCGCCAACGCGCTGCTGAAGACGCTGGAGGAGCCGCAGCCGGGGCGGTTCATCTGGCTGGTCAGTGCACATCCGACACGCCTGCCGGCGACGATCCGCAGCCGCACGCAGGTGCTGGACTTCCGCCTGCCTTCGCACGGGGAAGCACTCGATTGGCTGGTGTCCATCGGTCATGCGCCGGATCTCGCGGAAGAGGCCCTGCGCGCGAGCCAGGGGCATCCGGGGCTTGCCGACCGCTGGCTGGCGGAGGGCGTGCTGGCATTGCGCCGCGAGGTGGCGGAGGCGCTGACCGGCCTGCGCCCGCAGTCGGCGACCGCCACGGCCCAGCAATGGGCGGGGGATGAACAGCTGGAACTGCGGCTGGCCTTCGCGGCCGACATCGCGCTGGATGCGGCCCGTGCAGCCGGACCCGGGCGGGCACGGGCGCTGGCGCACTGGTTCGACCAGGCGAACCGCACCCGTGCATTGCTGCGCAGCACGGTGCGGCTCGACCTCGCGGTTCTGGAACTGCTGCTGGCCTGGTGCGCGCTGCCGGCCTGAGGATGCCCCGATTCGCGCGCGAAGCGTTATCCTGAGCGACATGCAGACCCACCGGAAACCGGCATGAGTGTATTCGCGGGCGGCGCACGCCAGAGCATCCTGAGCGCCACGTTTGCCAACGACGACGAGCTGTTCCAGGCCTACATGCCTTTCATCAAGCGCGGTGGCCTGTTCGTCCGGCCGTCGGCGAACCAGACCTTCCAGCTGGAACTGGGGCGCTCGGTGTTCGTGACGGTGGTGCTGCCCGGCAGCACGGAGCGCCTGCCGGTTTCCGGCAAGGTCTCCTGGGTGACGCCGGAAGGGGCACAGGGCAACCGGCCGGCGGGCGTCGGCGTGCAGTTCGACGATACCCGCGAAGGCGCGCTGCTGAAGGACCGGATCGAAACGCTGCTGGCCGGGCGCCTGGAAAGCGATCGCGCGACCTGGACGATGTGACGTCCTGCCGGCAAGGCGCCGGCATCCGGATTCCGAAGCGCTGATTCACCGGGCCGCGGTCGAACGGGGCCCGGTGAATGTCGTGCCGATCAGGCGCGCAGTGCGGGGTTGTCCCAGCCCGGGCGCGGCGCGAAGCGGGCCCCGTGGCGGGCTTCCAGTGCCTTGAGCCGGGCGAGCAGGACGTCCGCGCCCGTTTCGCGCACGTACTGGATCGGGCCGCCGCGGAACGGCGCGAAGCCGGTACCGAAGATCACGCCGCCATCGAGCAGGTCGGCATCGGCCACCACGCCATCGTGCAGGCAGGCGACGGCTTCGTTGATCATCGGCAGGATCAGGCGGTCTTCGAGATCGTCCGGCACCTTGTAATCGGCCGGCAGCTCCGGCTTCTTCGCCTTGCCATCGACCCACTCGTAGATGCCCTGGCCGTCCTTCTTGCCGCGCTTGCCGGCTTCCGGCGGGGCGGAAAGCGCTTCGGGGATCGCAAGGCCGAGGAAGGGGGCGAGTTCCGCACCCACCCCCGCCGCCACGTCCAGGCCCACGGTATCGACCAGCTCGACCGGCCCCATCGGCATGCCGAACTTCACCGCCGCCCTGTCGATCGCCGGGCCGGGGATGCCCTCGGCATACGCGGTCATCGCCTCCAGCATGTACGGGAACAGCACGCGGTTGACGAGGAAGCCCGGCGTGCCGGCCACCGGCACCGGCAGCTTGTCGAGCTTCTTGCAGAAGGCCGCCAGCCGCTGTTGGGTTTCCGGCGTCATGCCGTCGTGGTGGATGATCTCGACCAGCGGCATCAGTGCCACCGGGTTGAAGTAGTGCAGGCCCGCGAACTGCGCCGGCCGCGCGATGTGGCCGCGCAGTTCGGTCAACGGGATGGAGGACGTGTTGGTGGTGAGCAAGGCATCCGGCTTCATCCGGGGTTCGACGTTCGCGTAGAGATCGCGCTTGGCATCGGCACGTTCGATGATCGCTTCGATGACCAGATCGGCCTCGGCGATGGCATCACCGGCAAGATCGCCCTTGAGGCGCGCCGCCACGGCCGGTCGCTTCGACTCGTCCTTCACTTTCTTGGCGAACAGTTCGCCCGCCCGCGCCAGCGCACCGTCGATGAATTTCTGTTCGCGGTCCTGCAGGGTGACATCGAAGCCCTTGTAGGCGCTCCACGCGGCGATGTCGCCGCCCATCACCCCGGCACCGACCACGTGCACGCGGTGGATGCCCGGGTCACCGCTGCCGAGCGACTTCATGCGTTCCTGCAGGAAGAACACCCGGGTGAGGTTGCGCGCGGTGGGCGTGGATGCCAGCTTCACCACGCCGCGGCGCTCGGCCGCGAGCAGCGATTGCATGCCGCCACGGGAGTTCTTCCAGCTGTCGATCAGGACATAGGGCGCGGGGTAGTGCGCCTTCGGCGCCTTGCGCGCCACCTGCTTGACCAACATCGGGGCCAGCGCCTGCCGGGCCGGCCAGGTGTTGGTGGCCCAGGCGGTCATCCGCTGCTTGAGCGGGCGCTCCACGCCGCGCAAGGCCAGCAGCGCGGCCGTGTCCTCGAGGGTCGCCGGCTCGGTGGTCTTGTCCACCAGGCCCATCGCCCTGGCCGCGCTGGCACTGACCGTGCGGCCGGTGAGCATCAGGTCGAAGGCGGCCGGTGCGCCGATCAGGCGCGGCAGGCGCACGCTGCCGCCCCAGCCCGGGAAGATGCCGAGCTTCACTTCCGGCAAGCC
This sequence comes from Pseudomonadota bacterium, assembly GCA_023394655.1. GTDB lineage: Bacteria > Pseudomonadota > Gammaproteobacteria > Xanthomonadales > Xanthomonadaceae > Solilutibacter. Next base: position 8,012 of record JAEXAG010000105.1, read on the forward strand.
GATGCGCGTCGAAGGATCATTCGATGCCACGCGGTAGCGGCAGGCCAGCGCGATCTCGGTGCCGCCGCCCATGCAGAAACCGTGGATCGCCGCGGCGGTCGGGCAGGGCAGCCGAGCCAGCTTCTCGAACACCATCTGGCCGCGACGTATGGCATCGGCCACCGTGCCCTTGCGATCGAACTCGGCGAACTCGCGGATGTCCGCGCCGGCGATGAAGCCCGAGGACTTCGCCGAGGACACCACCAACGCCTTCGGCGGCTCCAGCGCGATGCGCTCGAGCACCGTGTCCAGTTCCACCAGCACGTCCTGCGCGAATGCATTGACCGACTCGTCGGCACGATCGAACTGGAGCACCAGCACGCCGTCCTCGCGCGTCTTCAAGCGCCAGTGCTTGAGGGAAAGTCCGTCGAAATGGGGCGTCATGTCGTGACATCCGATGCGGTATGGAAGTCTTTATCATCCGGTCCGCGTTGCATTGGCGTCAAATCGCGGATGATGGCCCGGAGCCGCGCCTGCATCGCGCGGCGGAACTTTCCCGCGCCGCCCCGGTCTGACCCCACAGTCAACCGATGCGGAACCCTCCATGCTTCGAGGAGTGGCGGCCAAGATGGCCGACGAACACATCGACAACCCGATCGATCCGCTGGACGCGGAACTGGTCCGCCAGGTCCAGCAGGGCGACCATGCGGCCTTCGGCGTGCTGGTGCGCCGCTACCAGCATCGCATCATCGCGCTGATGGCCCGCTACACCGGCGACCGTGCCCAGGCCGAGGACCTGGCGCAGGATGCCTTCCTCCGCGCCTGGCGTTCGATCGCCGGGTTCCGCGGCGATGCCCAGTTCTACACCTGGCTGCACCGCATCGCGATCAACACCGCCAAGAACCATCTCGTCGCCCAGAAGCGCCGCCCGCCATCGGAGGACATCGACGCGATCGACGCGGAGCAGTTCGAAGGCGCGCTCAGGATGCGCGATGCCGACACGCCCGAGCGCGAACTGCTGCGCCACGAGATCGAGCAGGCGGTGATGCGGGCGGTGGAAAAGCTGCCGCGCGAATTGCGGATGGCCCTCACCCTGCGCGAGGTGGACGGGCTGGCCTACGACGAAATCGCGCAAAGGCTGGATTGCCCGATCGGCACGGTGCGCTCGCGCATCTTCCGTGCCCGCGAGGCGGTCGATGCCGAGCTGCGTCCGCTCCTGGATGCCAGCGCCACTTCACGCCAACGAGGACGCGCATGACGACCGAAACCCATCGCGAACAGCTTTCCGCGTTGCTGGATGGCGAGCTCGAACCCGATCGGGCCCGCTTCCTGCTGCGCCGGCTCTCGCACGACCACGCACTCTCCGATGCCCTGGGGCGCTGGCAGCTTGCCGGCGATGCCCTGCGCGGTGAATCGAACGCACCCGCGCCCGCGGGTTTCGCCGAGGCGATCGCGGCACGCATCGCCGCCGAAGCGGGTGGGGACGCATCCAGCGTGACGCCACGCGTGTCCGAATCCGCCTCCGGCCCGCTGGCCGCCGCCCCGCGCCCGGCGCGCTGGCGCTGGTTCGGTGGCGGTGCGCTGGCCGCGTCGCTGGCATTCGCGGCGATGCTGGTTTTGCGCCAGCCGGTCGTGGAGGCCGAAATGCCGGCCGTGCCGGTCGCGGGCACGGTAGTGCCGGTGGAAACGCCGGCAGCGGCGCCGGTCCGCGCCGAGACCCCGGTCACTTCGCCCGTGGCTGCCGAGGCGGTGGCGATCGCGGCGACGGACGCGCCGGTGGATGCATCGCGTCGCGCCTCGGCTCCGGCCATCGAGCGCGAAGCCGCTCCGGCGGCGGCACAACGCGCCGTCCGCACACGGCCTGCCATGGCCAGTGCATCCGCCGAGGACGTCGTGCGGGTCGCCTCGGAAGCCGCGATCGAGCCTGCGCCGACGCCTGCGCGCGATCCCTTCAGCCAGCCGGCGGCCAAGTCCGGCTGGCCAAGGGCGGTGCTGCCGGCGACAGGCGCCACCACCTTCAATGCCCGCCTCGATGGCGGCGCATCCACCTTTTACCCGTTCGAACCCCGCCCGGTCCCGGCCACCGATGGCCCCGCGGACTGAGCCCGAGAAATGGACATCCCGATGAAGAAACTGCTGCACCCGCTGATCCTCGTCCCGCTCACCGCCATCGCCACCGCCGGCATCGTCATGCTGCCGCCGGCCGACGCACAGCAGCCGCCCACCGCCGCTCAGGCCGCCCCGGTCGCACCCGCGCCGGAACTGGTGACCGGGCTGCCGGACTTCACCCGGCTGGTCGATCGCGTCGGTCCCGGCGTGGTCAGCGTGGAGGCGCGCATCGCCGCACGGGGCGGGATGGCCGGGGCCGATCCGATGGCGGAGATCTTCCGTCGCTTCGGCATGCCGATCCCGCCGGGCATGCAATCGCCGCGCGGACCGATGCCGCAGCAGCCGCGTGGCATCTCGATGGGGACCGGCTTCCTGATTTCCTCCGATGGCTACGTCCTCACCAACCACCATGTCGTCGATGGCGCCGAGGAAGTCACGGTCAAGCTCAATGACCGTCGCGAGTTCGTCGCCAAGCTGGTCGGCAGCGATGCGCAATCGGACGTGGCACTGCTCAAGCTCGAGGCCACCGGGCTGCCGGCACTGCGCCTCGGCGACTCAGGCGTGGTGCGCCCCGGCCAGTGGGTGGTCGCCATTGGTTCGCCCTACGGCCTCGACCACTCGGTGACCGCCGGCATCGTCAGCGCCATCGGCCGTTCCACCGGCGGCCAGCGCTACGTGCCGTTCATCCAGACCGACGTCGCGATCAACCGCGGCAATTCCGGCGGCCCGCTGCTCAACACCCGTGGCGAAGTGGTCGGCATCAACTCGCAGATCTTCAGCGTGTCCGGCGGCTTCCAGGGCATCAGCTTCGCCATCCCGATCGATACCGCGATGAACGCCGTCGAGCAGCTAAAGGCCACCGGCCAGGTGCGTCGGGGCATGCTCGGGGTGCAGATGAACCCGGAAATCACCCGGGAACTGGCCCGCGGGATGGGCTTGCCCGACACCCGCGGCGCATTGGTGGCCGATGTCGAGGCCGGCGGGGCGGCGGCGAAGGCGGGCCTGCGCGCCGGCGATGTCATCCGCAGTTTCAACGGCACGCCGGTGGCGGTGTACAGCGACCTGCCGCCGATGGTCGGCGCGTTGCCGCCCGGCAGCCGGGTGAAGCTCGGCGTCTGGCGCGATGGCCGCGAACGCGACATCGACGTGGTGCTGGGCGAGGCCGAGGATGTGGGCAACGCGCGCTTCGGCGAACGCGCCGCGCCGGCGGATGCCGCGAAATCGCCGGCCCAGGCCGCGCGCGGCCTGCTGGGATTGCGCATCACCGAACTTCGTGCCGAGGATCGCCAGCGCCTGCAGCTGAAAGCGGGCGAGGGCGTGGGCATCGTCGGGGTGGAAAGCCGCGCCGCGCGCGAGGCGGGCCTCTCGCCGGGAGACATCGTGCTGGCGATCGGACGCACCCCGGTCGGCAGCGCCGCCGCGGTCCAGTCCGCGCTGGCGGGCGTGAAGCCGGGCGATACGGTGACCTTGCGCCTGGCCGGCGTTCCCGGGCGCAGCAGCGCGCGTTTCGTCGCCGTGCGCACCGGGGATTGAACCTCGTTCCGGGAACCGGCCCGCGCGGGCGGGCCGGTCGCCATGCCATAATGGCCCGCTTGACTTTCCGCAGGGCCGCATGGGCGGCTGATCGCCACGATGTCGCCTGAAATCCCCGAATCCATGCGGTTCATCCGCAACTTCTCCATCATCGCCCACGTCGACCACGGCAAGTCGACGCTGGCCGATCGCATCATCCAGATCTGCGGTGGCCTGACCGCCCGTGAGATGGAAGCGCAGGTGCTCGACAACAACCCGATCGAGCGCGAACGCGGCATCACCATCAAGGCGCAATCGGTTTCGCTGCCGTACACCGCGAACGACGGCAACACCTATTACCTCAACTTCATCGACACCCCTGGCCACGTCGATTTCAGCTACGAGGTCAGCCGCTCGCTGGCCGCCTGCGAGGGTGCGCTGCTGGTGGTCGATGCCGCCCAGGGCGTCGAGGCGCAATCGGTGGCCAACTGCTACACCGCGGTGGAGCAGGGCCTGGAAGTGATCCCGGTCATCAACAAGATCGACCTGCCGACCGCCGACATCGAGCGCGCCAAGGGCGAGATCGAGGCGGTGATCGGCATCGATGCCAGCGATGCAGTGCCGGTCAGCGCCAAGACCGGACTCAACGTGCAGGACGTGCTGGAAGCGATCGTCCAGCGCATCCCGCCGCCGCGTCCGCGTGACACCGAAAAGCTGCAGGCGCTGATCATTGACTCGTGGTTCGACAACTACCTGGGCGTCGTCTCGCTGGTGCGCATCATGCAGGGCGAACTGAAGCCCGGCGACAAGATGCTGGTGATGAGCACCGGCCGTGCACACCAAGTGGATGCAGTCGGGGTGTTCACGCCCAAGCGCAAGCCGACCAAATCGCTCAAGGCCGGCGAAGTGGGCTGGATCACCGCATCGATCAAGGACGTGCACGGCGCGCCGGTGGGCGACACGCTCACGCTTTCCAACGATCCCGCGCCGCACCCGCTGCCGGGCTTCCAGGAAATGCAGCCGAGGGTGTTCTCCGGCCTGTTCCCGGTGGATGCCGAGGATTACCCGGACCTGCGCGAAGCGCTGGAAAAGCTGCGCCTCAACGATGCCGCGCTGCGCTTCGAGCCGGAAAGCTCGGAGGCGATGGGCTTCGGCTTCCGTTGCGGCTTCCTCGGCATGCTGCACATGGAAATCGTACAGGAGCGCCTGGAGCGCGAGTACAACCTGAATCTCATCACCACCGCGCCCACGGTCATCTACGAAGTCTTGAAGACCGATGGCGAGGTGATGCCGCTGGACAACCCGGCCAAGCTGCCGCCGGCCAACCAGATCGAGGAAGTGCGCGAACCGATCATCCGCGCCAACATCCTGACCCCGCCCGATTACGTCGGCTCGGTGATCAAGTTGTGCGAGGAAAAGCGCGGCACCCAGATCGGCATGACCTACATGGGCAGCCAGGTGCAGATCAGCTACGAGCTGCCGATGGCCGAGGTCGTGCTCGATTTCTTCGACAAGCTGAAATCGGTCTCGCGCGGTTATGCCTCGCTCGATTACCACTTCCTGCGCTTCGATGCCGGCCCGTTCGTGCGCGTGGACACGCTGATCAACGGCGACAAGGTGGATGCGCTCTCGATCATCGTCCACCGCAGCCATGCGGATCGCCGTGGCCGCGAGCTGACCGAGAAGATGAAGGATCTCATCCCGCGGCAGATGTTCGACGTGGCCATCCAGGCGGCCATCGGCAGCCAGATCATCGCCCGCACCACGGTCAAGGCGTTGCGCAAGAACGTGTTGGCCAAGTGCTACGGCGGCGATGCCACGCGCAAGAAAAAGCTGCTGGAGAAGCAGAAGGAAGGCAAGAAGCGCATGAAGCAGGTCGGCCGGGTGGAAATCCCGCAGGAGGCCTTCCTCGCCGTGCTGCAGGTGGACAACAAGTAACGGCGTCCGCGCCGGCCCGGAAAGGAAGGAAAACAGATGCGCTGGTTCGAAATCGCCCTCGTCACCCTGACCTTGGTCACCGCGGTCTTCTGGCTTCTGGACCGCCTCGTGCTGCGCAAGCGCCGGGCCGAGGCCGGACTGCTGGGCGAGGAAGACCTGCCGTGGTACGTGGATTACTCCAACGCCTTCTTCCCGGTACTGCTGGCGATCCTGATCCTGCGCAGCTTCATCGCCGAGCCGTTCCGGATCCCCACCGGCTCGATGATCCCGACGCTCAAGATCGGCGACTTCATCCTGGTCAACAAGTTCGCCTACGGCCTGCGCCTGCCGGTGACCAATGCCAAGGTGGTGCCGATCGGGCTGCCCGAGCGTGGCGACGTCGTGGTGTTCCGCTATCCGGGCATGGGCAAGGATGATCCGGACGCCGGCATCGATTTCGTCAAGCGCGTGGTGGGCATGCCGGGCGACCGCGTGGCCTACCATCGCGGCGTCCTCACCATCAACGGCGAGCCGGTGCAATACCGCGTGGAAGGGCCGGTGGACATCCGCAGCGGCGACAACGGCATCGCCTTGCCGGGCATGCTGGCGCTCGAGCGGCTCGGAGAGCACGAACATCAGGTCCAGAACTTCGTCCAGAGCCTGGAAGCCGGCGGCATGGGGGATGGCGAATTCGACGTGCCGGCCGGGCATTACCTGGTGATGGGCGACAACCGCGACAACAGCCTGGACGGGCGCTTCTGGGGCATGCTCCCCGAGGAAAACCTGCGCGGCAAGGCATTCCTGGTCTGGATGAACTGGAACCGCGGCATCGATTTCTCGCGCATCGGCGAGCGTATCCCTTAAGCTTCGCGCACCACCGCCCAGCCGACCATCGAGGGGAATCGACATGAAGCGTTACCAAACCGGCATTTCTTTCACGGGATTCCTGGCCGTCCTGGCCGTGCTCGGCTTCGTGCTGTTCATCGGCATGAAGCTGTTCCCGATGTACCAGGAATACTGGTCGGTGCAGAAGGCGCTCAAGGGCGTCGCCACCGACGACAGCGTGTCCGGCGATGCCGGCAGCGTGCGGGCTTCGCTGGCCAAGCGCTTCGACGTGGGTTACGTGAACAGCGTGAAGCCGACCGACATCAAGATCGAACGTGCGTCCAGCGGCGCGACCCGCATCAGCGTGGACTACGAAGTTCGCAAGCCGCTGTTCTACAACCTCGACATCGTCGGCCGCTTCAGCGCCGCCGAGGACAAGCACAGCGGTGGCCTGTAAACGCATCGGCCACTCGTTCTCGAATCCTGCCTTGCTCGAGCAGGCGCTGCGCCACCGCAGTGCCGGCCAGCCTCACAACGAGCGGCTCGAGTTCCTTGGCGATGCGATCGTCAACCTGCTGGCCGCGGAAGCCCTTTACGCGGCCTGGCCGAAGGCCGACGAAGGCGCGCTGACCCGCGCGCGCGCCGAACTGGTGCGGGAATCTGCGCTGGCCGGCATCGCGCGGACACTGGATCTCGGGGCCTGCCTGAGCCTCGGTCCCGGCGAAATGAAGTCCGGCGGCCATCGCCGCGATTCGATCCTGGCCGATGCCGTGGAAGCGGTGGTCGGCGCCATCCATGTCGATGCCGGGCTGGAAGCCTGCCGCAAGGTGGCGTTGCCCTGGTTCGCGCCGCTCATCCAGGCGCTGCCGCCGCCGAACAAGGTCGGAAAGGATGCCAAGACCCGCCTGCAGGAATGGCTGCAGGCCCGCGGACGCCCGCTGCCGGTGTACGCGCTGGTGGAGGAATCCGGCGAGGAACACGCCCGCCGTTTCAGCGTGACCTGCACCTTGGCCGATCCGCGCGGCGAAACCGCCGGCGAGGGCGGCTCGCGACGGGCGGCCGAACAGGCCGCGGCGGCGTCGATGCTCGAGCGCGTCGAAGGCCGGGAATGATCCGACGGCGACGCCGGCCCCGTACAATCGCCGCATGAGCGGAAAACCCCATCGCGCCGGCCATGTCGCCGTCATCGGCCGTCCCAATGTCGGCAAATCCACCCTGATCAACGGACTGGTCGGCACCAAGGTGAGCATCACCTCCGACCGACCGCAGACCACCCGGCATCGCATGCTGGGCATCGCCACCTTCGATGCGGGACAGCTCGTGCTGGTGGATACGCCCGGCATCCACGGTGCCCAGAACAAGGCGATGAGCCGGGTGCTGAACCGGGCCGCGCGTGGTGCGCTGGAAGGCGTGGATGCCGCGATGCTGGTGGTGGAAGCCGGACGCTGGGATGCCGAGGACGACATGGCCTTTGCGGCGCTTTCGCAGGCCAGCGTGCCGGTGGTGCTGGTGCTCAACAAGACCGACCGCCTGCGCGACAAGGCGGAATTGCTGCCGTATCTCTCCAGCGTCACCGAAGGCCGCGAGTTCGCCGCCGTGCACCCGCTTTCCGCACTCAAGCGCAAGGGGCTGGAAGAGCTGGTGGAAACCTTGCTGCCCTTGCTGCCCGAGCAGCCGGCGCTGTACGACGCGGACGACGTCACCGACCGCAGCATGCGCTTCCTGGCCGCGGAGTTCGTGCGCGAGCAGCTGATGCGCCAGCTGGGTGCGGAGCTGCCCTATGCCAGTGCCGTGGAAATCGAGCGTTTCGAGGAGGACGGGGCGATGTTCCGCATCGGCGCGGTGATCTGGGTCGAGCGCGAGAGCCAGAAGGCCATCGTCATCGGCAAGGGCGGTGCGCGCCTGCGCAACATCGGCACCAAGGCCCGCGAGCAGATGGAAAAGCTGTTCGACCGCAAGGTGTTCCTCGAAACCTGGGTGCGCGTGCGCCAGGGCTGGTCGAATGACGAGGCCGCGCTGCGCGCACTGGGCTATTCGGAATAGCGCGGATGGCCGACCTGCGCCCGACCTCGCCGGCACCACGGAAACCCGCGCGTGCAGATCGCCAGTGACGCCGCCTTCGTGCTGCATGCGCGCGCGTGGCGGGAAACCAGCCTGCTGGTCGAGGCTTTCTGCGCCGAGCACGGTCGCATCGGGCTGGTGGCGCGCGGCGTGTCCAGTCCCCGGCGGCACGCCACGCGGGCGGCCCTGCAGCCCTTGCAGTGCATCCGGCTCGATGCGGTGCAGCGCGGCGAGCTGGCGACGCTCCGGCAGGCCGAAGCCATCGACGTGGCACCGCGATTGGCCGGGGAATCCGCGCTGGCCGGTTTCTATCTCGCCGAACTGACCCTTCGACTGGTGCCGAGGCAGGACCCGCTGCCGGAGCTTCACGAAGCGTTTGCACGAACCCGCGCGGCGCTTCCGCGACAGGGGGCGGCGCTGGCGTGGGCGCTGCGGCGCTACGAGCGCGATCTGCTGGACGCGATCGGGCTCGGTTTCGACTGGATGCATGACGGTGACGGCGCGGCGATCGACCCGGCGGCGCGGTACCGGCTGGATCCGGAGCAGGGGCCGCGACGCCTGCATCGGGATCGCGGCAGTGCGGATCGACGTGATGCCGCCACCGGCAGCGCCTTGCTGGCGCTCGCCGCCGATCACCCGCCGCACGATGCGGATCTCGCCAGCCTCCGCCGCCCAATGCGCGAATTGCTCGCCTTCCACCTCGGGGCGCGCGGCCTGAAATCCTGGGAAATGGCCGCGCAACTGCAACGCCTCGGCCGACCGGGCTGAGATCGTCGCTCCGGGTGTCAGCGCGGTGCCGCGATCACGGCATCCACCATCGCGTCGAAGGCTTGCAGCCGCCCCGGATCATCCGGTCTGGCGTGAAGCGCATCCACCGTCTCACGCAAGGCGAAGGCACCGACGAACCCGCAGCCGGCCTTCAGCCGATGCAGTTCCGCGCGTGCGGCTTCGATTTCGCCGCCAGCCAGTGCCTGCTCGACCACCCGGCGTTGACGCGGCAGCTCTTCCAGGAACAGGCCACGCAATGCCCGCAGCGTTTCCGGGTTGCCGTTGACCGAACGCAAGGCCGCCTCGTCGTCCCAATGTTCGGAACCGGGGTGCGCCGGGGATTCCAGTCCCATCGCTTCCCTGATCGCCGCCTGCCACTCGCCGACCGGCAAGGGCTTGGAAACCACGCGGTCGAAGCCGGCCTCGCGCAGGGCATCGAGCTCGGCCGGGTCATGCGAGGCGGTGTGCGCCAACGCGAAGGCAGGGTGGCCCAAGGCGCGCAATCGGGCCAGCAGATCGATGCCGCGCCCGTCCGGCAGGTTGGCATCCAGCAGCCAGCCATCGAAGCGCGTCCCTTCGGCCATCGCCAGCGCCTGGCTGACGCTGGCCGCGCAATCCACGCGTGCGGGCAGGGCGGAAGTCGCCTCCCCCAGGAACGCCAGACTCACCGGCTCGTCCTCGACCAGCAACAGGCGGGGGTTCATTCTCGGACCTTCCATCTTCCGTATCCTCGCTCCATGCCTTCCCGAATCCTACCCCTGCTGGCGTGCGTCGCGCTGTCGGTCGGTGTCGCGGAAG
>JAEXAG010000114.1 GCA_023394655.1 Pseudomonadota bacterium
CCGAACCCGATGCCGATGCGCTGTCGTCACGCGCGGCGAAAGTGGCGGATGCGCTGAAACGCCACGGCGCGCTGTTCTTCGACGAACTGCTGGACGAAGCCCGCCTGCTGCAGACCGAACTGGAGGATGCGCTGGCCGAACTGGTCGCGCGCGGACTGGCCAGCTGCGACAGCTTCGCCGGGCTGCGCGCGCTGCTGCTGCCGCAGGGCAAGCGGCCCAAGGCATCCGGTGGCCGGCTGCGGCGCGGGCTGGTCTCCGGCATCCACGATGCCGGTCGCTGGTCGCTGCTGCGCCGCCCGCTGCTGCAAGGCGATGCCGATACGCCGGACGAAGGACTGGAACACATCGCCCGGGTGCTGCTGCGCCGCTACGGCGTGGTCTGCTGGCGCCTGCTGGAGCGCGAAGCGGGCTGGCTGCCGCCGTGGCGCGACCTGCTGCGCGTGTACCGGCGGATGGAGGCGCGCGGCGAACTGCGCGGCGGGCGTTTCGTGTCCGGGCTGGTCGGCGAACAGTTCGCCCTGCCGGAGGCGGTCGCCGCCCTGCGCCAAGTCCGCAAGCGCGAACCCGATGGCAGCTTGCTGGTGCTCTCCGCCAACGATCCGCTCAACTTGGCCGGCGGCGTGCTGCCCGGCGACAAGGTGCCGCGGGTGACCGGCAATCGCCTGCTGCTGCGCGACGGCATCGTCATCGCCACGTGGATCGGCGGCCGTTTCCAGCCGATGGCGGCACTCGATCCGGCCGAGCACGCCATGGCGGAAGCGATGCTCATCCGCTCCCCGGCACTGCGCCATCGGCAGAATCGGCCCGATTTCGACCCGGCTGTCATTCAATAGACATCATCTATTGATAGTATTCCAATAATCAATTTGAATTATTGATAGTCAACGCCTAAGCTGTCCATCGCCGGGGAGACCTCCCCTTGCCCATCCACCCCCGCCAACAGGAGTTTGCAGATGTCCCTGATCAATACCGAAGTCCAGCCGTTCAAGGCCAACGCGTTCAAGAATGGCGAATTCATCACCGTCACCGAGGCCGACCTGAAGGGCAAGTGGTCCGTGCTGATCTTCATGCCGGCCGCCTTCACCTTCAACTGCCCGACCGAGATCGAAGACGCCGCCGAGCACTACGCCGAGTTCGAGAAGGCCGGTGCCCAGGTGTTCGTCGTCACCACCGACACCCACTTCAGCCACAAGGTGTGGCACGAGACCTCGCCGGCCGTCGGCAAGGCCAAGTTCGCCATGATCGGCGACCCGACCCACGCCCTGTCCAAGGCCTTCGACGTGCTGATCCCGGAAGAAGGCCTGGCCCTGCGCGGCACCTTCGTGATCAACCCGGAAGGCGTGATCAAGACCATGGAAGTGCATGACAACGCCAACGCCCGCGACGTCACCGAGACCGTGCGCAAGCTGAAGGCCGCCCAGTACGTCGCCAACCACGACGGCGAAGTCTGCCCGGCCAAGTGGAAGGAAGGCGAGAAGACCCTGAAGCCGTCGCTGGACCTGGTCGGCAAGATCTGATTGCAGCTGCTGCGCTCGCAACGCTGCAATCTCCAGCGGTACCCCACCCTCTCCGTTCGCGGAGAGGGTTGGGAAGAAGGGAATCGCGGTTCCCTTGCTCCCAGCCCTCTTGCGCTGCTGCGTCGCGCGATCGCGTCCGCAGGCATGCGCCTGCCTGAAATTCACCTGCCGAGGAGTCCGTCATGCTCGACACCGAACTGAAGCAACAGCTCGCCGCCTACCTGGAGCGCCTGCAGTCCCCGCTGGTGCTGACTGCCCACCTGGATGATTCCGATGCCAGCCGCGAGATGCGCGCGCTGCTCGATGACATCGTCGACGGCGGCGCCGGCCGCATCACCCTCGCGCTGTCGGATGCCCCGGCACCGCGCATGCCGAGCTTCCGCATCGGCCGCCCCGACGAGGAAGCGAACGTCGAGTTCGCCGGCCTGCCGCTGGGCCACGAGTTCACCTCGCTGGTGCTGGCGCTGCTGCAGGTCGGCAAGTACCCGCCGAAGCTGCCGGAAGACACCATCGCCCAGATCAAGGCGCTGGACCGCGATTTCCACTTCGAGACCTTCTTCTCGCAGTCCTGCCAGAGCTGCCCGGAAGTGGTGCAATCGCTCAACACCATGGCCGCGCTCAATCCGCGCATCCGCCACAGCGCCGTGGACGGTGCCGCGTTCGCGGAGGAAATGGAAGCGCGCGGCGTGATGGCCGTGCCGACCGTTCTGCTCGATGGCCAGCCCTTCGGCGCCGGGCGCATGGGCATCGACGAGTTGCTGGCCAAGCTCGACAACGGCGCGGAAGCGCGCGCTGCCGAAGCGATCAGCGCCAAGGCCCCGTTCGACGTGCTGGTGATCGGTGGCGGCCCGGCCGGTGCCGCGGCGGCCATCTACGCCGCGCGCAAGGGCATCCGCACCGGCGTGCTGGCCGAGCGCTTCGGCGGCCAGGTACTGGATACCCTGGCGATCGAGAACTTCATCTCGGTGCGCCACACCGAAGGCCCTCAGCTGGCCATCGCGATGGAAGAACACGTCCGCGATTACGACGTCGACATCACGAACCTGCAGCGCGCCGCGCGGCTCGAGCAGGTCGATGGCGGCGTGCGCGTCACCACCGAGAGCGGCGCGACGCTCACCGCCAAGTCGGTGGTGCTGGCGACCGGCGCGCGCTGGCGGCGCATGAACGTGCCCGGCGAAGACCAGTACGTCGGCAAGGGCGTGGCCTTCTGCCCGCACTGCGACGGCCCGCTGTTCAAGGGCAAGAAGGTGGCGGTGATCGGCGGCGGCAACTCGGGCGTCGAGGCCGCGATCGATCTCGCCGGCATCGTCGAGCACGTCACCGTGCTGGAGTTCGACGACAAGCTGCGCGCCGACCAGGTGCTGCAATCCAAGCTGCGCAGCCTGCCCAACGTCACCGTGCACACGTCGTCGCTCACCACCGAGGTGACCGGCGATGGCAGCCGCCTCAACGGCCTGATGGTCGAGGACCGCACCACCGGCGAAAAGCGCCTGATGGAGCAGGATGGCTGCTTCGTGCAGATCGGCCTGCTGCCCAACACCGATTGGCTGAAGGGCGTGGTGGACCTGAGCCCGCGCGGCGAGATCGTGATCGACGACCGCGGCGCCACCTCGATGCCCGGCGTGTTCGCCGCCGGCGACTGCACCACGGTGCCGTACAAGCAGATCGTGATCGCGATGGGGGCGGGCGCCACCGCCTCGCTGTCCGCCTTCGACCACCTGATCCGCAGCTCGGCCCCGGCCGCCGAAGCCGCCTGAGCCAGACGGGGCACCGGCCCGCCGGTGCCCCCGCCGCCATGAACCTGCGCGATCTCAAATACCTCGTCGCCCTCGCCGAGCACCGGCATTTCGGTCGCGCGGCGGAGGCGAGCTTCGTCAGCCAGCCCACGCTGTCCACCCAGATCCGCAAGCTGGAGGAAGAGCTCGGCGTCCAGCTGTTCGAGCGCGCGCCGCGCAAGGTGATGCTGACGCCCGTCGGCCGCGAAGTGGTGGCACGGGCAAGGCAGATCGTCGCCGACGTGGACGCCATGCGCGACCTTGCCCGCCGCAGCGGCGACCCGGAATCCGGCACCCTGCGCCTCGGCGCCTTCCCCACCCTCGCGCCGTACTTCCTGCCGCATGCCGTGCCGCGCCTGCAGGTGCGTTTCCCGCGGCTGGAGCTGCTGCTGGTGGAGGAAAAGAGCGACGTACTGATTGATCGCCTGCGCGAAGGTCGCATCGATGCCGCCCTGCTGGCCATGCCGATCCATGACGAGCAGCTCCATGTCGAGCCGCTGTTCGACGAGCCCTTCCTGCTGGCCAGCCGCGAGGACGGCGCCTTCGCCGGCCGCGACGCGGTTTCGATGCAGGACCTCGACCGCCATGCGCTGCTCCTGCTCGAAGACGGCCACTGCCTGCGCGACCAGGCGCTGGATGTCTGCCGCCTCGCCGGGGCTTCGGAGAAATCCGGCTTCCGCGCGACCAGCCTGGAAACACTGCGGCAGATGGTCGCCGCCGGCGGCGGCATCACCCTGCTGCCGGCGCTGTCGGTGCGCCCGCCCATCACCCAGCCCGAGCACCTGCGGCTGCTGCCGTTCACCGGCGAAGTGCCCAGCCGGCGCATCGCGCTGGCCTGGCGCCGAAGTTCCGCCATGGCGCCGCTGCTGGCCGACATCACCACCACCCTGCGCGAGCTATCCTCGGAACTCCTTTACGGCTGACAGGACGCCATGAGCCCGAGGCAGGCGACGACCACGGTGGGACTCGGCATCGCGCTCGCGGCCGCGGCAATCTGGATCTGGCGCGAACGATCCGCGCCCTCGGCTTTCGAGGCGCCTGCGGAAACCCTCGCCGCCCCGGACGCGCATCCCGATTTCGTGGCCGAACATGCGGTGCAGGCTATCGCCTGCCCGCCGATCAGCAGTCGAGGCAGCCCGCTGTTGCCGGCACAGGCGGAAGCCCCGGCGGGAATGGCCGCATTCGTGCATCCGGGCGGACGCCTGCAGCCACTGGCTTCCTTCGGCGTGGATGCCCGGGTGCTTTCCGCCCGCCATTACGAGGAAGACCGCGAAGCGGAGTTCGCGCCCTTCGATCTCGCGCTCGGCTGGAACCGGATGCGCGACGACGACGTGCTGGCACGGCTGGAAGTGGCCCAGCAGAACCGCTGGTACTACCTGCGCTGGCGCGACGATCCGCCGATCCCGATCGACCAAGTGCGACGCGAGAGCGCCAACATGCACCTGATTCCCGCCGATGCCGGCATCGCCCGGGCACTGGCCGGCATCCGCCGCGACCAGCGCGTGCGCATCGAAGGCTGGCTGGTGGAAGTCCACGCCCATGACGGCTGGCGCTGGCGCAGTTCGCTGACCCGCGACGACCACGGCCCCGGCGGCTGCGAGGTGGTCTATGTCTGCGGCGTGGCGGTCGGGCGGGAATGAGGCCCGCGGGTATCTGCGCTCACGCCCGCCGGGGCCGCAGCCGCGTCTTCAGCCCGGCGATGAAGATGCCCGCCAGCGTCACCGCCAGCCCCAGCCACTGCCTCGGGCTGGTGGCCTGGTCGAGCAGCAGCACGTCGAGCAGATAGGCGACCAACGGCTGGAACAGCAGCAGCAGGCCGACCATCCCGACCGACAGCACCGCGATCGAACGCGAGATCAGGATCCAGCTCAGGCAGTGCCCGATGGCGGCCAGCGTGAGCAGTACCGCGAACGAGCGCCACGACGGGATCGCGAACGATGCCCCTTCGGCCAGGCCGACCATCCCGAGGCAGATCGCCGAGCCCAACGATGCGAGGCACAGCACCTGCTCCACCGGCGCGCGCGCGGCACCGGCCGCGGCTTCCGCCTGCGAGCGTTTGATGCCGATGTTGTAGGCCGCGTAGGCGATGCCGGTCCCCAACCCGAGCCAGACGCCCCAGCGGTACTGCGGCGAAAGCGTGGCCCAATCGCCACCGAGCAGCAGCCACAGCCCGGCGAAAGCCAGCAACACGCCGCCGATGAAGCGCGGGGTGAGCCGTTCGCCGAAGAACAGCACGCCCGCCAGGGCCATGAAGAACACCTGCGCGTTGGCCAGCAGGGTGGACAGGCCCGGCCCGACGATCAGGATGCTCCGGTGCCACATCCACAGGTCGGCGGCGAACGCCAGCGCCGGCAACGCGATCCACGCCCAGGCCCGCCGCGGCAGCCGCTGCCAGCCGTGACGGGTCTGCACCAGCAAAGCCAGCAGCAGGCCGGAGAGGAACATCCGCCAGAACGCGGAGATGGTCGGCGGCACGTCGGCGAAGCGCACCATGAGGCCGTTGGTGCCGATGATCGCGGCACCGGCCAGCAGCTGGAGGAAGGCGGTCCTGCGCCGTTCGCCCTCGACGCCGGACGTGCTCATGCGCGGAGCCAGCCTTCGCCGGCCGCCTCCTCGCCGTCCGCATCGCTCGCATCGGCCGCCGCGTCGATGCCGGCCTGCCGCGCTTCCAGCACGTCGCGCGCTTCCTCGAACCAGTCGTCGGGCACGCGCACTTCGATGAATCCGGCCACCGGCAGCTCGCCCATCCCGCCCATCAGGTGCTCGCCGAAGACGAACACCGGGATGCCGGCATCCTCCAGCGCATGGCGGACCAGGTGGGCATCGATCGGATTGAGCGCGTGGTAGACCGTGCGCATGCCGGCGGCTCCGGTGGGGCCGGCCAGCATAGCGGTAAACTGGCGGCAGTTATCGATCCCGGCCCGACATGACCGACAGCACCGCCCCCGCGCCCGAACGCACCGATTTCATCCGCAACATCGTCCGCGAGGATCTCGCGAGCGGCAAGCATTCGCACATCAAGACGCGCTTCCCGCCCGAGCCCAACGGCTACCTGCACCTGGGCCACGTGCGCGCGATCGCCACCGATTTCGGCATCGCCGAGGAATTCGGCGGGGTGTGCAACCTGCGCTTCGACGACACCAACCCGGCGCGCGAGGACCCCGAGTACGTGCAGGCGATCCAGGACGACGTGCGCTGGCTCGGCTATGACTGGAACGCGCTGCGCCATGCCTCGGACTACTTCGGCGCCTATTACCTCGGCGCGGAGAAGCTGATCAAGGACGGCAAGGCCTTCGTCTGCGATCTCACGCCCGAGGAAGTGCGCGCCACCCGCGGCACGTTGACCGAGCCGGGTACCGAATCGCCCTGGCGCAACCGCAGCATCGAGGAGAACCTCGACCTGTTCCGGCGCATGCGCGCGGGCGAGTTCCCGGATGGCAGCCGCACGCTGCGGGCGAAGATCGACATGGCCTCGCCCAACATGAACATGCGCGACCCGGCGATCTACCGGATCAAGCACGTCGAGCACCAGAACACCGGCGCGGAATGGCCGATCTATCCGATGTACGACTACGCGCACGCGCTGGGCGACGCCATCGAGGGCATCACCCATTCGCTGTGCACGCTGGAGTTCGAGGACCACCGCCCGCTCTACGACTGGTGCGTGGACAACGTGCTCTACCACGAGAACCCGGAGCTGCTGCAGCCGCTGCTGGACAAGGGCCTGCCGAACGAGGCCGCCAAGCCGCGCCAGATCGAGTTCTCGCGGCTCAACCTCGATTACACGGTGATGTCGAAGCGCAAGCTGATGGCGCTGGTGACCGAAGGGCTGGTGGATGGCTGGGACGACCCGCGCATGCCGACCCTGCAGGGCATCCGCCGCCGCGGCTACACGCCGGAGGCGCTGAAGCTGTTCATCGCGCGGCTCGGGCTGTCCAAGCAGAACAGCACCATCGACACCACCGTGCTGGAAAACACCCTGCGCGAAGACCTCGACGCCCGCGCGCCGCGGCGCATGGCGGTGGTCGATCCGCTGAAGTTCGTCATCACGAACCTGGAAGACGGCCACGTCGAATCCCTGGCCTTCCCCAACCACCCGAAGGACGAATCGATGGGCGAGCGGCAAGTCGCGTTCTCCAACGTGATCTGGATCGACCGCGAGGACTTCGCCGAAGTGCCGCCGAAGGCCTGGAAGCGGCTGGTGCCCGGCGGCGAAGTGCGCCTGCGCGGTGCCGGCATCGTGCGTTGCGACGAGGTGGTGAAGGACGAAGCCGGCCACATCGTGGAACTGCGCGGCTGGCTCGATCCGGACTCGCGCCCCGGCATGGAAGGCGCCAACCGCAAGGTCAAGGGCACGATCCACTGGGTCGATGCCGCCACCGGCGTGCCCGCCGAGTTCCGCCTGTACGACCGCCTGTTCAACGTGCCGAACCCGGACGACGACAGCGACGGCAAGACCTACAAGGACCACCTGAACCCGGATTCGCGCCGGACCGTGCAGGGCTACGTGGAAGCCGCCGCCGCCCAGGCCGCGCCGGAGGAGCGTTTCCAGTTCGAGCGCACCGGCTATTTCGTCGCCGACCGCCGCGACCACGTGCCCGGCTCGCGCCCCGTGTTCAACCGCGCGGTGACCCTGCGCGACACTTGGATGCAGAAAACCTGACCGGAGGCCGCATGTCCCGATTCGCCCTCGTGCTGACCGTTCTCTCCGTGCTGCTGCTCGGAGCCTGCACGCCGCAGGCTTCGCGCGAGGCGCCTCCGGCCAGCCAGCCGGCGAACCCGCTGGAGCGGCCGGCACCGCCGCCGCTGGTCGGCGGCACGCCCACCGCCCCGGACCGCAGCTGCAGGACCGATGCCGATTGCACGGTGAAAAACGTCGGAAACTGCTGCGGCTACTACCCGGCCTGCGTCAACGTGAACGCGAAAACCGACCCTGCGGCGGTGCAGGCACAGTGCGCGAAATCGGGGATGGCGGGCGTCTGCGGCTTCCCCGACATCCGCGGCTGCAGCTGCGTGCAGGGCCAGTGCAAGGCCGACAGCCGAGTGGTGGCGCAATGAGGCCGTCGCTTCAGCTGCACTTGACCCTGCCGCTCTGGCTACACGACATGCCGTTCGAGCCGGCCTATGCCGGCGACGAGGCGAAGGTCGCGCTGGCCATCGAGCTCTCGCGCCGCAATGTCGCCGCGCGCAGCGGCGGGCCCTTCGGTGCCGCGCTGTTCGGCCCGGACGATCGCATCATCGCGGTCGGCGTCAACCGCGTCCTGCCGCAATCGTGCTCGGTCGCCCACGCGGAAATGATGGCCTTCATGCTCGCCCAGCAACGCATGCAGCGCGCCCGGCTCAACGAGAACGAGGACGGCTCTCGCTGGGGGCCGATCACCCTCGCCACCTCGTCGCAACCGTGCTGCCAATGCTATGGCGCCTCGATCTGGGCCGGCATCGACCGCCTGCTGATCGGCGCGCGGAGCGAGGATGTCGAGGCCCTCACCGAATTCGACGAAGGCCCGCTGCCCGGGGACTGGATCGGCGAGCTCGTCCGCCGCGGCATCGAAGTCCGGCGCGACATCGGGCGCGAAGACGCCCGCGAAGTGCTCCGCGAATACGGCCTGCATGGGCAGTCCTACTGAGCCGGCGGCCGCACCCGGCGGCCTGCTGTGCTGGTGCCGCGCGGGTTTCGAGCCGGATCTGGCCGCGGAGCTGACCGAACGCGCGGCCGAAGCGGGAATCGCCGGCTACGCGCGCACCGAGCGTGGCAGTGGCTGGGTCATGTTCCATTCCGACGATGCCGAAGCGCTGGACGCGGCACTGCCCTGGCGCACGCTGGTGTTCGCCCGGCAGAAGATGCGCCTTCTGGCCGAGTTGCGCGATTTGCCTGCCGAGGACCGCATCAGCCCGATCATCGCCGCGCTGGAACAGCACGGCCGCCGCTTCGGCAGCCTGTGGGTGGAGCACCCGGATTCCGACGCCGGCAAGCCGCTGGCCGGGCTGGCACGCAGTTTCGGCAACGCCCTGCGCCCGGCCCTGCGCAAGGCCGGCTGGCTCGCTGCCGGCGAGGACGCCCGCCTGCCGCGCCTGCACGTGGCCTTCCTCGATGGCCGGCACGCCTGCCTGGCCAGTTCGTCGGCGCGCGATGGCTCGCCGTGGCCGCTGGGCATCCCGCGGCTCAGGATGCACCCGGATGCGCCCTCGCGCAGCGCGCTGAAACTGGAGGAAGCCTTCCTCGTCCTGCTCGACGATGCCGAGCGCGAGCGCCTGCTGCGGCCCGGCATGCGCGCCGCCGATCTCGGTGCCGCGCCCGGCGGCTGGACCTGGGTGCTGACACGGCACGGCATGCACGTCAGCGCCATCGACAACGGCCCGCTGCGTGCGCACGTGCTGGACACCGGACAGGTCACCCACCTGCGCGAGGACGGCTTCGGCTGGCAGCCGGCGACGCCGCTGGACTGGATGGTCTGCGACATGGTGGAGCAGCCGATCCGCGTGTCCCAGCGCATGGCCGAATGGTTCGCGAACGGTTGGTGCCGCCACGCGATCTTCAACCTGAAACTGCCGATGAAGAAACGCTGGCTGGAAACCCGGCGCTGCCTGGACGCCTTCGAAGCCGGTGCCGGGCGGCCGCTGCGGATCCGCGCCCGCCAGCTCTACCACGACCGCGAGGAAATCACGGTCTTCGCCGGCCCGCGCTGAGACGCCTCAGCCGGCGCCGGCCTGCAGCTCCTGCACCCAGGTGTCGCGGTAATCGTTGACCAGCTCGATCAGCAGCGTCTGCTCCATCGAAAGCGCGGATTCACCCTTGCGCGCCGCGCCGGTCGGGGACATGAAATCGGGATGGCTGGCCGCGGCCGCCGCATCGCGCCAGGCGATGGTGATGCGGTAATCCCACTGGTCGCGGCCATTGCCGAGCAGGGGCCGACTGGTGCGATACCAGAGCACGCTGCCATCGCGGACCAGCGCATCCAGCCGCGCCAGCTCGGTGCGCTTGAACAGGCCGATGAACTGCTGCGAACGCCCCGGCTTGATCCAAAGCGAACGCTCCACCACGAAGCCCGGCGGCGGTTCGGTGGCGAGCGTCGCCGGTGCCCAGCACAGGAACAGGGAGAGCAGCAGGGCGCCACAGGCTTTCTTCATCGATCGGATCCTCGTTCGTTCACAGGCCGGCGGCATGGCGCCAGAGCGCGTTGCGCAGCGGTGCCAATGCATTCGCCGCGCCCAGCGCATGGCCGCGCAGCAGGGTGGGCAGCAGCGCGTCGTTGGAATAGACGCGGTTGATGGCCTCGAAGGCCAGGGTGGAAGGCACGTTGTCGCTGCGCCGCTTGCGCGCCCAGCGTGCCAGCCGATGCGGGGCATCGAATTCGCGGCCACGCGTCGCCGCTTCGCGCACCTCGGCCACCAGTGCGGACACGTCGCGCAGGCCGAGGTTCACGCCCTGCCCGGCCAGCGGATGCACGGCATGCGCCGCATCGCCCACCAGCAACACGCGGCCGGCCACCTGGCTTCGGGCCAGCTGTCGCCGCAGCGGGAAGACGGCGCGCTCCGAGACCGGGCGGACATCGCCGAGCCGGGCGGCGAACGCCTGGGTCAGTTCGATGCCGAAGGCTTCGTCATCCAGTGCCAGCACGCGTTCGGCCTCTTCTTCCGGCAGGCTCCATACGATGGAGCTGCGCCGCCCTTCGTCCACCGGCAGGAAGGCCAGCGGGCCGCCGGGCAGGAATCGCTGCCATGCCGTCCGCCGGTGCGGCTGCGCGCTTTCCACGTAGCCCACCACGCCCCGCTGGCGGTAATCATGGGCATCCGTTTCGATGCCGGCCAGCGCGCGCAGGCGCGAAGCCGCGCCATCGGCCGCCACCACCAGCCGCGCTTCAAGCGCGCCGCCATCCTCCAGCTGCAGGCGCACGGCCTCCGCATCCTGCTCCAGTCCGGCGACACGCGCCGGCTGCACGGTTTCCACGCCTGCAGCGACCGCCGCCTGCCAGAGCCTTTCAGCCAGCAGGCTGTTCTCGATGATCCAGCCGAGTTCACGGCGTGCCAGCGGATCCGCATCGAAATGCAGTTCGCCGCCACCGGCCGCATCCCACACGCGCATCTCCCGGTAAGGCTGTGCGCGCGATTCGAGGATGCCGCGCCAGGCCCCGAGTTCGTCCAGCCAGGCGGCATTGTCGGGGGCGAAGGCGAACACCCGCAGGTCGGGCCGCTCCCGCGACCAGCGCGCCGGCGCCCGCGCTTCCACCAGCACCACGTTCAGCCCCGCCTTGGCCAGACCCAGCGCGCAGGCGGCACCGACCACGCCGGCACCCACCACCACCACGTCACGTCGCATGCGCCGGCTCATCGGGCGGCTCCCCGGCAAAGCGCCGGCAAATCGCCGCGATAACCCATCCCGCCGGCCGCGAACTCCGCCCGCAGGCCCGGCAGGTTCGCCAGCGCGCCCATCCCGGCACTGCGCAGCCAGCGCATCGGCAGGAGTTCGTTGGCGCTCGCGCGCGCGAGGCCGTCGGAGAACGCCAGCGTGCGTTCGCGATCCTCGCGGCGGCGACGGGCATGGCGCGCGCTCAGGTCGGGCGCGTCGAGGCCGGCATCGGCGATTTCCTCCACCAAGGTCAGCGCATCGCGCAGGCCGAGGTTGAAGCCCTGCGCGCCGACGGGATGGATGCTCTGCGCGGCGTTGCCGAGCAGCACCGCGCGCGGGGCGTCCACACGCTCCGCGACCACCCGCAGCGCCGGGTAGCGGCTGCGCGCGCCACTGGCAAGGAAGCGTCCCGCGCGCCAGCCGAAAGCGGATTGCAGGCGCTCCAGCCAGGCGGCCTCGGGCAGCGCGGCCACCGCGTCGGCTTCGTCCACGGACACGCCGTGGACCACGCCGTAGTGGCGATCGGTGCGCGGCAGCAGCGCGGTCGGGCCGTTCGGGCCGAGCCGCTCCCAGGCCGTGCCATCGGGTGCGCGCGAGGTCCGCACCCGGCACACGAACAGCGCCTGCCGGTAATCATGCCGGCTGGCCGCGATGCCCAGCGCCTGGCGCACCGCGCTGTCCATGCCATCGGCGCCGACCAGAAGCCGCGCGTGCAGTTCCATCGGGCCGGATTCGCCCATCACGCGCACCACCCGGCCCGTCTCGCCCAGCTCGGTGGATTCGAAGCGCGCGGGGCGATGGCGGACCAGGTTCGCCACGTCCGAAAGCCGCGCTTCCAGCGCCTCGCCGAAGTCGCGGGCGACGACCACATGGCCGAAGGCGCTGCGGCCGACTTCCGCGGCATCCAGCACGACGCGCCCGAAATCCCCGCTGCGCGAGGCATGGATGCGCCGGATCGGTGCCGCCGCCGACAGCTTCGACCAGATGCCGAGCGCCTCCAGCGCATGGCAAGTGGTTTCGGAGAAACTCAGGTTGCGTTCGTCGAACACCGCGGGAAGGGCGGAGGCGGGCGCGGCTTCCACCATCGCCACGTCCAGCCCGCTCCCGTCGAGCGCGATCGCCAGGCTGGCGCCCACCAGGCCACCGCCGACGATGACGATATCGTGATTGCGTGTCTGCATGGCCGCGATGATACGACCGCGATAGAATCGCGGCATGACGGAGGACGCCCAATGAACCTGAACGCCGAGCCGCGCAGCCGCGGTACCGATCTCGCCATCCTCGCCGCGCTGGCGCTCGCGATGGTCGCCACCCGCTCGCACCACTTCGCCGGCATCCCCGATGCCTCGTGGGCGGCGTTCTTCGTCGGCGGCTTCTACCTGCGCCGCTGGACGCGCATGGCGTTCCCGGCGCTGATGGCGCTCGCGGTGGCCACGGATGCCTTCGTGATCACCTCGCAGGGCCTCGACTTCTGGCAGCACTATTGCGTGTCGCCCGGCTATTGGATGCTGGTGCCGGCCTACTTCAGCCTGTGGGCGGGCGGCATCTGGACCGCGCGACAGACCGGCAACGCCGGCTCGCGCATCGGCAAGCTGGGCCTGGCGGTGCTGGGCTCGGTGGCGCTGTGCCAGTTGTTCGCGCAGGGCGGCTTCTACTGGATGAGCGACGCGGTTGCGCAAAAGAGCGTGGCCGGCTGGATCGCCAACTACTTCCACTGGGTCGGCCCCTACCTGCTGACCACCGCCTTCTACGTGGCCGTTGCCGCGGCCCTGCACCTTGGTGCGCAGGCCGTGCGTGGCGATGCCGCCGGCCGCACGCATCGCGCCTGACCATGGGCAACCGGCTGTCGAAGATCTACACCCGCACCGGCGACGACGGCAGCACCGGGCTGGGCAACGGCCAGCGGGTGCCGAAGGAGTCGTTGCGGGTCGAGGCCTACGGCACCGTGGACGAGGCCAATTCCTGCATCGGGCTGGTGCTGGCCAGTGAGTTCGCCGACGCGGGCGAGACCGCCGGCATCCGCGCGCTCCTGACCTCCGTGCAGCACCAGCTGTTCGATCTCGGCGGCGAGCTGTGCATCCCCGGCCATGCGGCCATCGACGATGCCGACGTGGAGCGCCTCGAGAACGAACTCGACCGCTACAACGAAGCGCTGCCGCCGCTCAAGGAGTTCATCCTGCCCGGCGGCGGCGAGGCGGCCGCGCACTGCCACGTGGCACGCACCGTGGTGCGCCGGGCCGAGCGCGTGGCGGTGGCGCTGTCCCGCCACGAAGAGGTCCGCCCGCAGGCGATCCGCTACCTCAACCGGCTGTCCGACCTGCTGTTCGTGCTTTGCCGCGTGCTGGCCCGCGCCAGCGGCCACGGCGAAGTCGTCTGGCAGCACGAACGGCGCAGAGGGTGACCGGGCTCAGGCTCTACGCCCATCCCGATTGCCTGGGCCACGATACCGGCCCCGGCCATGCCGAATGCCCCGCCCGCGTGGAGCGCGTGGTGACCGCCCTGAAACAGGCCTTCCCCGACGCCGAATGGCGCGAGGCACCGCGCGCCCTGCGCGAGGACCTGATGCGCGTCCACGATGGCGAACTCATCGACCGGATCATCAACCACGCACCGGCCAGCCCGCGCGAATGGCTGGACGATGACACCGCGCTTTCGCCGGGCAGCGTCGAAGCCGCGTTGCGCGCCGCCGGCGCCGGGATCGGTGCGGTGGAATGGGTGCTGGAAGGCAGCCGCCAGCGCGCCTTCTGCGCCGTGCGCCCACCCGGCCACCACGCCGAAACCGCCAACGCGATGGGCTTCTGCCTGTTCAACAACATCGCCGTGGCCGCCGCGCACGCGCTTTCGAGCAAGCTGGTCCGCAACGTGGCGATCGTCGATTTCGACGTCCACCACGGCAACGGCACGCAGGCGATCTTCCGCCACGACCCGCGCGTGCTCTACGTCAGCTCGCACCAAGCCGACCTGTTCCCGCACACCGGGCTCGACCACACCGGCGGCGGCAGCCACATCCTCAACCGGCCGCTGCCGGCGGGCTGCAGCCGCGAGGCCTTCCGCCAGGCGTGGCGCCGCGAGCTGCTGCCGCACATCGCCGACTTCGCCCCCGACCTGCTGCTGATCTCCGCCGGCTTCGATGCCCACCGCGCCGATCCGCTGGCCGGGCTGGAGCTGGAAGCCGAAGACTTCGAATGGCTGACCGAATCACTCCTGCGCATCGCCGATGCCTCCGCGCAGGGCCGCGTGGTGTCGATGCTGGAAGGCGGCTACGACCTGGACGCGCTGGCGGAATCGGCCGTCGCCCACGTGCGCGCACTGGCAGCCTGAGCCGGCGACATCCGGCGCTGAACGGGGAAGCACGCGCGGATTGCCGCCACCCCGGCGATGCGGCAAGCTAGCTGTCGTTTTCCCGACCGGACCGCTTCGTGCGCCCATCCCTGCGCCTGCTCCCGCTGCCGTTCGCCATCGCCATCGCACTGCCGGCCATGGCCCAGCGGGGCGAGATGCCGCCCGATTACGGCCTCTGCCCGATCGACGAAGCGGTGCCCGCCTTCTCTGACGCGCCGACCGGCATCAACCTGAAACCCGCCGAACGCCGCAACCAGCCGACCGAGCTGGAAGGCGACGAGCAGAGCGGCACCCTCGATGTGCCGATTCTCGAAGGCAATGTCGCGCTGCGCCGCGGCGACCAGTTCCTCGGCACCGACCGCATCGTGTTCGATACCGAGAAGCAGACCTACGTCGCCGAAGGCAACGTGCGCTTCCAGGACCAATCGATGCGCATCGTCGCCGAGCGTGCCAGCGGCAGCCAGGAAGAGGATGCCCACCGCATCGAGAACCTGCGCTACCAGTTGATCGAGCGCCGCGGCAACGGCGGCGCCGACCGCATCGAACTGGTCGGTGAGGTCGGCAGCCTGCACCGCGCCACCTACAGCACCTGCCCGCCGCAGGCGCGGCACTGGCAGCTGGTGGCCAACCGCATCGACGTGGACAGCGAAGAAGGTTTCGCGGTGGCGCGCAATGCCTCGCTGCGGGTCGGCAAGATCCCGGTGCTGTACATGCCGTGGTTCAAGTTCCCGGTGGACGAGCGCCGCCACACCGGCCTGCTGTTCCCCTCGATCTCCAACTCCGGCCGCAACGGCTTCGATTACCGCCAGCCGATCTACCTCAACCTGGCGCCGAACTACGACATGACCCTCTCGCCGCGGCTGATGAGCAAGCGCGGCGTCGGGCTGGGCGCGGAGTTCCGCTACCTCAACCCGGCCGGCAGCGGCCAGGTCAACGCCTTCTGGATGCCCGACGACCGCCTGCGCGACCGCGAACGCAGCTCGCTCACCGCCAGCGGCTTCCAGAACCTCAACGGCAACTGGCGCGCCGCCGCCAACCTGGTCTGGATCAGCGACCCGCGCTACTTCGAGGATTTCAGCAACACCTCGCTGGGCGTGGCCAACTACTCCGCCTACAGCGAGGTCGGCCTGTACGGTCGCGGCCGCCACTGGAGCGCGGGCATCACCGCGGACTACAACCTGCTGGCCGATTACACGCTCGACGAGCGCTTCCTGCCCTTCAACCGCCTGCCGCGCGCCTGGCTGAGCTGGGAGCAACCCTTCGGCCGTTTCGTCCGCGCCGGCGTGGACGTGGAAGCGGTGCGCTTCGAGCACGAATCCTGGCGCGTGCGCGATGCGCTGCGCGAGCCGATCGGCCCGTCGATCGACATCCCCGGCGGCAGCCGCTTCGACCTGAAGCCCTGGGTGAGCCTGCCGCTCTCGGGCGATGCCTGGTTCGCCGAACCGAAGCTGGCCTGGCGCCATACCCGCTACCGGCTGGACGATGCACTCGCGCGCCAGCTCGATCCGGCCACGGCCGATCGCAGCCTGAGCCGCAGCCTGCCGATCTTCTCGGTCGATGCCGGCATGTTCTTCGACCGCGAATTCACCAAGGACGGTGAGGGCTGGCTGCACACGCTGGAGCCGCGCCTGTACTACCTGCGTGTGCCGCACCATGATCAATCGCGCTACCCGATCTTCGACACCTCGCGCCTGACCTTCGGCTGGGGCCAGCTGTTCCGCGACAACCGCTTCAGCGGCGCCGACCGGCAATCCGATGCCAACCAGCTGACCACTGCGCTCACCACCCGCATCCTGCGCGACTCCGACGGCTTCGAGCGCTTCAACGCCAGCCTCGGCCAGATCCGCTATTTCTCCGACATCCACGTCGGCGGCAGCAACGGCGAACCGGCCATCGAGCGCGGGCGCTCGGCATGGATCGCCGATGCCAACTGGGCCCCGAGCGCTCGCTGGATGATCGGTGCCTCCTACCAGTGGGATCCGAAGTTCCGCCGGCAGGATCTCTCCTCGGTGCGCGCGCGCTACCTGTTCGGGGACGACGGCATCGTCAACCTCGCCTACCGCTACCGCCGCGACGTTCTGGAGCAGAGCGATTTCTCCTTCGTCTACCCCTTGAACCCCGCCTGGAGCCTGGTCGGCCGGCACTACTACTCGATCCGTGAACGCAAGACGCTCGAAAGCGTGGCCGGCGTGCAGTGGGACAGCTGCTGCGTCGCCGTGCGCCTGGTCGGCCGCCAGTACATCCGCAATCGCGAGGGCGACCTGAACAACAGCCTCATGCTGGAGATCGAACTGAAGGGCCTGGGCTCCGCGGGACAGGACGCAAGGGGTACCCTGCGCCGTGCTATCCTCGGCTATCACCGCGATGATCTTTACCTGGTGCCCCCGCCCTCGCTGACACGCGGCACCCCGGCACCCCCGGATTCGACGGACCCCACCCCATGATGAAACTTCGAGCCTGCCTGCTCGCCGCCCTGCTGGCGGTCGCCTCCTCGCCGCTCGCGGCCCAGACCACGCCCATCGACCGCATCGCCGCCGTCGTCAACGAGGACGTGATCCTCCAGAGCGAACTCGACCGCGCGATTGCCAACATCACCGCCCAGTACGCCGGCAGCACCACCCAGCTGCCGCCGGCCAACGTGCTGGCGCGCCAGGTCATGGAACGCCTGGTGCTGACCCGCCTGCAGGTCAACCGTGCACGCGAAGTCGGCATCGTGGTCACCGACCAGGAAGTCGAGCAGGCCGTCACCGGCATCGCCCAGCAGAATGGCCTCACCCTCGACCAGCTGCGCGCGCAGCTCGCCACCGAGGCGATGTCGATGGACGATTTCCGCCGCAGCATCCACGACGAGATCGCCATCCAGCGCCTGAAGCAGAGCTTCGGCCAGAGCCGCGTGCACGTCAGCGAAGCCGAAGTGAGCGCGGCGCTGGCGCAGGCCACCGGCGCGCGCGGCATGCAGTACCGCCTCGCCCACATCCTCGTGGCCGTGCCGGAAGGCGCGACGCCGGAGCAGATCGCCACCGGCCAGCAGAAGATCGACGGCGTGAAGGGGCTGATCGAGCGCGGCGAGATGGACTTCGCCACCGCCGCGGTGCGCTACTCCGACAGCCCGAACGCGCTGGAAGGCGGCGATCTCGGCTGGCGCGCGGAATCCGAGATTCCGCCGGCGTTCGCGCAGAGCATCAAGTCGCTGGCCCCGGGCCAGGTGCTGGGCCCGATCCGCGGCGCCAGCGGTTTCCAGCTGATCCGCCTGGTGGAAACCCGCAGCGCGGCCGAAGCCGGCCCGGCGATGCTGAGCCAGTACCGCATCCGCCACATCCTCGTCCGCACCGATGACGGCACCAGCGATGCCACCGCCCGCGCGCGGCTGGAAACGCTGCGCGCGCGCATCGCCGGCGGCGCCGATTTCGCCGAGCTCGCGCGCGAGTCCTCGGGCGATCCCGCCAGCCGCGAGCGTGGCGGCGAGATCGGCTGGGTCAATGCCGATGCCCTGGGTCCGCAGCTGGGCGGCGTGCTGGCCGGCATGAAGGATGGCGAAGTGACACCGCCGATGCAGCTGCCGGCCGGCTGGCACATCATCCAGCGCGTCGGCATGCGCCAGGCCGAAGCCGCCGGCGAAGAACAGCGCAGCGTGGTGCGCCAGGAAATCGGCCGCCGCAAGCTGGAAGACGAATACAACCGCTTCCTGCAGGAAATGCGTGGCGAAGCCTACGTGGACGTGCGCTCGGCCTCGGTGGTGGGCGAAAGCGCCGCGGAAAGCGGCAGCGGCGGCTGATGCCGGCCCCGCGCCTTCCCCGTGGTGCCGACAGCGCCGGGCCTCATGCCCGGCGCTGGCCGTTTGGGCGTGCGAAGCCGCGATGACCCCGCTGCTCGCCCTCGTGCCCGGCGAGCCCGCCGGCATCGGCCCGGAGCTCTGCGTGCGGCTGGCGCAATCGCCGCCGTCCGGCGCACGGCTGCTAGCCTTCGCCGATCCGGCCACCCTCGAGCGCGCGGCCGATGCGCTCGGCCTGCCATTGCGCCTCCTCGGCACCGACGAGCCGGCAAGCCGCCCGGGTGATCTGGCGATCGAGCCGGTGCCGCTGCCCGGCCCGCCGCCGCCCTTCGGCCAGCCCGATCCGCGCAATGCCGCGGCGGTGATGCAGTCGCTGGCGGTGGCCAGCGACGCCTGCCTGTCCGGCCGCTGCCATGGCATGGTCACCGGGCCGACCCACAAGGCCAGCATCAACGAGGGCGGGATCGCCTACACCGGCACCACCGGCTGGCTGGCCGCGCGTGCCGGCCGCGAGGTGGTGATGATGCTGGCGCGCCCCGGCCTGCGGGTGGCGCTGGCGACCACCCACCTGCCGCTGCGCGATGTCGCCGATGCCATCACCGC
This sequence comes from Pseudomonadota bacterium, assembly GCA_023394655.1. Lineage (GTDB taxonomy): Bacteria > Pseudomonadota > Gammaproteobacteria > Xanthomonadales > Xanthomonadaceae > Solilutibacter. Next base: position 19,357 of record JAEXAG010000114.1, read on the forward strand.
GAAAGCCCTCGAGCGCACGCTGCGCATCACCGATGCCGCGCTGCGCGGGGATTTCGGCATCGCGGCACCGCGCATCGCCGTGCTCGGCCTCAACCCGCACGCCGGCGAGGACGGGCATCTGGGCCGCGAGGAAATCGACGTCATCATCCCCGTGCTCGAACGCCTGCGCGCCGATGGCATGGCGCTGGCCGGCCCGCTGCCGGCCGATACCGCCTTCCTGCCGGACCGCATCGACGCCTTCGATGCGGTGCTGGCGATGTACCACGACCAGGGCCTGCCGGTGCTGAAGAGCGCCGGCATCGACCAAGCGGTCAACATCACCCTCGGCCTGCCCTACCCGCGCGTGGCCGTCGACCACGGCACCGCGCTCGACATCGCCGGCCGGGGCATTGCCGATCCGGCAAGCCTGTTCGCCGCCGCCGCCACCTGCGCGGCACTGGCGCGCACGCATGGGCACCAGGGCCTGCGCGCATGAGCGACAGCATCGACTTCGAGGATTTCCTCAAGGTGGACCTGCGCGTCGGCCGCATCGTCGAGGCGCTGCCCTTCCCGGAAGCGCGCAAGCCGGCCTACCGGCTCAAGGTCGATTTCGGCCCGGAGATCGGCGTGCTGCGCTCCAGCGCGCAGATCACCGCGCACTACACGCCGGAAACGCTGGCGGGCCGGCTGGTGGTGGGCGTGGTCAATTTCCCGCCGCGGCAGATCGGCCCGGTACGCTCCGAGTGCCTGATCACCGGCTTCCACGACGAAGCCGGCGGCGTGCGCCTGTGCATCCCCGATGGCGACATCGCGCCCGGCACCCGTCTCTTGTGAGCCCCGCATCGTGAACATCCGTTTCGACAAACCCGCGAAGAAACACCTCGGCCAGAACTTCCTGCACGACCGCAGCGTCATCGACCGCATCGTGCTGGCGCTGGACCCCAAGCCGGGCGAGCACATCGTCGAAATCGGCCCGGGACAGGGCGCGCTGACCCTGCCACTGCTGGCCCGCCACGGCGCGCTCACCGCGATCGAGTTCGACCGCGACCTGCTCGCACCGCTGACGCAGGCGGCCGATGCCCGGGGCGGCGGCCTGCGGCTGATCCCCCGCGACGTGCTGCAAGTGGACTTCACCTCACTCGCCCGCGAGCTGGCCGGCGATGGCGGACGCATCCGCCTGGTCGGCAACCTGCCCTACAACCTGTCCAGCCCGATCCTCTTCCACGCGCTGGACCATGCCGCCGCGATCACCGACATGCACTTCATGCTGCAGAAGGAAGTGGTCGAGCGGATGGCCGCCGGTGAAGGCAGCAAGGTCTATGGCCGGCTTTCGGTGATGCTGCAGGCCTATTGCCGGGTGACGCCGCTGATCCAGGTGCCGCCCGGCGCCTTCCGGCCGGCGCCCAAGGTGGATTCGGCGGTGGTGCGGCTGGTGCCGAAGCCGGCATCGGAAATCCCGATCCGCGACCATGCCGCGTTCGCGCGGATCGTGCGCGCCGCCTTCGGGCAGCGTCGCAAGACCCTGCACAACGCCTTGCGCGATGTCTGCGACGACGAGGCGATCCGCGCCGCCGGGCTCGATCCGCAGTGGCGCGCCGAGCAGGTGCCGGTGGCCGGCTTCATCCGCTTGGCGGAGGCCGCGACGGCCGGCTGAACCGTCCTGCCGCGCGGTTCACGCCGGCTGCGTAGAATCATCGCCATGTCCACCGAATTGCCCTACGCCATCGGCATCCACGTCGCCACGCGCTTCCTCGAGGACGAATCCGCACCCGAGGCCGGTCGCTACGTGTTCGCGTACACCATCCGCATCGAGAACCACGGCAGCGTGCCGGCACGGCTGACCCACCGCCACTGGATCATCACCGACGCCGACGGCAACACCGAGGAAGTCCACGGCGAAGGCGTGGTCGGCGAGCAGCCCTGGCTGCAGCCGGGCGAGGGTTTCGAGTACTCCTCCGGGGTGGTGCTGCCCACCAGCCTGGGCACCATGCACGGCCGCTACGACCTGCGGGCGGATGACGGCACGCATTTCCAGGCCGAGATCCCCGCGTTCACGCTGTCGATGCCGCGGACCCTGCACTGAGGCGGCGGGCATGGCGATCTGGGCCATCGGTGACCTGCAGGGCTGCTACGGAGCGACCCAGCGCCTGCTCGAGGCGATCCGCTTCGATCCGGCCGAGGACCAGCTCTGGTTCTGCGGCGATCTGGTCAATCGCGGCGGCGAATCGCTGGAGACGCTGCGGCTGGTGCATTCGCTGCGCGAGAACGCGACCGTGGTGCTCGGCAACCACGATCTCTCGCTGGTGGCGATCGGCGAGCGCCGGCCCGAGGAGCAGCAGAAGGTCAACCCCGACCTGCGCCGGGTGATCGAGGCGCACGATGCCCGCACCCTGCTCGACTGGCTGCGTCATCGCCCGCTGATCCACGTCGATCGCCTGCACGGCTGGGCGATGCTGCATGCCGGCCTGCTGCCGCAATGGACCATCGCGATCGCCGAAGGCTATGCGCACGAGGTGGAGCAGCGGCTCCGCGGCGAAGGTTTCCGCAAGCTGCTGCGCGCGATGTACGGTGACAACCCGGCCTGGAACCCGCGCCTCAATGGCCACGACCGCCTGCGCGCGATCATCAACGTGTTCACCCGCATGCGCTACTGCACGCCCCGCGGCCGCATCGCGTTCGATCACAAGGGCGCACCGGGTACGCAGCCGCCGGGGCTGTACCCGTGGTACTCGGTGCCCGGCCATGCCCCGCGCGATCTGAAGGTCGTTTGCGGGCACTGGAGCACGCTGGGCCTGATGATCGGCCACGGCGTGCATGCCATCGATACCGGCGCGGTCTGGGGCGGCAAGCTGACCGCACTGCGGATCGATGCCGAAGGGCTTGAACTGGTGCAGGTGCCCGGCCGCAAGAACTGAGCGGGAGGCTCAGGGCGCGGGCGCGAGGTCGAGCCCGTGCCGCGACCATGCAGCGCGGATGGCGGCGGCGGCAGCGGCGATCTCCGGCCGCGAACGGCTGGCCATTCGCCGGCGACGATCCAGCGTGCAGCGCAGGCCCGCCTCCAGCAACACGTCGTGCGCTTCCAGCAACGCAGTCGCCTCGTCATCGTCCAACCGGCGGCTGCGTGCCAGCGCGCGCAGCAGTTCGTCGCTGGCATGCGGCCAACCGCCTTCGGGCGCCGGCGGCCCGGCGGCGAGTACGCGCCATTGCAGCAGGAACTCCAAGTCCACCAGCCCGCCCTCGCCCTGCTTGAGATCGAGTGATTCGGCATCGCTCCGGTCGAGCCCGGCGCGCATCCGGGCGCGCATCGCCACGACTTCATCCCGCAGGGTCTCCGCATCGCGCGACATCGAGAGCGCCTCGTCACGGACCTGGCCGAAGCGTTCGGCCAGCGCCGCGTCGCCGGCCACGCATCGCGCGCGCACCAGCGCCTGCCGCTCCCATGTCCAGGCGCGCTCGCGCTGGTAATCGGCAAAGCCCTGCAAGGTGGAAACCAGCATCGCCTTGCTGCCATCCGGGCGCAGGCGCACGTCGACGTCGAACAGCCGTCCGGCCGCGGTCGGCACCTGCAGGTAGCCGACGATCTTCTGCGCCATGCGCGCGTGCCAGCGTTGTGCGTCGAGTGGCCGACGACCGTCGGACTCGGCATCCGGCGCTGCCTCGTACAGGAACACCAGATCGAGGTCGGAACCGAAGCCGAGTTCGCGGCCCCCGAGGCTGCCGTAGCCGATCACGGCGAAGCGCGCATCGGGAATCCGGCCATGCTGGGCCTGCAGCTCGGCATCGGCGATCGAGACCACCGCCGCCAGCACCGCGTCGGCAAGTTCGGCCAGCTGCCGGGTGCTGTCGCTCGCCGGCTGGCGGCCATCCAGCGCGGCCAGCGCGATGCGGAAGCTGATCGCCTGGCGGGTCTCGTTGAGCAGGCGCAGCGCGCTGTCGATATCGCCATCGGCCTGGTCCACGGTCGCCATACAGGTTTCCGCCATTTCCCCTGCATCGGGGATCGGGCCGCTGGCGCGGCTGTCCAGCAATTCGTCGAGCAGCAGCGGGTACTTCGCCAGCCGCTCGCCGAGCAGCGCGCTGCGCGAGAGCGCATCCACCAGCCGCGCCAGGGCCTGCGGCTGCTCGTCCAGCAGCACGAGGTAGCTGCTGCGCCTGAGCACGTTCTGCACCAGCGCCAGCACCCGCTTCAAGGCCGCATCCGGCTGCGAGGCCCCGGCACTGGCGGCGATCAGGGCCGGCATCACCCGATCCAGCCGCGCCCGCCCGATGTCCGAGCTCTGCCGGGCGGTCGCGCCGCGCAGGAAATCGCGCAGCTGCGCATCGAGCGCCTCGGCTTCCACGAATCCGGCATCGGCCAGCACCTCGGCATCGCCGCCATCGGGCAACAGCTTCCAGTAGCCGGCCAGTGCATCGGGTTTGCGATGCTTCCGGCGCTGGGCGAGGAGCGCCTCGAACTCGGTGGACACCGTGGCACGCACCGCATCCAGCGCTTCCAGCAGCGCGGGCCAGCCTGCGTGCCCGAGCGCCCAGGCGATCCGCTCGCGTTGCGCCGGATCGACCGGCAACGCGTGGGTCTGGGCATCGGCCATCATCTGCAGGCGGTTCTCCAGCCGGCGCAGGAAGCGGTAGGCCTCGGCAAGCCGCCGACCGGTTTCCGGCTCGATCTGCCCGGCTTCGACCAGCACCCGCATCGAGGGCAGCAGCCCGCGGCATTGCAGCGCCGGCTCACGTCCGGCACGGATCAACTGCAGGGCCTGGACGAGGAATTCGATCTCGCGGATGCCGCCGGGGCCACGCTTGATGTCGCCGGCCATGTCCTTGCGCGCGACTTCCGCCGCGATCAGCGCCTTCATCCCGCGCAGGCCCTCGAGCGCACCGAAATCCAGATAGCGCCGATAGACGAAGGGCTGGATGAGATCGAGGAAGCGTTCGCCGGCCTCCCGATCGCCGGCCACCGGGCGCGCCTTCTGCCAGGCGTAACGTTCCCAGTCGCGGCCTTCGCGCTGGAAATACTGCTCGAGTGCGGCGAAGGACCAGGCCACCCGGCCGGCATTGCCGTAGGGCCGCAGGCGCAGGTCCACGCGATGGCTGAAGCCATCGGCGGTCGGCTCGTCGAGCAGGCGCGCCAGTTGCTGCCCCAACCGCGCGAACCAGGTTTCCGCCGACAAGGGCCGCGGTCCGTCGCTCTCGCCCTCGTGCTCGTAGGCATAGACCAGATCGATGTCGGAGCTGAAGTTGAGCTCGCCGCCGCCAAGCTTGCCGAGGCCGAACACCACCAGCCGCACGGGCCGGCCATCGGCATCGCGGACCACGCCGTGGCGGGCCGCGAAAGTCTCCTGCAGCGCATCCAGTGCCAGCAACAGGCATTCCTCCGCCAGCCGCGTGGTGCCGCGGAGCGTCGCTTCGACATCGTCCAGGCCGAGCAGATCGCGCCAGGCCAGGCGCGTGGATTCGGCCGCGCGATGGCGCCTCAGCAGCGCCGGCCATTCGGCGCTCGCGCCGGGTTCGAACTTCGGCGGCGGCAAGGGCGAGGCCCCGTCATCGGCCAGCAGTCGCTGGAGAAGTTCCGGCTGGCGCGCCAGCGTGTCGATGGCGAAATCGCTGCCGATCGCCACCCGCGCAATGCGCGCGGCATCTTCCGGTGCCAGTGCGGCGCCGCCCAGCCGCTCGATGGCGCGCGAGGCGACGGGTGCGAATGCTTGCGGGATTCCATCGGTTTCCATGGCCGCGATCATGGCATGGCCCGGAAAACAAAAACCCGCCAGTGCACTGGGCACTGGCGGGTTGGCGCTCCCTCCCCCACGTCGGAAGCGCCTTCATCATTCAATAACATCTGCCCCAATTGCAAGTCGCGGTGCGGAAACCGCGAATCAGGTCACGCCGAGGCCGGCAGCAGCGGGGCATACATCGGCAATGGCATGGACGCCTCGTCATCGAAGCTGACCAGCTCCCACGCGCTTTCATCGGCCAGCAGCGCGCGCACCAGCTTGTTGTTGAGCGCGTGCCCGGACTTGAAACCCTCGTAGGCGCCGATGATGGGGTGGCCGGCGAGGTAGAGGTCACCGATCGCATCGAGAATCTTGTGGCGCACGAATTCGTCGGCGTAGCGCAGGCCGTCCTCGTTGAGCACGCGGAACTCGTCGAGCACGATGGCGTTGTCCATCGATCCGCCGAGGCCGAGGTTGCGCTCGCGCATGTATTCGAGATCGCGCATGAAACCGAAGGTGCGCGCGCGGCTCACTTCATGGATGTAGTTGGCGGTGCTGAATTCCACCCGCGCGGTCGATTGCGAGGTCGGGATCGCCGGGTGGTTGAATTCCACGGTGAAATCCAGGCGGAAGCCGTCGTGCGGGCGGAAGCGGGCGATCTTGTCGCCGTCGCGCACTTCGACTTCGCGCAGGATGCGGATGAAGCGCTTCGGCGCGTCCTGCTCGACGATGCCGGCGGACTGCAGCAGGAACACGAACGGACCCGCGGAACCATCCATGATCGGCACTTCGGCCGCGGACAGCTCGACCCAGGCGTTGTCGATGCCGAGCCCGGCCAGCGCGGAAAGCAGGTGCTCGACGGTTTGCACCTTGGCCTCGCCGCAGGAAAGCCCCGTGCATAGCGTGGTCTCGGTGACCAGCTCACCGCGCGCGGGCACTTCGACCACGGGCAGCAGATCGATGCGCCGGAACACGATGCCGGTATCCACCGGCGCGGGACGCAGGGTGAGGAACACTTTTTCGCCACTGTGCAGGCCGACGCCGGTCGCACGGATCAGGTTTTTCAGGGTGCGCTGTCGACTCATGGCGCCTCGGAAACGGAAAAATGGCGATTCAGCAGGTTATCACGCGGCTTGCTGAACACCGGCCCAGCAAAACGCCGGGAAGAAAGGCGCCGCGCGGGAAAGCCGTGCGGCGCAAGGGGACATGCGATGCGCGGAACGCACCGTTGCATGGGTGCCGGCATGGCCGGGGGGTGCAGCAGACCCGCGCGACCCGGGGTGCGGGTCACGCGGAGCCTTCGTGTCGTGGCGGGGCTCAGTCCGCCTGGCGACGCAGGAAGGCCGGGATGTCCAGATAGTCCGCGCCACCGAAATCGGCCGCCTTCGGCGCGGCGCTCTCCGCCGGTGCGGAAGGCGCGGGCGAAGGCGCGGCGCCGCGGCGCAGGCCCGACGCCAGTCCCTGTGCCGGGTTGAAGGCGTGCACCGGGACATCATCGATCGGCAGGCCGGTGGTGCCATCGCGCTTGGCCACCTGCGGCTGCGGGACGATTTCCATCTGCGGGCGCTGGCGCGGCTGGCGCACCGACTCGTAGCCGAAATCGTTGCGCACGGGCTGGCGCGCGGCGTTGCGGTTGAGGCCGGTGGCGACCACGGTCACCTTGACCTCGTCCTGCATCTCGGCGTCGAGCGCGGTGCCGATGACCACGGTGGCGTCCTCGGAAGCGAACTCGCCCACCACGCGGCCGATCTCGTCGAACTCGGCCATGGTGAGGTCGGAGCCGGAGGTGATGTTCACCAGGATGCCGTTCGCGCCCTGCAGGTTGATGTCGTCGAGCAGCGGGTTCTGGATCGCCGCCTCGGCCGCGGCCTGCGCGCGGTCGTCGCCGCGTGCGATGCCGGTGCCCATCATCGCCAGGCCCATCTCGTTCATGACGGTGCGCACGTCGGCGAAGTCGACGTTGATCAGGCCCGGGCGCACGATCAGGTCGGCGATGCCCTGCACCGCGCCGTGCAGCACGTTGTTGGCCTCGCGGAACACCTGGACCATCGTGGCGGTGCGGCCGAGCACGGTGATCAGCTTCTCGTTCGGGATGGTGATCAGCGAATCGACGTGCTGCTCGAGCTCCTCGATGCCCTTGAGCGCGACCTGCATGCGGCGCTTGCCCTCGAACGGGAACGGCTTGGTCACCACGGCCACGGTCAGGATGCCCATTTCCTTGGCCAGCTGCGCCACCACCGGCGCCGCGCCGGTGCCGGTGCCACCGCCCATGCCGGCGGTGATGAACACCATGTCCGCGCCCTGCAGGGCATCCATGATGCGTTCGCGGTCCTCGAGCGCGGCCTGGCGGCCCACTTCGGGGTTGGCGCCGGCGCCGAGGCCCTTGGTGACGTTGGTACCGAGCTGCAGCTGCAGCTTGGCGCCGCAGTTCTTGATCGCCTGGGCGTCGGTGTTGGCGGTGATGAACTCCACTCCGTCCACGCCGCTGTTGACCATGTGCGCGACCGCGTTGCCGCCGCCGCCGCCCACGCCCACCACCTTGATGACCGCGTTGGGCGCCATCTTTTCCATCAGTTCGAAAGTTGCCATGTCCATGTCCTCTGGGTTGAGCCGCGACGGTCGCGGGGCGGGAGTTTCGGACTCCTTCGCACCGACGCCGCGCTGGCGTTCTTGTTCTGTTCTTCGTTTGGAATTCTTGCCGACTTTGCCTTTCCTGCCTACCGTCCCGCGCCGCTTTTTTTCCGCTTTTCCGTCACTCGTTGCCGTCCGTTCCGCTTTCCTTCCCGCTTTGCCACGCCTTCGCCGCCATGCCGCCAACCACCGCTCAGAACTGGCCGTTGTACCAATCCTTGAATTTCTTCAGGAACCCCATGCCGCGTCCCGCCGGAAGCAGCGGCCGGCTCTTCGGTCCCTCCATCCGGCTGCCCATCAGCAGCAGGCCGACGCCGGTGGCGTGCACCGGGTTGCCCACCACTTCGGCCAGCCCCGCCACGTGCTGCGGGATGCCCACGCGCACCGGCATCTGCAGCATCTCCTCGGCCAGCTCGACCACGCCTTCCATCTTCGAGCCGCCACCGGTGAGCACCATGCCGGCGCGCACCAGCTCCTCGAAGCCGGAGCGGCGCAACTCGGCCTGCACCATCTCGAAGATTTCCTCGTAGCGCCCCTGCACCGCCTGCGCCAGCGCGTGGCGCGGCAGACGGCGCGGCGGGCGGTCGCCCACGCTGGGCACCTGGATGC
>JAEXAG010000091.1 GCA_023394655.1 Pseudomonadota bacterium
TCCGGCAAGCGCGTGCTGATCCGGCAGGATCTCAACGTGCCCGTCGCCGACGGCAAGGTCACTTCCGACCAGCGCATCACCGCCTCGATCCCCACGCTGAAGGCGGCGCTGGAAGCCGGCGCGGCGGTGATGGTCACCTCGCATCTGGGTCGCCCGAAGGAAGGCGAGTGGAGCGAGGCGGATTCGCTGGCACCGGTTGCCGCGCGCCTGTCCAACCTGATCGGCTTCGAAGTGCCGCTGGTGCGCGATTACCTCGACGGCGTGGACGTCGCGCCCGGCCAGCTGGTCATGCTGGAAAATTGCCGCATGAACGTCGGCGAGAAGGCCGACGACGAGGCGCTGTCGAAGCGCTACGCTGCCCTGTGCGACGTGTTCGTGATGGATGCCTTCGGTACCGCGCATCGCGCGCAGGCCTCCACCCACGGCGCCATCCGCCATGCGAAGCAGGCCGCCGGCGGCCCGCTGCTGATGGCCGAGCTGGATGCGCTGGCGAAGGCGCTGGACAACCCGGCGCGCCCGCTTCTCGCCATCGTCGCCGGCAGCAAGGTCAGCACCAAGCTGGAGCTGCTGTCCTCGCTGGTCGGTACGGTGGACCAGCTAATCGTCGGCGGCGGCATCGCCAATACCTTCATCGCGGCGATGGGACACGGCATCGGCAAGTCGCTGGTGGAAACCGACCTGATCGACACCGCGAAGAAGATCATGGCCGATGCCAAGGCGCGCGGCGCGGACATCCCGCTGCCGGTGGACGTCGTGGTGGCGCCGGAGTTCAAGGCCGACGCGCCGGCCACGATCAAGTCGGTCGGCGATGTCGGCGCCGAGGACATGATCCTCGACATCGGCCCGGAGACCGCGAAACAGTACGCCGCGATGATCGCCAAGGCCGGCACCGTGGTCTGGAATGGCCCGGTCGGCGTGTTCGAGTTCGATGCCTTCGGCCACGGCACCGAGGCGATGGCGAAGGCGATTGCCGCTTCGTCGGCGTTCTCGATCGCCGGTGGCGGCGACACCCTGGCCGCGGTGGACAAATACGGCATCGCCGACGAGGTGTCCTACATCTCCACCGGCGGTGGCGCGTTCCTGGAGTTCCTGGAAGGCAAGGAACTGCCGGCGGTGGCGGCGTTGGCGGCACGCGCCTGATGCGCGCGCCGGGCCGGACCGAAGTGCTGTGGCACCCGGTGGCGGCGCTCGAGCGATCGGCCGGCCTGCCGCGCGGCCGGCTTGCGCCGCTCGCGGCCACCGATGCCCTGATCCGCGCCGCCGTGCAAGGCGCCGGTGATCGGCGGCATGATGCCGTGCCTCCCTCGGATCGGACACCCCGATGATGCCCGGACAACGCCGCAGCACCCGCATCCTGGCCACGCTCGGCCCCGCCACCGATGGCGCGGGCCGGCTGGAAGCCCTGTTCCGCGCTGGCGTGGATTGCGTCCGGCTCAACTTTTCCCACGGGACTGCCGATGACCATCGCGCGCGCGCCGCGGCCGTTCGCGCGGCGGCGGCGGCCGTCGGCCGGGAAATCGGCATCCTGGCCGACCTGCCCGGGCCGAAGATCCGCATCGAACGTTTCGCCGAAGGCCGGGTGGCGTTGGAAGCCGGCGCCGCCTTCGACCTGCTCGCCAGCCACGACGCGCCGCCCGGCGATGCCCGCCAGGTTGGCGTGAGCTATCTCGGCCTGCCCGGTGATTTGGCCGAAGGCGACGTGCTGCTGCTCGACGACGGACTGGTGCAGTTGCGCGTGACCGGCATCGATGGCGCGCGCATCCGAACCGAAGTGCTCAACGATGCGGTGCTTTCCGATCGCAAGGGCCTCAACAAGCAGGGCGGCGGGCTTTCGCTTGGCGCCATCACCGATCACGACCGCGAACTGATCGGGCTGGCGGCGGAGATCGGTGCCGATTTCATCGCCGTCTCGTTCTGTCGCAATGCCGGCGACATGCACGAAGCGCGGCGCGTGGCGGAATCGCACGGCAGCCGCGCGGCGCTTGTCTCGAAGATCGAGCGGGCGGAAGCCATCGAGAACCTGGGCGGGATCATCGATGCCAGCGACGTGGTGATGGTCGCGCGTGGCGATCTCGGCGTGGAAATCGGCGATGCCGAGCTGCCCGGCCTGCAGAAGAGGATCATCCGCGAGAGCCTGGCCCGCAACAAGGTGGTGATCACCGCCACCCAGATGCTGCAATCGATGGTGGAAAGTCCGTTGCCCACGCGTGCCGAAGTGCTGGACGTGGCCAATGCGGTCATCGACGGCACCGATGCGGTGATGCTTTCGGCCGAGACGGCCGCCGGCCAGTTCCCGCTGCAGGCGGTCCAGGCCATGGCCCGGATCTGCATCGGCGCCGAACGCCAGTTCAGCCACGAAACCGATTTCGAACGGGCCCAGCGCGGGCTGGAGCGGGTGGATCATGCGATCGCGATGGCGACGATGTTCCTCACCGAGCACCTGCCGGTGGCGGCGATCATCGCGCTGACCGAATCCGGCGGCACCGCGCGCTACCTGTCTCGTTTCCGTTCGCAATCGCCGATCTTCGCGTTCTCCCGCCATGCCGACAGTCGCCGGCGCATGAGCCTGATGCGCGACGTGTTCCCGATGGCTTTCGACAGCCGCGGCATGCATCCGGGTGACGCCGCGCGCGGGGCCATCGCCCATCTCGCGGCGCAGGGCAAGTTGGTGCCGGGCGATCGGGTGCTGTTCACCAGCGGCGACAACATGGAGCGGCTCGGCGCCACCAACACCCTGCGCATCCTCGAGGTGCCGGGCGCGGGCTGAGGTCGGCGCTCAGCGCGTCGCCGGCGGGGCGATTTCGAGCACGCTGCGAGTGCCCCGGCCCGGCACGGATTCGAAGTGCAGCCGCCAATCGAGATGCTCGCAGAGGCGCCCCAGGAGCTCCATGCCGATCCCGCCCGGGCCGCGCTCGCCGCCGCGCGCGAGCTGGGCGTGCAGGCGACTGGTTTCCAGCGGCGTCATGCCGTGCCCCGGGTCGTCGATGACGACCGTGGCATCGGCTTCGAGCCCGACTCCGATCACGCCGGCATCGCTGTTTTCCAGCGCATTGCGCAGCAGGTTGCCGATGGCGGCGCGGACGACGAGCGGCGGGGCGTGGACGATGCACGGCGCCAGTGGCCGGATGTCGATGCGCAGCCGGCGATCTGCGGCCAGATGCAGGTGGTCGCGGACGATCTCCGGGATCAGCGTCTCCAGCGCGACGGGCTCGCTCGCCCTGGCAAGCCGCTCCGGCGATTTCGCCAGCACCAGCAGCAGCGAAACCAGCCGTTCCATGTCGCGGGCGGTGCGCGCGGCGCGTTCGATGCGACCGCGGGCGACATCGGGCAGCGCGGGGTCTTCCAGTGCCAGCGAAGTGGCGCCGGCGATGACCGCGATCGGCGTGCGCAATTCATGGCTGGCGGTGTCGATGAAACGACGCTCGCGCTCGATGAAACGCTCGTTGCGTTCCAGCAGGTCGTTGAGGGCTTCCGCGATCGCGCGGATCTCGCGGCTTTCGCCCGCATCCTGCGGGATGCGCTGGCCGGGAACGCCGGGGCGCAACGCATCGATGTGCGATTTCAGGCGCGTGAATGGTTGCAGCAGGCGGCCCAGCCCCCAGGCGGCGATGAGCCCCATCAGCACCGCCAGCAGCAAGGCTTAACTGAGCACGAACCCGGTGACGGTGGATTCCGCGCGCTCCAGATCGGTGATGTCCAGCGCCAGGGTCACGCGTTTTCCTGCCTGCATCCGCACCAGCGCGACGTACTGGCGGCCATCGATCGCCACCTCGTCGTGCAGTCCGGGGGCAAGCGCGGCCAATGCCGGCGGCGCTTCGGCCAGGCCTGGCGCGTAAAGGTGCAGGTTGTCGGTGTCCTGCCAGCGATAGCCCGGCTCCGTGCCGCGCTTCAGGTGATGGTCGAGCTCGGTCGAGAGCAGCGATTCCCAGGCCAGCCGCTCCGCGCGTTCGTTGACGAAGGCGCCTTGCAGGAAGGTCGCCAATGCCAGCATCGCGGCGTAGAGCGCGAGGCCGGCCAGCATCCGTTGACGCATGCTCACGACGTGGTCGCCTGATCGGCCGGGGCAGGATCGGGCGCGGCGAGCCGGTAGCCGGTGCGCGGCAGCGTCTGCAGCAGCTTGAGCGATGACGGCCCATCGATGGCCCGGCGCAGCTCGTAGATGTGCGAACGCAGCAGGTCCGCATCGGGTGGCGCCCCAGAGCGCCTGCTCCAGCCGCTCGCGGCTGACGGCGGCGGGGCTGGCGAGCATCAGCACCTCCAGCAGCTTGCGGCAGGCGGGATACAGATGGACGATGCGCCCGCCGCGCCGCACTTCCAGCGTGTCGCGGTCCAGCGAAAGGATCGGCCACCGCCAGCCGCCGCGGGCGGGCGTTGCCTTGCGTGCGCGCCAGCAATGCTTCCAGGCGGACTTCCAGTTCCGGGAGTGCGAAGGTGCCGATGGTCTGGTGGATGTCGCGCGGATTCGCCGCCACGAGCCGCCTCGACGGCCGCTGCCTGGCCGCGCAGGCGGGCGCGCCGCGCAGCCATGACAACCTGTTC
>JAEXAG010000039.1 GCA_023394655.1 Pseudomonadota bacterium
AAGGTCGGGCCGTCGATGACGCTGGATCACCTGCTGCGCCTGGTCGAAGTGCTGGATCCGCACAACGAGCCGGGCCGCCTGACGCTGATCCACCGGATGGGCGCGGGGACCATCGCCGAGCGCCTGCCGCCGCTGCTCGAAGCGCTCAAGCGCGAGGGCGCGCGCGTGCTCTGGGTCTGCGATCCCATGCACGGCAATACCGAGAACAGCAGCAACGGCTACAAGACCCGGCGCTTCGCCAACATCCGCAGCGAGATCGAGCAGGCTTTCGATCTGCACGCGGCGGCAGGGACGCGGCTGGGCGGCGTGCATCTGGAGCTGACCGGCGAGGACGTCACCGAATGCACGGGCGGCGCCCGCGAGCTGACCGATGCCGATCTAGAACGTGCGTACCGTTCCACCGTCGATCCACGCCTTAACCACGAGCAGGCGCTGGAAATCGCGATGCTGGTCGGGCGCAAATGCCAGCAACTGGGGCGGCCGCTGCCGGCGTGAAGCCCGCCCCGGGGGCGACGCTGGGTAACATGGAGGCAAGGCGGCCCCCGGCCGCCACCGGCGCGTGCCGGCCTTGACCCCACCCGGAAGACCCGATGAGCGAGACCCCTGAGCGCAAGCTGCGCATCGCGATGGCGCAGTTCGATTTCCCGGTCGGCGACATCGCCGGCAACCGCGAACGCATCCGCGAACTGATCCTGGACGCCCGCGAGGAGCTGGGCGCGGATGTCGTGCTGTTCCCGGAGCTGGCCCTGTCGGGCTACCCGCCGGAGGATCTGCTGCTGCGTCCGGCTTTCCTGCGCGAATGCCGGGCGGCGATCGAATCCTTGGCCGCGGAGGTCGAGGGCATCGTCGCCGTTGTCGGCTGGCCCGAGTCGACGGGTGACGCCGTGTACAACGCCGCCAGCGTGCTGCGCGATGGCCGCATCGAGGCGACTTGCCGCAAGCGCCAGCTGCCCGATTACGGCGTGTTCGACGAGCCGCGCTGGTTCTCGGTGGATCCGGCGCAGTCCGAATGCGTGTTCGAGGTGAACGGCGTTCGCGCCGGCGTGCTGGTCTGCGAGGATCTCTGGCATCCCGGCCCCGCCGCATCTGCGGTCGCTGCCGGGGCGGAGTTGCTGCTGGTGCCCAATGCCTCGCCCTACGAGCACGACAAGCACTCCGAACGCGATGCCCTGCTGGGCGCGCGCTGCCGCGAAACCGGGGTGGGCATCGCCTATCTCAATCTCGTCGGCGGGCAGGATTCGCTGGTGTTCGACGGCGCCTCGGTGGTGGCCGATGGCGACGGCAGCGTCGCGCCGGCCGCCGCGGCCTTCGTGGACCAGTGGCTGCTGGTGGATTACGACGCCGAAACGCGCAGCTTCACCCCGGTGCAGTGGATGGACGACGGGGACGAATCCCGCGATGCACTGGCCTGGCGCGCGATCGTCCGCGGCATCCGCGATTACTGCGGCAAGAACGGTTTCGAAAAGGCCTGGCTGGGGCTCTCCGGGGGCATCGACTCGGCGTTGGTGCTGGCGCTGGCGGTGCACGCGCTGGGAGCGGAGAACGTCACCGCGGTACGCCTGCCTTCGCGCTATACCGCCGATCTCTCCAACGATCTGGCGAAGGAGCAGTGCGATGCGCTGGGCGTCGAGATGATGACGGTGCCCATCGAAGGGCCGTTCCGGGCTTATCTGGAAGCGCTGGAGGCTGCGTTCGATGGCCGGAAGCCGGACGTGACCGAGGAAAACCTGCAATCGCGCATCCGGGGCGCGACCATGATGGCCTTGGCCAACAAGTTCGGCGGCCTGCTGCTGACCACCGGCAACAAGAGCGAGTACGCGGTGGGTTACGCCACCATCTACGGCGACATGTGCGGTGGTTATGCGCCGATCAAGGATCTCTACAAGACCGAGGTGTTCCAGCTCTCGCGCTGGCGCAACACCGTGGGCGGTGCGCCGGCGGCTTCCGGCGGGGTGATTCCGCCGGCGGTGATCGAGCGCCCGCCGAGCGCGGAGCTGCGCGAGAACCAGCTCGACCAGGACTCGCTGCCGCCCTACGACGTGCTGGACGGCATCCTGCGGCGCCATATCGAGGAAGGTCAATCGCGCGACGAGATCGTCGGCGCCGGTTTCGATGCC
This sequence comes from Pseudomonadota bacterium, assembly GCA_023394655.1. Lineage (GTDB taxonomy): Bacteria > Pseudomonadota > Gammaproteobacteria > Xanthomonadales > Xanthomonadaceae > Solilutibacter. The sequence goes on from JAEXAG010000039.1 coordinate 2,118, forward strand.
GCCGTGGTGGACCGGATCGTGCGACTCGTGCGGATCGGCGAGTGGAAGCGCCACCAGTCCGCGCCCGGCCCGAAGATCAGCCGTCGCGCCTTCGGCCGGGATCGCCGCTACCCGATCACCAGCGCCCATCGCGGCTGAAACCCCGGCGCGGTCAGCCGGCTGGGCAGTCCGCGGGCCGCGCCGGACGTTCGCTGCGGACGCGGCCGGCGTTGTTGACCACCACGCGCGCGGCCACGCGACTGCCGTCGCAGATGCTGACCGTCAGGTTGCTGCCGGCGCTCATCCCGCTGGGCAGGTAGCGCAGTTGCGGGCGACCGGCGTTGGTGAACACGCGCAGCCGGGGGTTCTTCGTCTGGCGGACGGAGATCACGTCATCCGGGGTGTCCGGCTGGTGGTTGCGGTCGGCATCGGGAAACACCATCCAGCCGCGCGCCCATTCGCTGTCGCGGATGCAGCGCAGGCCGTCGTGGGTGGGGCAGGCCACCACCGGCACGCCGCGGCTGATGGCACTGACTCGCGCCAGTGCGAAATCCGCGCTGAGATCCGCCACCGTGGCGCGGACATGGTGGGCCCTGGCGAGGGACTGGAAGCCCGGCACGCCGATGCCGGCGACCAGCACCAGCACCGCCATCGAAATCAGGCATTCCAGCAGGGTGAAGCCTTGTTGCGGTCGATCGAAACTGCGCATGTCGCGTCTCCATCCGGGTTGCCTCGACTTTCCGCCCATGCCGCGCCCATGCCCATCGGAAGCCCGCGCCCGGCGGGGTAGGGAAATGCCCCGTCGCCCGCCTGAACGTGCCTGCGCGCCCTCCGCGGCCTGTCACGGCGGCTCGCGGGGCGGTCCGTATCATTGACGCCATGGACGACCATGATTCCGATGCCGGCTTCCGCCTGGTTTCGCCTTACGAGCCGGCGGGCGACCAGCCGCAGGCCATCGAAAAACTCGTCGCCGGCTTCGAGGCCGGCCTCGCGCAGCAGACCCTTCTGGGCGTGACCGGTTCGGGCAAGACCTTCACCATCGCCAACGTCATCCAGCGCGTGCAGCGGCCCACGCTGGTGATGGCGCACAACAAGACGCTCGCGGCGCAGCTCTACGGCGAGTTCAAGAGTTTTTTCCCGAACAACTCGGTGGAGTATTTCGTCAGCTACTACGATTACTACCAGCCGGAAGCCTACGTGCCGTCCTCCGATACCTACATCGAGAAGGACAGCTCCACCAACGAGCACATCGAGCAGATGCGGCTCTCGGCCACCAAGGCGCTGCTTTCGCGGCGGGACGCGATCATCGTCGGCACCGTGTCCGCGATCTACGGCCTCGGCGACCCCGAGGATTACCTCAAGCTGCGGCTGATCCTCGCCAAGGGCGAGCGTATCGGCCAGCGCGAACTCATCCATCACCTGACCGAGCTGCAGTACACCCGCAACGATGCCGAGCTCCGGCGCGGCACTTACCGGGTGCGCGGCGAGGTGATCGACGTGCATCCGGCCGAATCGGAGATGGAGGCACTCCGCATCGAGCTGTTCGATGGCGAGATCGAGCAGCTCTCGCTGTTCGATCCGCTGACCGGCAGCGTGCAGCGGCGCATCCCGCGCTACACGGTGTACCCCAAGACCCATTACGCCAGCACCCGCGAGAGCGTGCTGAGCGCCATCGACACGATCAAGCTGGAGCTGTCCGAGCGGCTGGAGCACCTGTACGCGCAGAACAAGCTTGTCGAGGCGCAGCGCCTGCAGCAACGCACCCAGTTCGATCTGGAGATGATGGCCGAAGTGGGTTTCTGCAACGGCATCGAGAACTACTCGCGGCACATGACCCGGCGTTCCCCCGGCGAGCCGCCGCCAACGCTGTTCGACTACCTGCCGCCCGACGCGCTGCTGGTGGTGGACGAGTCGCACGTGACCGTGCCGCAGATCGGCGGCATGTATCGCGGCGACCGCGCGCGCAAGGAGACGCTGGTGGAGTTCGGCTTCCGGCTGCCATCGGCGCTGGACAACCGCCCCTTGCGCTTCGAGGAATGGGAAGAGCGCGCGCCGCGCAGCATCTTCGTTTCCGCGACGCCGGGCCCCTACGAGCTGGAGAAATCGCAGGGCGAAGTGGTGGAATTGGTGGTGCGGCCGACCGGGCTGGTCGATCCGCCGGTCGAGATCCGCCCCGTCGCCACCCAGGTGGACGACCTGCTTTCGGAGATCCACGAGCGGGTGGAGATGGGCGATCGCGTGCTGGTGACCACACTGACCAAGCGCATGGCCGAGAACCTGACCGAATACCTCGCCGAGCACGATGTCCGCGTGCGCTACCTGCACTCCGACATCGACACCGTGGAGCGGGTGGAGATCATCCGCGACCTGCGCCTCGGCAAGTTCGACGTGCTGGTCGGCATCAACCTGCTGCGCGAAGGGCTGGACATGCCCGAGGTCTCGCTGGTGGCCATCCTCGATGCCGACAAGGAGGGCTTCCTGCGCTCGGCCGGCTCGCTGATCCAGACCATCGGCCGTGCGGCGCGCAACGTGCGCGGCAAGGCCATCCTCTATGCCGACAAGGTCACCCGCTCGATGCAGGCCGCACTGGACGAAACCGGACGCCGCCGCGAGAAGCAGCTGGAGCACAACGCCATCCACGGCATCACCCCGCAATCGGTGGTGCGGGAAATTGCCGACATCATGGAAGGTGCCCGCGCCGATGCGGCGGAGGAGCGGGCAGGGCGGGGCCGGACGCGTGGCGGACGCAGCGCCGCGGATGCCCGCGAAGACTACGCCACACTCTCGCCGGAAAAACTTGCCGCCCGCATCCGCGAACTCGAGGACGCCATGTATCGCCACGCCCGCGACCTCGAGTTCGAGGAAGCCGCGCGTGCCCGCGACGAACTGCAGCGGCTGCGCGAGGCCGGCCTCTGAACAGGCCCGCCCGGGCCCGCAGGCCTTGACCTGATCCTAACTTCCCGACTGCCAAGCTGTTCACGTTTCCCCACCCACACGGAGCAAGGCAGTACATGGGAATTTTCGATTTCATCAAGAACGCCGGTGAAAAGATCTTCAAGCCGGGCGAGGCCAAGGCCGAAGACGCCATCGTCAAGCACATCAACAGCTATGGCCTGGAAATCAGCGGCCTGAAGGTCGAGGTCGACGGCAGCACCGCGACCATCGAAGGCCAGGCCAAGGACATCGCCACCCGCGAACGCGCCGTCCTGGTGGCCGGCAACGTCGAGGGCATCGAGAAGGTCGACGACCGCATGACCGTGGCCGCGGCAGCCGCCGGCGCGCCGAACTTCAGCGGTGTCACCACCGGTTCGTCCAGCGTGGTCGGCGCGGGCGGCACCGGCGAGTGGAGCTCGCGCACCTACACCGTCGTCAAGGGCGACACGCTCTCGAAGATCGCGAAGGAAATGTACGGCAATGCCAACAAATACCCGCTGATCTTCGAAGCCAACAAGCCGATGCTGACGGATCCGGACAAGATCTACCCGGGCCAGGTCCTGCGTATCCCGGCGGACGAATAAGCGACAAGTTGGTCCCCCCATCGCCCCCTTCGCGGGGGCGATGCCGTTCCGGCGGTCCGCGCTTGCGCCACGGGTCGGGAGCGGCTAAGATTCCGCTCCTTCGGGCGGTTAGCTCAGCGGTAGAGCACTACCTTGACATGGTAGGGGTCACAGGTTCGAACCCTGTACCGCCCACCACTTTCAGAGATCAGGCGTCACGCAGGCGTCACGCAGATCGGCCAGTTCGGGCACGAGCTTGGCCAGCTCTCCGAAGGTGGACTCGGTCACTGCAGCAGCAGCGGCCATGAAGTCGGGCCGGTGCCGCGCGTACCGCTCGGTCGTCCTCAGCACCCGGTGCCCCATCCACGCAGCCGCTTCCCAGTCGGGCACGGACGCCTCGCGCAGGCGGGTCGCCATCGTGTGGCGCAAAACCTTGGGGATGAAGTCGGGCGGCAGACCGGCCCTCTGGCGCGCCAGACGCCACGCAGTGCGGACACTGGCCACGCCCTTCCCATTCCACTGGACGTAGGGTGCGAGGCCCGTGTGCGGGCGCAGGGCGGCCCCGAGAGTGGGGGCGAGCTTGATGGTGGGGCGGTGCTTCTTCGTCTGCCTCCGCCCGGCCGGGTTGAGGGCGACGATGCCCCGGCGGTGACCCACCTGTGCGGGGCGAAGGTCGCGCGCGGCGTCGTCGCGGCAGGCGGTGCCGATGCGGATGAGTCAGTAGAGCCACAGGTGGACGAATCGTTCGACGCACTGGACAGGGAAGCCGCGCGGCACGGCGGCCTGTTTGCGGAATGCGCCGCCGAGGCGCGTGCCTTGCTGGCCACCGAGACGGCCGATGACAGTGTGCCGCTGCATGGCGATTGCCACCATCGCAACGTGCTGGATGGCGGCGCGTGGGGCTGGCTGGCGATCGACCCCAAGGACCGATTCGGGGATCGGGGCTTCGATGACGCGCTGATCCTGTGCAATCCCGACCTGCCCCGCGCGGCGGATACCGAGCTGTTCGCCGAACATCTCGCGCGCGTGGCCGCTCGTTCAGGCATCCCGCCGCCGCGGCTGGCGCGGGCCGGCCTGTCCGCGGCGTGGTTCCTGGAAGACGGCGATACGGCGGGTGCGGAGCATGATTTCGCCATAGCGCGGACGGCGAAGGCATGGTGGGCGAACGCGACCGGGTGATGCCGGCCAGCGCGGCGTTCATGTTGCGGCCACATGATGCCTACATCGCCCACACATTCGCGGTGCTAGCTTCGAATCATTGCTCAAGCCATCGAGGCAAACGCCATGACCCGCACCTGTTCCGCCTGCGGCACTGCCAACCCCGAGGCCGCCACCGTCTGCACCGCCTGCGGCAAAGCACTCGCCGGCGAGCGCCTGCCGCGCAAGCGTCCGATCTGGCTCTGGGTGGCGATTGCCGTGATCGCGATCCTGCTGGCGGCGCCTTATCTCTGGCGGATTTCCCAGGGCATGGATACGCCGAATTCGCCGGATACCCATCCGGCCGCCGAGGCTCCGGCCACTGGCGGCTGAAGCCGGCTTGCCGCCCCGCGGGCCGCGGCCTAGAATCGGAAGGGAATACCCGAGCGACAAGGTGGCCCGCGGAAGCGCCGGCCGAGCGTGCGACATGGACACTACCCCTGCCACCATCTGAACCCGCCGAAGCGTTCGAAGCATTCGAAAGACGCTGCGGCGTCTTTTTTGTTGCCCGAGGGCAGCCCGTTCTCCTTTCCGACGAAGCCATGATCGCCATCACCCTTCCCGACGGCAGCCGCCGCGAATTCGACAATCCCGTTTCCGTGGCCGAAGTGGCCGCTTCCATCGGTCCGGGCCTGGCCAAGGCCGCGCTGGCCGGCAAGGTCGACGGCCGGCTGGTCGATACCTCCTTCCGCATGGAGACGGATGCGGCGCTTGAAATCGTCACCGACAAGCATCCCGATGCGCTGGAAGTGCTGCGCCATTCCACCGCGCACCTGCTGGCCCAGGCCGTGCAGCGCCTGCACCCCGGCGCGCAGGTGACCATCGGCCCGGTCATCGACAACGGCTTTTATTACGACTTCGCCTACGAGCGCCCGTTCACGCCGGAAGACTTGCCGGCGATCGAGGCGGAGATGCAGAAGATCGTCAAGGAGGCGCTGCCGGTCAGCCGCAGCGTCAAGTCGCGCGACGAGGCGGTGGCGTTCTTCAAGGGGCTCGGCGAGCACTACAAGGCCGAGATCATCGAAGCGATCCCGTCCGACGAGGACCTCTCGCTCTATTCGCAGGGCGAGTTCACCGATCTGTGCCGCGGCCCGCACGTGCCGGCAACCGACAAGCTGCGCAGTTTCAAGCTGATGAAGGTGGCCGGTGCCTACTGGCGCGGCGACCACAACAACCAGATGCTCAGCCGAATCTACGGCACCGCCTGGCTCAACGACAAGGACCTCAAGGCGCATCTGCACCAGATCGAGGAAGCCGAGAAGCGCGACCACCGCAGGATCGCCAAGGCCCAGGGCTTGTTCCACCTGCAGGAAGAAGGCCCGGGCCTGGTGTTCTGGCATCCGAAGGGCTGGAGCATCTGGCAGGTGGTGGAGCAGTACATGCGCGGCGTGTACCGCGCCACCGGCTACGGCGAGGTGCGCTGCCCGCAGATCCTCGATGTCTCGCTGTGGCAGAAGTCCGGCCACTGGGACAACTACCAGGACAACATGTTCTTCACCGAATCGGAGAAGCGCACCTATGCGCTCAAGCCGATGAACTGCCCGGGCCACGTGCAGGTGTTCAACCAGGGCCTGCACAGCTACCGCGATCTGCCGATCCGCTACGGCGAATTCGGTGCCTGCCATCGCAACGAGCCCTCGGGCGCGCTGCACGGCATCCTGCGCGTGCGCGGCTTCACCCAGGACGACGGCCATGTGTTCTGCACCGAATCGCAGGTGGAATCGGAAGTGGCCGCGTTCCACCGCCAGGCGCTGAAGGTGTACGAGGATTTCGGCTTCACCGACATCCAGATCAAGATCGCGCTGCGCCCGGAATCGCGCCTTGGCGACGACGCCACCTGGGACAAGGCCGAGGACGCGCTGCGCTCGGCCCTGCGCGGCGCCGGCGTGGAGTGGGAGGAGCTGCCGGGCGAGGGCGCCTTCTACGGCCCGAAGATCGAGTACCACCTGAAGGACGCCATCGGCCGTACCTGGCAGCTCGGTACCATGCAGGTCGATTTCATGATGCCCGGCCGCCTCGGCGCGGAATATGTCGATGAAAACAGCCAGAAACGCCATCCGGTGATGCTGCACCGGGCCATCGTCGGCTCGATGGAGCGCTTCATCGGCATCCTGATCGAGCACCATGCCGGCGTGTTCCCGGCGTGGCTGGCGCCGATCCAGGCGATGGTGATGAACATCACCGATGCGCAGGCCGATTACGTCGAATCGGTCCGCAAAACCCTTGCGGATCAAGGCTTCCGTGTCGATTCCGATTTGCGGAACGAGAAAATCGGCTATAAGATTCGCGAGCACACGCTGCAGCGCGTGCCGTACCTGCTCGTGGTGGGGGACCGCGAGAAGGAGAACGGCCACGTCGCCGTGCGCACGCGCGGGGGCGAGGATCTGGGCAGCATGGCCATCGAAGCCTTCGTCGCGCGCCTCGCCGCCGAGCACGCGCCTTCCGCGCCGCCGGCGGCGTGATGCCTCCCCGGCCCGTGATGAGAAACACGGGCCGGTTCGACACCCTTCGGAGATTGCAATATCAGCACGTTCGACTCGAAACAGAATCGCCGCAACCAGGAAATCCGCGTGCCGCGCGTACGCGTGATCGGCAGCGACGGCGAGATGATTGGCGTCCTTTCCCGCGATGAAGCGCTGGCGATGGCGCAGGAAGAGGAGCTCGACCTGGTCGAGATCCAGCCCAACGCCGATCCGCCGGTCTGCAAGATCATGGACTTCGGCAAGTTCAAGTTCGAACTGCAGAAGAAGGCCAACGAGGCCAAGAAGAAGCAGAAGCAGGTCGAGATCAAGGAAGTCAAGTTCCGCCCCGTCACCGATGACGGCGATTACCAGATCAAGATGCGCAAGATGCGTGGCTTCCTCGAGGATGGCGACAAGATCAAGGTCAACATCCGCTTCCGTGGCCGCGAGATGAGCCACCAGGAGCTGGGCCGCGAGATGGCCGCCCGCATCGAGGCGGATCTCGGCGAGGACATCGTGATCGAATCGCGCCCGCGCCTGGAAGGCCGGCAGATGGTGATGATGATCGCGCCGAAGAAGAAGTGATGCCGCGCGCCGGTTCGCCGGCGGCGTGAAGAGGAGGATGCCGGGCCCGTGCCCGGCATCGTCGTTGCGGGGCCGCGCTTGCGTGCCGCCCCGCGAAGCCGCATACTAGGCGGCTCCCGGTTTTCCGGGAGACAGGACCCGTCCGCGCCGCAGGCGCCGGACCACCCACCGGTCGGGGCAGGAAGGAAAGCGCATCAGCCGATGCCGCCGCGACCAGTCGAAAACACTGACAGGACATCACCATGCCCAAGATCAAGTCGCATCGTGCTGCCGGCAAGCGGTTCAAGAAGACCGCCAGCGGCAAGTTCAAGCGTGGCAGCGCCAACCGCAGCCACATCCTCACCAAGAAGGCCACCAAGCGGAAGCGCAACCTGCGCCAGCCCGCCTACGTTGTCGCCGGCGACGCCGGCCGCATCGCGCGCCAGCTGCCCTACGCCTGAGACTGAGGAGAAACCGAAATGGCACGAGTCAAGCGTGGCGTCACCGCACGTCGCCGTCACAAGAAGATCATCCGCCAGGCGAAGGGCTACTACAACGCCCGCCGCAAGGTGTTCCGCGTTGCCAAGCAGGCCGTCACCAAGGCCCAGCAGTACGCCTACATCGGCCGCAAGCTGAAGAAGCGCCAGTTCCGCAGCCTGTGGATCGCGCGCATCAATGCCGGCGCGCGCGCCAACGGCATGAGCTACAGCCGCTTCATGAACGGCCTGCTGAAGGCCGGCATCACCCTGGACCGCAAGGTGCTGGCGGACATCGCCGTGCACGACGCGGCCGGCTTCGCCGCGCTGGTGGAGCAGGCCAAGAGCGCCCAGGCCGCCGCCTGATCGTGACCGGACGCGCCACGGCGCGCCCACGGCCAGCGAGCCAAGACGACGGGGAAGGGCGCAAGTCCTTCCCCGTTTCTCGTTCCGGGAAACCGCGGCCGATCCGGGCGACAATCCCGGGCCACGGTTCCCCACGCCCATCGAGTTTCCACCCGGCCCGTACATGAGCGAAATCGACACTCTGCAATCCGAGGCACTGGCGGCCATCGCCGCCGCCGCCGCCCCCGACGCGCTGGAGGCATTGCGCGTCTCGCTGCTGGGCAAGTCCGGCCAGCTCACCGCGCGGCTGAAATCGCTGGGCGCGCTGCCGCCCGAATCGCGCAAGGCCGCCGGCGAGGCGATCAACCGCGCGCGCGATGCCATCACGACCGCAATGGCCGAGCGCAAGGCGGGGCTGGATGCCGCCGCGCTGGATGCCCGGCTGGCCAGCGAGTCCATCGACATCACCTTGCCGGGCCGTGCAGGTGCCAGCGGCACGCTGCATCCGGTCAGCCGCACGCTGGAGCGGATCGGCGACATCTTCGGCCGCCTCGGCTACGAGCTGGCGCAGGGGCCGGAAATCGAGGACGACTGGCACAACTTCGAGGCCTTGAACTTCCCGCCGCACCACCCGGCGCGTGCCATGCACGACACGTTCTACTTCCCCGATGGCCGCCTGCTGCGCACCCACACCTCGGGCGTGCAGATCCGCTACATGCTCGAACACCTGCGCGCCGAGCAGGCGCCGCCGTGGCGGATGATCGCCGCGGGCAAGGTGTACCGCAGCGATTCCGACCAGACCCACACGCCGATGTTCCACCAGGTGGAAGGCTTGCTGATCGACGAGCACGCCAGCTTCGCCGATCTCAAGGGCACGCTTTCCGAGTTCGTGCGCGCGTTCTACGGCCGCGATTTCGAGATGCGCTTCCGCCCGAGCTACTTCCCGTTCACCGAGCCCTCGGCGGAGGTGGACATCGCCTGGCAGCAGTCCGACGGCAGCCAGCGCTGGCTGGAAGTGCTCGGCTGCGGGATGGTGCATCCGAACGTGCTGAAGAACGTCGGCGTCGATCCGGAGCGTTACACCGGCTTCGCCTTCGGTCTCGGCGTCGAGCGTTTCGCGATGTTGCGCGAAGGCGTGGACGACCTGCGCAGCTTCTTCGAGAACGACGTGCGCTTCCTGCGCAGGTTCGCCTGAGACCGCCTGATCGCCCCCTTGCTGGAACGATGTCGCCCCGGCGCGGCATCGCATGGATAACGGAAACCGGACGATGAAATTCCCCGAAAACTGGCTGCGCGAACACATCCGCACCGATGCCGACCGCGACCAGCTGGCCGCCGCGCTGACCGCGATCGGCCTGGAAGTCGAAGAACTCACCGCGCTCGGTGAATCGCTGGACAAGGTGGTGGTGGCGCGGATCGTCGCCTGCGCGAAGCATCCCGAAGCCGATCGTCTGCAGGTCTGCGAGGTGGATGCCGGCGCGCACGGCAGGCTGCAGATCGTCTGCGGCGCGCCGAACGCGCGGGCGGGGCTGGTTGCGCCCCTGGCGATGGTCGGCGCGAAGGTCGGCGAGATCACCATCAAGGCAGCGAAGCTGCGCGGCGTGGAATCCAACGGCATGCTGTGCTCGGCGAAGGAGCTGGGCATCGACGCCGATGCCTCCGGCCTGCTGGAGCTGCCCGATGACGCGCCCGCGGGTGCGCCGCTGGCCGATTTCCTCGGCCTGCCGGATTCCACCATCGAACTCAAGCTCACGCCCAACCGCGCCGACTGCTTCGGCATTCGCGGCATCGCCTTCGACGTGGCCGCCGCGACCGGCAGCGAGGTGGTGGCGATGGACGTCCCCGAAGTCGCAGCGGCCATCGAGCGCAGCCTGCCGGTGACGCTCGATGCCGGCGCCGATGCGCCGCGCTACCTGGGTCGGGTGATCGAGGGCGTCGATGCTGCCGCGAAGACGCCGTTGTGGATGGCGCAGCGCCTGATCCGTAGCGGCATCCGGCCGTTGAGCTTGCTGGTGGATGTCACCCAGTACGTGATGCTGGAACTCGGCCAGCCGATGCATGCCTTCGATCTGGACACCTTGCAGGGCCCGATCGGCGTGCGCCGCGCCCGCGATGGCGAAACGCTCGTGTTGCTGGATGGCCGCGATGCCGTGCTCGACGGCGAGTTCCTCGTGGTCACCGATGCCGATCGTCCGGTGGCACTGGCCGGCGTGATGGGCGGCCTCGATAGCCGCGTGACCGAGGCGACCCGCAACGTGTTCCTGGAATCCGCGCACTTCGCGCCGGCGGCGATCATCGGCCGCTCGCGCCGGCTCGGCCTGCACACCGATGCCGCGCACCGCTTCGAGCGCGGCGTGGATCCGGAAATGCCGCGCACCGCCATCGAACGCGCGACCGCGTTGATCATCGGGATTGCCGGCGGCCAGCCGGGGCCGGTGGTGGAAGCGGTGAACGCCGCCGACCTGCCCAGGCCGACCACGCTTCGCCTGCGTCGTGCCCGCATCGCGCGGGTGCTCGGCATCGAGGTCGACGATGCGGAAATCGAGCGCATCCTGCGCGCGCTCGGGCTGGAAGTCGCCGCCGCCGAGGATGGCTGGCAGGTGACGCCGCCCGCGCGCCGCTTCGACCTCGCCATCGAGGAAGACCTGATCGAGGAAATCGCGCGCATCCACGGCTACGACCGCATTCCGGTGCGCCTGCCGGGCAGCGCGGCGCACGTGGTGGTGCCGGATGCCGGCCGGGTGCCGGGTGCCGACCTGCGCCGCATGATGGCCGCCCGCGATTGGCAGGAAGCGCTGAACTACGCCTTCGTGGACGAGGGCCTGCTCGGCAAGTGGCAGTTGCCGGCGGAAGTCGCGCTGGCCAACCCGCTGAGCGTCGAGCTGGGCGTGATGCGACCGATGCTGCTGCCCGGGCTGGTGGCGGCACTGGCACGCAATGTCGCGCGCCAGCAGCCGCGCGTGCGCCTGTTCGAGATCGGTCGCGTGTTCGCGGCGGCGAGCGAAGCCGGCGGCGCGCCGCGGGAAATCGAGCGGATCGCCGCCATCGCCTGTGGCGATGCGCGCGCCGAGCAGTGGGGCGAGCCGGCGCGCACGGTGGATTTCCATGACCTGAAGGGCGATCTGGAAGCGCTGGCGGCGCTGTCCGGCGCGCGCCTCGAGTTCCGTCGCGGCACGGAGGCCTACGGCCATCCGGGCCGCTCCGCGGAAATCTGGCGCGATGGCGAGCACATCGGCTGGATCGGCGAGCTGCACCCGAGGCTCCGCCAGCAGCTGGATCTGGACGTGCCCGTGATCGGCTTCGAGCTGGACCTTGCGGCGCTGACGCATCGCGGCGGGCAGGCTTCGGGCAATGCGTCGCGCTTCCCCTCGGTGCGCCGCGACCTGGCGATCGTGGTCGATGATTCGCACGCCTGGGCCGACATCGAGAACACCGTCCGGCAGGCCGCAGGCCCGGTCCTTCGCGAGCTGAGGCTGTTCGATCGCTACACCGGCCGCGGCATCGAAGCAGGGCAAAAAAGTCTCGCTATGGCCTTGATTTTGCAGGAAGAATCGCGCACCCTCACTGAGCGCGACGTGGAAGACGTGATGGCGGCCGTGGTGGCCGGACTCTCACGCGAGCACGGTGCGAACATCCGGGGATGAGTGGCAATGGCGCTGACCAAGGCGGAAATGGCCGAACGACTCTTTGACGAAGTCGGCTTGAACAAACGCGAAGCGAAGGAGTTCGTCGATGCGTTCTTCGACACGCTGCGCGCCGGCCTCGAGCAGGGCCGCCAGGTGAAGATGTCCGGCTTCGGCAACTTCGATCTGCGCCGCAAGGCCCAGCGTCCCGGCCGCAACCCCAAGACGGGGGAAGAAATCCCGATTTCGGCCCGCACCGTGGTCACTTTCCGGCCCGGTCAGAAACTCAAGGAGCGAGTGGAGGCTTATGCTGGACCCAGGTAGCAACAAGGAACTCCCGCCGATCCCGGCGAAGCGCTACTTCACCATCGGTGAAGTCAGCGAACTGTGTGACGTCAAGCCGCACGTGTTGCGCTACTGGGAAACCGAGTTCCCGAGCCTCACGCCGGTCAAGCGGCGCGGCAACCGGCGCTATTACCAGCGCCACGACGTGCTGATGGTGCGCCAGATCCGCGGCCTGCTCTACGAGCAGGGCTACACGATCGGCGGCGCGCGCCTGCGGCTCGAAGGCGAGAACGCCAAGGAGGAATCCGCGCTGTCCACCCAGATCATCCGCCAGGTGCGCCTGGAGCTGGAAGAAGTCCTGCAATTGCTGAAGCGCTGAGCGCGGGCATCGTCTATAATGGCCGGCCTTTCGGGGTATAGCGCAGCCTGGTAGCGCACTTGTCTGGGGGACAAGTGGTCGTCGGTTCGAATCCGGCTACCCCGACCAATACAAAGGCCCGAAACGGCCCATGAAGAACAGGAAACCCCGGGAAATCCGGGGTTTTTTGTTGTCTGGCGTCCGGGAACGTCCCAAACCGTCCCGTTGAATCCGGGGGCAACTGGGGGCAAGATTGGGGGCAACTGGGCATCACGCCCGGGAGTTGCCCCCAGCGGAGTTGCCCCCAAAGGTGAATGGGGCAAAAGTTGCCCCCAGATGGAGCCGCAATCATGCCCCTGAGCGATACCGCCATCCGCAAGGCCAAGCCCGGCGTTCACCCTGAGCGCGGGCACACTGGCAAGGCCTACAAACTTGCCGATGGGTTCGGCCTGTATCTGGAAGTTTCGCCAGCCGGGGGCAAATGGTGGCGGTGGAAGTACCGCCGACCCGTCACGGGCAAGGAAAACCGCCTGAGCTTCGGCACCTACCCCGAGGTGAGCTTGGCCGGTGCCCGCGCCAAGCGCGACGAAGCCCGCAAGCTGCTGGCGGCTGGCACTGACCCCGGCGAACAGCGCAAGGCAGACAGCGCCGAGGCGGCGGCTGCGGCTGCGCATACCTTCGCCCGTGTTGGCGCCGAACTGCTGGCAATCCGTGAGGCCAAGCTGGCACCCGGCACGGCGGTACGCGAGCGCCGCATCTTCGATAAGTACCTGTGCCCCTACATCGGCAACCGGCAGGTTGCGGAAGTGACGGCCCCGGAGTTGCTTGCCGCCCTGCGCAAGCTGGAAGGCAAGGGCACCATTGAAACCGCGCACCGTGCCCGCGTGCTGGCGTCGCAAGTGTTCCGCTACGCCGTCCAAACCGGGCGGGCTGAGCGTGACGTGGCCGCAGACTTGCGCGGCGCACTGATGCAACCGGATGCCGGGCACTTTGCCAGCCTGACCGAACCGGCAGACGTGGCCCCCATGCTGCGGGCGATTCACGGCTATGAGGGAACGCCTGTGGTGGCCGCTGCGTTGAAGCTGGCCCCGCTGGTGTTCGTGCGCCCGGGCGAACTGCGGCACGCGCGCTGGGCCGATATGGACCTGGACGCGGCAGAGTGGCGCTTCACTGCCAGCAAGACGAAACAGCCGCATATCGTCCCGTTGGCCCGGCAAGCCGTGGCCATCCTGCGCGAACTGGAGCCGCTGACAGGGCGCGGCGAGTACGTTTTTCCCGGCCTGCGCGGCAGGGGCAGGCCGATGAGCGAGGCCGCCGTGAACGCGGCCCTGCGGCGCATGGGCTTTGATGCCGACACCATGACCGGGCACGGCTTCCGCGCGATGGCCCGCACTATTCTTGACGAAGTGTTGGGCTATCGGCCCGACTACATCGAGCACCAACTGGCCCACGCGGTGCGCGACCCGAACGGGCGCGCGTACAACCGAACTTCGCACCTAGCAGAGCGCAAGAAGATGATGCAAGGCTGGGCCGACTATCTGGACGCCCTGCGCGAAGGCGGGAACGTGGTGGCGTTGCGTCGGTTGGGCTGACTTGCGCGCTGCACTGTCCAATCCGCCGTTTTTTTTTGGCCCGCAAAGGCTGGAAAACAGGGGCGAATAGCCCTTATTCCAAATGAGAACTTGGGCCCAACATCCAGAAGACCGTAGTAAATAGATAACCCGACACGGCACGACAAGGCCCGCAGCATTCCGCAGCGGCGCGTGGCGTAGAGGGTGAAAAATGTCTTCGATTCGTTCACTGGCTCCGGCGGGTTGCGTGTTGCTGCGCCGCCCCGAAGTAGAAGCCCGCACCGGGCTTTCCCGTTCCGAACTGTACCGGCGCATCGCGCAAGGTGACTTCCCGCCCCCCGTGAAGCTTGGCGAGCGATGCAGCGCATGGCCCGCTGCCGAGGTGGATAGCTGGATTGCCGCACGCATTGCCGAGCGCGATGCAGGGAGGGCGGCGGCATGATTCGGACGAAGAAACGCCCGGGGGGCAACCCGGGCGCGGCCACTGAGCACATGCGAGCACTGTATGGCCCGGCGAAAGCTACGCCGAAGCCGGGCGGCTGGCAATCGCCACGGCTGCCCCGCAACTGGCGCGAACGCCTGCCCGATGCCGCCAGCTATTACGGCGCGCGCGTCGAGCGTCTGGGCAAGCCGAACCCCGAGGGCTGGGCGCAAGGCCGCTGCCCCCTGCACGATGACAAGCACGAATCCCTGAGCGTGCATGTTGCCGGCGAGCGTGGCGGCTGGCGTTGCTTTGCCGGCT
>JAEXAG010000104.1 GCA_023394655.1 Pseudomonadota bacterium
TGGCTTCCTGCACCATCGCGCGCGAGGTGCGATCGGCCCACGGGCCCAGCCACAGCGAGCACAGCGCGATCACCGCCACCAGCGGCAGCGTCACCATCATCAGCGGGCGCAGCAGCCGGCGAGGCCCCACGCCGACCGAGGTCAGGACCGGCATTTCGGCATCGCGGTAGAGCCGCGACATCGCCATCAGCAGGCCCAGCATCAATGCCAGCGGCAGGATCACCGGCAGCCAGGTGAGCAACACGAAGCCGAGCTGGGCCGCGGTCATGCTGGCCGGCAGCTTGCCGCGGGCGATGTCGCCGAGCACGTCGATGAAGGCGCCGCCGATCATCACGATCAGCAGCACCACGAGCGTGGCGAAGATGGCCTGGGCGAATTCGCCGAGCAGGTAGCGGTCGAGCTTCGGCATCGAATGGGTGGCAGGGGCAGTTGAATTAGACTAGCGGGTAACGCGTGAGGCCGTGGCGGTTGCCGGGCGTCGCGCATTGTACGGAACCGAACACTGGAATCTTGTCGATGGCCCTCGAATTCGCCCTGAACAACACCGCTCCCGCCGAAGCCGGCACCGACTGCGTGGTGGTCGGCCTGTTTGCCGACGGCAGCCTGTCCCCCGCCGCCGAGGCGATCGACACGGCCAGCGGCGGCCGCCTGAAGGCATTGGCCGGGCGCGGCGATCTCTCCGGCAAGACCGGCAAGACCCAGCTGCTGCACGATCTGCCCGGCGTGGCCGCCGCACGCGTGCTGGTGGTCGGGCTGGGCGAGAAGGCCAAGTTCGCGGTGCCCCAGTACCTCAAGGCAGTGGCGGATGCGGCGCGCACGCTGAAGACCGGCAACGTGAAATCGGCGCTGTTCACCCTGTCCGAGCTGGACGTGCAGGGCCGCGACGCCGCCTGGAACATCGCCCAGGCCGCCATCGCCGCGGACCACGCCATGTACCGCTACACCGCCACGCTCGGCGCGAAGAACAAGAAGCGCGACGAAAAGGGGCTGGAGAAGTTGGAGATCGCCGGCAGCGACGGCGTCGCGCTGGCGCGCGGGCAGGCCATCGCCGCCGGCGTCAAGTTCGCCCGCGAGCTGGGCAACCTGCCGCCGAACATCTGCAATCCGGCCTATCTGGCCGAGCAGGGCCGCATCTTCGCCGACCGCTTCGAGAAGGCCGAGTGCGAAGTGCTGGAAGAGGCCGAGATGGAAGCGCTGGGCATGGGCTCCCTGCTTGCCGTGGCGCGCGGTTCGGCCAATCGCCCGCGCATCGTCGCGATGAAGTGGAACGGCGGCGGTGAAGCCAAGCCCTACGTGCTGGTGGGCAAGGGCATCACCTTCGATACCGGCGGCGTCAACCTCAAGACCCAGGGCGGCATCGAGGAAATGAAGTACGACATGTGCGGCGCGGCCACCGTGCTCGGCACCTTCGTCGCCGCGGCCGGCATGGACCTGCCGATTAACCTGGTCTGCATCGCGGTGGGCGTGGAGAACATGCCCGATGGCAACAGCTACCGCCCCAGCGACGTCATCACCAGCATGTCTGGCAAGACCATCGAAGTCGGCAACACCGATGCGGAAGGCCGCCTGATCCTCTGCGATGCGCTGACCTGGGCGCGCAAGTTCGAGCCGGAGGCGCTGCTGGACGTGGCCACGCTCACCGGTGCCTGCATGGTGGCGCTGGGCAAGTACGCCACCGGCCTGATGAGCAAGCACGACGACCTCGCCCGCGAGCTGCTGGATGCCGGCGAGCAGGTCTTCGATCGCGCCTGGCAGCTGCCGCTGTGGGACGAGTACCAGCCGATGCTGGATTCCCAGTTCGCCGACGTCTACAACATCGGCGGGCGCTGGGCCGGCGCCATCACCGCCGGCTGCTTCCTCTCGCGCTTCACCGACGGCGTGCGCTGGGCGCACCTCGACATCGCCGGCAGCGCCAGCGACGAAGGCAAGATGGGCATGGCCACGGGCCGTCCGGTCGGCCTGCTCTCGCAGTGGTTGCTGGACAGGAGCCGGAAGTAAGGGATCGGGCGTGACACTCCCCGGCCTTTCCCGATGCGCGCCGACTTCTACCTGATCGCCAAGCCGCGGTTCCGCGAGGAGCCGCTGCGCCTGGTCTGCGAACTGGTGCGCAAGGCGCATGACGCCGGCTTCCCGATCCTCGTCCTCGCCCGCGACATGGGGCAGGCCGAGGCGCTGGACGACCTGCTCTGGTCCTTCGATCCGGATGCCTACCTGCCGCACCAGATCGCCGGTACGGACGAGGAGGACGAGCTGACCCCGATCCTCATCGTCGCGCCCGATGCCGATGTCCCGATGCGCCCGCTGGTCGTCAACCTGCGCGATGCGCCGGTGGAAGGCGGCTTCGAGCGCGTGCTGGAAGTGGTTCCGGCCGATCCGTCCGCCCGCGAACCGCTGCGCGAGCGTTGGCGGCAGTACCAGGCGCGCGGCCTGAAGCTCGCCAAGCACGACATGTGAGGAACCCCGGATGCCCGCCTGCGCAGGCCCGGGCATCGTGAAAGAAGAAGTGGCGGAGCCGGCCGATAAGCCGGGTTCTGTCTGGGGCAGTCATTCCTCTCGGCCACGCATCGCTGCGCGGCTCCAGCAACCTACCCGGAAGCGTCGCGGGCCACGACATCGCTTCCCT
>JAEXAG010000130.1 GCA_023394655.1 Pseudomonadota bacterium
GTCGCTACACCAGCGAATCGCCGCAGGGCGAACTGCGCTGGCAGCCGGCGTGGATCGGCGTTCCGCTCGGCGGCCTGCACCCGCCGGTGCGGCCGGCGCATGCCGGCATCGCCTACCGCGACCGCCACGTCGATGCCCGCATCGGCACCCGCTGGCCGGTCCATCCGCGGCCGCCCCGCGGCATCGGCTACGCGCCCCTGGGCGGCGCCTGGGTGCAGGATGCCTGCGTGCCGCTGCCGCCGGCCGACGCCTGCTCGCGATTCTCCGACCGCCAGGCCGAAATCCGCCGTCGCTACTTCCAGGCGATGCCGAGCGAGCGCGCGGAGCTGGATCGCGAATCGACGGTGCTCGAAGCGCGCATCGCCACGGAGTGCACGCGATGACCCGGATCCGGCCCGTCCTCTTCGCGGCCCTCGCCTTCGCGCTGGCCGCCTGGATGCCGGCACAGGCACGGAAGCCGGGCACGCTGACGGTCTATCGCTGCACCGATGCCAGCGGCCAGGTCACTTTCCAGAACGGCGTGCCGTGCCCGCGCGGGCAATCGCAGCAGGCGCGCACCCTGCAGGCGCCGCCCGAGCCACCCGCGCCCGCCCCGCCGCCGCCTGCCAATCCGGCCCCGGCCCCCGCGCCGCCGGTCGCCACCCATGCCCCGGTGCCGTCTGCGACCCCGGTGGCGAGCGCACCGCCGCCACTGCCGCCTCCCCCGCTCTACCGCTGCCGCGCCTGGAACGGCGGCAACAGCTACCTGAGCGAAGATGGCCAGCCACCTGCGCGCTGCGAGGCCCTGGCGGTGCGCGGCATCGATGGCGGGCAGAACCTGGCCGGCGCCCAAGCCTGCGAGATGCGCCAGGACCATTGCGAACGCATCCCCGACGCGGATCTCTGCGAGGCGTGGTCGCACCATGACCGGCAGGCGGAATCGCTGGTCCGGCTGGAGAACCCGGAGCTGGCCGAACGTGCGTCCGCGCTGCACGCGCGCACCCGCCGGGTGATGACCACCACCGCCTGCGCGGCGACACCCTGAACCCGCGCCACGGGCGTTTGAGTCGGCTCAAGGCATCGTCATCGCGTCCGGTGCATCATGGGACTCCCCCAGACCACAGGAGTGCCGGATGAAGGGCTACATCGACGACATCGAAAAGGCCACCGAGGACAACACCGATTACCGCCGCGTGCTCTACACCGGCAAGCACCTGCAACTGGTGCTGATGGCGCTGCAGCCGGGCGAGGAAATCGGCGAGGAAGTACACGAGGGCCACGACCAGTTCTTCCGCTTCGAGGAAGGCAGGGGCGAGCTGCTGATCGACGGCGAAAAGCACGTGGTGAAGGGCGATTTCGGGGTGATCGTGCCGGCCGGCGCCCGCCACAACGTGATCAACACCGGCGACGGTCCGCTCAAGCTCTACACGCTCTACGGGCCGCCGGAACACCGCGACGGCGTGGTCCAGGCGACCAAGGCCGACGAGCGCGAAGAGCACTTCGACGGCAAGACCAGCGAATGAGGCCTCAGAACCCGTAGCGCAGGAAGCCGCCGTCCACGGCGATGCACTCGCCGGTGATGTAGCTCGATGCCGGCAGGCACAGGAAGGCCACCGCGGCGGCCACTTCCTGCGGCTCGCCGACGCGGCCCATCGGCGTGCGCAACAGCACTTCGTCCAGGTAATCGGCATCGGCCAGCTTGGGCGAGGTGCGGCGGGTGCGGATGTACCAGGGCGCCACCGCGTTGACGCGCACGCCATCCTCCGCCCATTCGACGGCGAGGTTGCGCGTCATCTGGTGCATGGCGGCCTTGCTCATGCCGTAGGCGACGCCGGTCCGCACGTGCGTCAGCCCCGAAACGCTGCCCACGTTGACGATGCTGGACGCGGCATGGCGCGTCAGCATCGGATGCGCATGGCGACTCAGCTCGAACGCGCTGAAGGCGTTCAGTTCGAAGATGTCGCGCCACTCGTCCTCGCCGTAATCGATGGCGGCGCGGGTGAGGTTGCCGCCGGCATTGTTGACGAGGATGTTGAGATCGCCGCCGAAATCCTCCACCCAGTCCAGCAGGGCGCGGCGCTGCTCGGCATCGGCGACATCGGCGGCGAAGCCGTGCGCCTCGCTGCCCGGCACCTCGGCTTCCAGTTCCTCGCGGACCGCTTCCAGCGTGTCCTCGTCGCGTGCAGCCATCAGCACCGTGGCACCGAGGCCGAGCAGCTCGGCGGCGATCGCCCGGCCGATGCCGGCGCTCGCGCCGGTCACCAGTGCGAGTTGTCCATCCAGACGCCAGCGTCGCGGGTCCACGGCCTTCCTCCTTTGTCGAATCCACCGCAAGGATAGCGGCTCGGCGCTGGCATCCCGCATCCCGGCCGCCACGACGGAAAACGCCGGGGCGATCCCCGGCGTTCCGTCATGCGATGCCCGGTTCAGGGCGTGCAGAAGCAGTGTGCGGCGGGGCGCACCCAGCGGCCGTCGCGGATCTGCAGCTGGGATTCCAGATAGCGCATCTGCTCGCCGGCTTGCGGCGACAGGGCGCCCAGCAGGCCGCGCAGCAGCGCCGACTCCTGCAGCATCGCCATGCCCATGCGCCCCTGCGTCAGGCCGCCGAGGAAGCTCGCGAACGGCGACATCGGTTCATCAACGTAGCGCACCGCGAACTTGCCGGCATCGAGCTTGGCACGGTTGGCGGCATCATCGATCGCCGCCTGCACGCCGCCGAAATCATCCACCAGACCGCGTTCGCGGGCCTGCGCGCCGCTCCAGACGCGACCGCGCGCGGATTCGTCCACCTCGGCCACCGGCTTGCCGCGCGCCGCCGCGACCTTGCCGGTGAAATCCCGGTAGCCCTTGTCGATCACCGACTGGATGATCCGGCCGACCTCGGGGTCGAGCGGACGGGTCGGGTCGAACGCACCGGCCAGGCGCGTGGTGCCGACGCCATCGCTGTGGACGCCGATCTTGTCCAGGGCACGGGTCAGGTTGGGCACCAGGCCGAAGATGCCGATGGAGCCGGTGATGGTGGTCGGCTCGGCATAGATGCGATCGGCATTCATGCTGATCCAGTAGCCGCCGGAGGCGGCGACGTCGCCCATCGAGACCACCACCGGCTTGCCGGCGGCCTTCAGCGCCACCACCTCGCGGCGGATCTGCTCGGAGGCATAGACCTCGCCGCCGGGTGAGTTCACCCGCAGCACGACCGCCTTCACCTTGTCGTCCTCGCGCATGTCGCGCAGCAGGGCGGAGACGGTATCGCCGCCTACCGCGCTGCGCGGCTGCCGGCCCGGCAGGATCTCGCCCTCGGCCACCACCACGGCCACCTGCGGGCGCGCGTCGGCCTCCACCGGCAGCTTCGGCGATACGTGGCGCAGATACTGCGTCCAGCCGACCTGGCGGAAGCCGCCTTCGGCATCGTCATCCGCCACGCCGCGCTCGGCG
Organism: Pseudomonadota bacterium; assembly: GCA_023394655.1. Classification (GTDB taxonomy): domain Bacteria; phylum Pseudomonadota; class Gammaproteobacteria; order Xanthomonadales; family Xanthomonadaceae; genus Solilutibacter. Next base: position 3,415 of record JAEXAG010000130.1, read on the forward strand.
AGCAGTGCATCCACTTCCTCGCGGGTCTTGAGGCCATCCACCAGCTTGTGCTGCAGCGCGTAGCGGTTGATGTCGCCCTGCACCGCCTCCAGGCCATCGGCCATGCGGTCGATGCCTTCGCTGATCGCCTGCGGGGCCAGCCCGCGGCGCTCGCCCACTTCGGCCAGGAAGCGGTTCCATATGTCGTTCATCCAGTACAGGTCGGCTTCCTTGGCTTCGGGCGAGGCGGAATCGCGCACGAAGGGTTCGGCGGCGGACTTGTATTCGCCCACCTTGAACAGGTGGAAATCGACGCCGAGCTTGTCCTGCAGGCCTTCGCGCATGTACGGCCGATAGCCGGAAAGGCCTTCCAGCACGATGCCGTAGCCATCCGGATCGAGGTAGATCTCGTCGGCCTGCGCGGCGAGGAAATACTGGCCCTGGCCCATGCCGCGGGTCACCGCCACCACCTGCTTGCCGGCCTTGCGCAGGCGCTGCAGGGCGGCGCCGACTTCATTGAGCGCGGCGAAGCCGGAAGGCGAAAGATTGTCCACGTCCAGCAGAACGCGCTCGATCTTGTCGTCCCTGGCGGCGCCGTCGATCACCGCCAGCAGATCGCGCAGCTGCACCTGGTTGCGGCTGTCGTCGCGGCTGATGCCGGAAAGCGCGCGGGTGAAGGCATCGCGGCTGTCCTGCTCCACCAGCCGCCCGCTCGGTGCCAGCACCAGCGTGGTGCGGTCGGACACCTTCAGCGTCTGCCCGCCGGAGGACATGCCGGCGATCACCGCCACCAGCACCACCAGCAGCAGGAAGAAGAACAGCAGGTTGAGGATCAGCCGCCGGGTGAAGTTCATCGCCCCCCAGAGACCGATGAAGAAACGCGCGATCGGGCCACGCTGGCGCGGGATCGGCGGGGGCTGCGGGATGGCGTTCATGTTCGGGACCTCCTGGAATGATGTCAGCCTAGCGCCTGCCATCGGCTGCCGCATGCACCGGAAGTCACGCCGGATGCGTCGGCATCGGCATCGTGCGTGCGCTGTGGAGGAAGCGCCGCGCCAGCAGCACGGCCGCCACGCAGAGGCCGGCGATCAACCCGAGCCACATGCCCTGCGGCCCCCGGCCAAGCCCGAGGCCCAGCCCGGCTCCGAGCGGCATGCCCACGCCCCAGTAGGCCAGCGCGGCCAAGAACATCGGCACCCGGGTGTCCTTGAGCCCGCGCAATGCGCCGGCGGAGAGCACCTGGATGCCGTCCGGGAACTGGAAGGCCGCCGCGTACAGCAGAAGCGACGAGGCCAGCGCGGCCACCGCCACGTCGGTGGTGTAGCGGGAGACGATGAAATCGTGGCCGAACACCATCGCCGCGCCGGACACCAGCTGGGTACCCAGCACCAGCACCAGCCCGACCCTGGCCGCACGGAGGATGCCACCGCGATCCCCGCGCCCGAGCGCGTTGCCGACCCGGATGGTGGTGGCCTCGGCGATGCCGAAGGGAATCATGAAGCAGAGGCTGGCGACGTTGATCGCGATCTGGTGTGCCGCCGCCGGGACCTCGCCGAGCCGCCCGATCAGGAGCGCGGTCACGATGAACAGGCTGCCTTCCATCGCCACCGTCACGCCGATCGGCAGGCCGGTCCGCAGCAACGCGGCCTGCGCCGGGCGCGAGATCCGGTCGAAGCGGGCAAACAGGCCCAGCGATTCGAAGCGCCGCGCGCGCCACAGGTAGAGGGCGAAGCCGAGCATCTGCACCCACATCATCGCCGCCGATGCGACGCCCAGCCCGCCCGCGCCCATTTCCGGGAACCCGAAGCGCCCGAACGCCAGCATCCAGCCCAGGGGGGCCAGCACCAGCAGTCCGCCCAGCCCGAACACCATCGTCGGCAGGGAAAAGTGCAGGCCGTCGCAGAGATAGCGCATCGCCATGTACAGCGTCAGCGCCGGCACGCCCCAGCGGATGCCGTGCAGGAAGGCGGTGGCGCCGGGGCGGATCGATTCGGCGATGCCGAACGGCGCCATCGCCATCGGCAACAGGGTGAGCAGGCCCCACATCAGCACGCCGAGGATCGCCGCCAGCCAGACGGCCTGGCGGAACATCGGCGCGATCTCCGCATGGCGGCCGCTGCCGTCGAGTTGCGACACCGTGGGCGGCAGCGCCATCAGCGTGCCCATCGGGATCATCATCGGCAGCCAGAACATCGCCGCGCCCACCGAAACCGCCGCCAGGGTGGCGGTGCCGTGGTGGCCGGCAATGAGACTGTCCACCAAGCCGATCATGCCGGTGGCCAGATGGCCCGCCACCAGCGGCGCGGCCAGCCGCGCAGTGCGGGCAAGCTCCGCGGCAGGGCTTCGGGGCGCGGTGACGGGCGTGTTCATGGGGATCGCGCCAAGGGTTTCCACGGATGCGGGAAGGCGGCGCATTCTAGCCGCCCGCCGAAGACGGGGCATTGACGCGCCGACCGCGATTCCGCCAGCGGCCGGCTGGGTTAGCATCGATCCTTTGCTCGCCGGATCCCGTCATGTCCGCACGCCCCGCCGCCCTGCTGCTTGCCCTCGCCCTGCCCATGAGCCACGCCCAGACCCTCCACGCCCCGGAACGGCTCGCTGCCGATGCCTATGCGCGCGCCGAATCGCGCCTCGCCCACCGCGTCGCTCCGCTGGTGGACGATGCCGCGCAATCGATCACCTGGCATGCCGATGGCCGCCTGACCTGGGTGACCACGCGCGAAGGCCGCGCGCGCCTGCACGGCCTCGATCCCGCCACGGGCCAGCCGTTCGAGGTGATCCCGCAGGCCGCGATGGCCGACGCGCTCGCCGACGCCGGCGCCAAGGTGGACGCGGATGCCTTCGCCGCGCGCCTGCGCGACCTGCGCCTCGAAGGCGACACGCTGGCCTTCGGCTTCGGCGGCGATGACTGGGAATGCAGCCGCGAGCCGGTCCGCTGCAGCAAGCGCGAACAGCCCGCGCCCAAGGCCGGCGACGGCCCGGCGGTGCGTTCCCCGGATGGCCGCAGCGAGGCCTTCATCCGCGACTGGAACCTGTGGCTGCGCGATGTCGCCAGCGGCCGCGAAACACCGCTGACCCGCGACGGCAGCACCGATCACGGCTACGCCACCGACAACGCCGGCTGGAAGCACACCGATCGCGCGATCCTCGTCTGGTCGCCGGATTCCCGCCGCATCGCCACCTTCCGCCAGGACC
>JAEXAG010000152.1 GCA_023394655.1 Pseudomonadota bacterium
CCGGGCTGACCCTGGTGGAGCACGACGAGCTCTCGCTGATGCGCATGGAGCAGGAGCTTTCGCGCGATTTCCCCTCGGTACGATGCACGCCGATCCTCGGTGATTGCGGCGATCCCGCCGTGATGCGCCATGCCTTCGGCCGCAGCGATGTCGATGCCGTGTTCCATGCCGCGGCCTACAAGCAGGTGCCGGTGCTGGAAGGGCAGCTGCGCGAAGCCATGCGCAACAACGCGGTCGCCACCGATACCGTGGCGCGGGAATCGCGGGCCGCAGGCGTCGGCACCTTCGTGCTGATTTCCACCGACAAGGCCGTGAACCCGGTGAACGTCCTCGGCGCCAGCAAGCGCCTGGCCGAGCTCGCCTGCCAACTGCATGCCGACAGCGGCAACACCCATTTCGTGACCGTACGCTTCGGCAACGTGCTGGATTCGGCCGGCAGCGTGGTGCCCTTGTTCCGCGAGCAGATCCGGCTCGGCGGGCCGGTGACCGTGACCCATCCGGAAGTCACTCGCTATTTCATGACGATCCCGGAAGCCTGCCAGCTGATCCTGCAGGCGGCGGCGATCGGTGCGCACCACGCGCTCTACACGCTCGACATGGGCGATCCGGTGCCGATCCGCAAACTGGCCGAGCAGATGATCCGTCTGGCCGACAAGCAGCCCGGCCGCGACATCGCCATCGTCTATACCGGCCTGCGACCGGGCGAAAAGCTGCATGAAACGCTCTTCCACGACGAAGAGGCATATCACCCGACCGCACATCCGAAGATCCTCCAGGGCGAGGTCCGGCAGGTCGAAAGGCGTCGCCTGGCCACCGCGCTGGAAGGCATCCGCCATGCGGTGGCCGAATACGACGAAGAAGCCCTCGTTCGCATCCTGCATGAGGCCGTTCCGGAGTTCGATCCGGCCCACCACGCGGTGCCGGCTGTCGCACCGGTTGTCGTACCATTCCCCGGTCGTCGCAACCGCCGGAACTGAGGAATGAAGCAGCGAAGGATTCGAAAGGCCGTTTTCCCCGTCGCTGGCCTGGGGACGCGGTTCCTGCCCGCCACCAAGACCGTCCCGAAGGAAATGCTGCCGATCGTCGATCGACCGCTGATCCAGTACGCCGTGGACGAGGCCATCGATGCCGGCTGCGACACCCTGGTCTTCGTCACCAACCGCCACAAGCACGCGATCGCCGACTACTTCGACAAGGCCTATGAGCTGGAGCAGCGCCTGGAGAAGGCTGGCAAGCAGAAGCAATTGCAGGCGGTGCGCCACGTGCTGCCGCATGGCGTGCGCGCGATCTTCGTGACCCAGCCCGAAGCGCTCGGTCTCGGCCATGCGGTGCTCTGCGCGAAGGAAGTGGTGGGCGACGAACCATTCGCCGTGCTGCTGCCCGATGACCTGATCTGGAACCGCGGCGGCGATGGCGCACTGCGACAGATGGCACGGCACGCCGCCGCCATCGATGGCAGCGTGATCGCCGTGCAGGACGTGCCACGCGAGCAGACCGCGAGCTACGGCATCGTCGATGCACAGGCCTCCGATGGCAGCGCCGGCAGCATCCGCGGCATCGTGGAAAAGCCCGACCCCGCCCATGCACCGAGCAATCTGGCGGTGGTCGGCCGCTACGTGCTGAGCCCGCGCATTTTCGAACTGCTCGAACGGACTGCGGCCGGAGCGGGAGGTGAGATCCAGCTCACCGACGCCATCGCCCGGCTGCTGGAACGCGAGCGCGTGGATGCCTACCGATTCCAGGGCACCCGCTTCGATTGCGGCACGCACCTGGGCCTGATCGAAGCCACGATGCGCTACGCGCTGGACCACGAGCTTTTCAGTGGCGAAGCACGTCGCATGATGCAGTCCGCGCTGCGCGAAATGGGCGTCCCCGAAAGCTGAATCGCGGCAGGCGGGTCCTCCGCCGCAGTTCCTCCCCGGTTCAGTTGGAGTGGCCGTTTCTCACGGTCTTTCCACGCCGGGCGCCGGAAACTGGCCTCATCCAAGCCATCGGGTGATGCACCATGTTCCGCGCGATTCTTCTGCCGATCTCCTCACTGGGCGCCGCCATGCTGCTGGCCGGCGCGCCCGGTGCCACGCCGCAGGCGGCCGCGCCGGTACCCACGGTGATCGAGGCGAAGCCGATCCGGCAGGCGGCGAATCCCGAATCGCGCATGGAAGGCCGCGAAGCCGCGGAGGCTGCGGTCGCCGGCGCATTGGTGGGCGTCGCCAACGAGCAGTTCAGCGGGGAGCGCATCCAGGTGCGCATCGAGCAGATGCGGATGGAAGCCGCCAGTCCGCGCGACCGCAGCGTGAGCGGGCAGGGCCAGTTGAAAGTCGGCGACGAAGAGGATTGGCTGCCGTTCCGCTTCCGCGCCCATTACGACAGCGAAACCCAGGCGGCTGCCTGGGCCAGCATGACGCTGGGGCAGGACGACATCGGCGGCGTGGTGGTGCAGCCGCGCGCCGAATCGGCCCTTGCGCTCCAACGCGAGGCACTGGATCGCCTGCAGCGCGAATTCAGCCAGCAAAAGGTGCGGCTGGACCTTGCCAATATCCGCCAGCTGCCGGCCGGCGGACGTTACCAGCGCTTCCTGGCCACCGGCCTGGTGCACTTCGATCGCCAGCCCCAGGGGGCCGAAGCCCGCGTCGAGGGCCTTTACGACACGCGCGCCGGCCGCTGGGTCCGAGTCGCCTATGAACTGGGCGGCGGTTCGCAATGGGTCGAGGGCGAAGAAGGCCGAACGGCCGGGCTTTGACCGGAGGACCTTCGGCGCACTTCGGCAGCCTGATGTTTGCCCGCCATCGCCGGCGGGCGCCATACTGACATCGTGCCAAGCCCGCTTCCTCCCCAGAACGATCTCCTGTCCGCCGGCGGCGATGCCATGAGGCCGCTTGCCGAGCGAATGCGCCCGCGCACGCTTGATGAAGTCGTCGGCCAGCGAAGGCTGCTGGGCGAGGGCAGTGCATTGCGTCGCGCGATCGAAGGCGGGCGCCTGCATTCGATGATCCTCTGGGGCCCGCCGGGCTGCGGCAAGACCACGCTGGCGCTGTTGCTGGCCCGTTACGCCGAGGCCGAATTCATCGCCATTTCCGCGGTGATGGCCGGCCTGCCGGAGGTGCGGAAGGTGCTGGCCGAAGCGGAACAACGCTTCCATCGCGGCATCCGCACAGTGCTGTTCGTGGACGAGGTGCACCGCTTCAACAAGGTCCAGCAGGACGCGTTCCTGCCGCACATCGAGCGCGGCACCATCGTGTTCATCGGCGCGACCACGGAAAACCCGTCCTTCGAGCTCAACTCGGCGCTGCTTTCGCGTTGCCGCGTGCACGTGCTGGAAGCGGTCTCGGCCGACGACATCGAGGCAGCGCTCCGGCGCGCACTCGATGACGAGGAACACGGGCTCGGAGGGCGCGGACTGCATGTCGAGGACGACGATCTCGCGGCCATCGCGCAGGCCGCCGACGGCGACGTGCGACGCGCGCTCACCCTGCTGGAAATCGCCGCGGAACTGGGCGGCAGCGGCACCGTCGGTCGATCGCTGATCGAACAGGTGCTGGCGGATCGCACGCGCCGCTTCGACAAGGGCGGCGAGCAGTTCTACGACCAGATCAGCGCCCTGCACAAATCGGTGCGCAGTTCCAACCCGGATGCCGCTCTGTACTGGTTCGCGCGGATGATCGATGGCGGATGCGACCCGATCTACCTGGCACGCCGCCTGACCCGCATGGCGGTGGAGGACATCGGCCTGGCCGATCCCCGCGCACTGGCGATGGCGACCGAGGCCTGGGACGCCTACGATCGGCTCGGCTCACCCGAGGGCGAACTCGCGCTCGCGCAACTGGTGATCTATCTCGCCAGCACCGCCAAATCCAATGCCGCGTACATGGCGTGGAATGCCGCCCGCCGCGACGTGCGCGAACACGGTACGCAGGAAGTGCCAATGCACATCCGCAACGCGCCGACCAAGCTGATGAAGTCGCTCGGCTACGGCAAGGGCTACCAGTACGACCACGATGCCGACGGCGGGATCGCGCTCGACCAGACCGGATTCCCGGATGCCATGGGCGAACGCATCTACTACGCGCCGGTGGCACGCGGCATGGAGATCAAGCTCAAGGAGAAACTCGACGCCTTGCGCGCGGCCCGGCAAGCCGCGCGCGATGCCCGGGATCAATCGAGCGAGGCGAGCCAGTCCTCGTCCGAGCCCTCGTTGACGCCTTCGAAAAGGAACGTCGAAAGGTAGCGTTCGCCGGTATCCGGCAACATCGCCAGCAGCACGCTGCCGGGATCGGCACGCTCGGCCACATCCAGCGCGGCCGCCACCGTGGCGCCCGCCGACAGTCCAACGAACAGGCCTTCTTCCGCGGCCAGACGGCGGGCGATATCGCGCGCCAGCGAATCCTCGACGGGCAGGATTTCGTCGGCAATCGAGCGATCGAGGTTGTCCGGCAGGAAATCGGGCGTCCAGCCCTGGATCTTGTGCGGCTGCCATTCCTTGCCGGAAAGCAGGGCGGCACCGGCCGGCTCGCTCGCGATGATGCGGATCTCGGGACGCGCCACCTTCAGCATTTCCCCGACGCCGGTCAGCGTGCCGCCGGTGCCCCATCCGCTGACGAAGTGATCGAGCCGGTCGCCGGCGAAATCGCGCAGGATCTCCGCCGCGGTCGTGTTGCGGTGGAACGCCGGGTTGGCCGGATTGGAGAATTGCCGGGCCAGGAACCATCCGTGCCGGGCCGCGAGCTCCTCGGCCTTGCGGACCATGCCCGTGCCACGCTCGGCGGCCGGCGTCAGGATCACCTTGGCACCATACGCCCGCATCAGCTTGCGGCGCTCGATGGAAAAGGTTTCGGTCATCACCGCGACGAATCGGTAGCCGCGCGCCGCCGCGACCATCGCCAGCGCCACGCCGGTGTTTCCGGAAGTCGCCTCGACGATGGTGTCGCCGGGCTTCAGCAGCCCGCGCTGCTCGGCATCGAGGACGATCGCCAGGGCGAGGCGATCCTTGACCGATCCTCCCGGATTGAAGGCTTCCACCTTGGCGTAGAGCCTGACGTGCGAGGGCGCGAGACGCTGGAGGCGGACGACCGGGGTGTTGCCGATCGTGTCGAGGATGTTTTCGTGGCGGGACATGGGCGCAAACCGGGGCAGGGGAGTGCAGGCTATCGCCATCCCCCGTGAACGCCCAATGCATGGACCGCTGCAGGTAATGCCTTGCGGGCATAAGATATCGCCATGACGCTCACCCAGTTGCGCTATCTGGCCGCCATCGTCGATGCCGGGCTGAACATCAGCCAGGCCGCATTGCGCGTGCATGCGTCCCAGCCGGTGCTGTCACGGCAGATCCGCCAGCTCGAGGACGAACTGGGCCTGCAGCTGTTCTCGCGCAAGGGCCGCAGCCTGCAATCGCTCACGCCTGCGGGCGAGGAGGTGCTTGCGCACGCCCGCAAGCTGTTGCGCGAGGCCGACAACATCCGCCAGCTCGCCGCGAACCAGCGCAGGCAGGAACAGGGGCGGCTGGTCATCGTCACCACGCATACCCAGGCGCGCCATGTGCTGCCACCGGCCATCGCGACCGTGCGACGGCTTTGGCCCGCGATCAGCGTGCATCTGCAACCAGTGGGCGATGCGGACGTGCTCGCGATGCTTTCGGCGGGCGAGGCCGATCTTGCGTTGATCAGCACTTCCGGCGCGATTCCGGCGACAGGCATCGCGATCCCGCTTTACCGCTGGCAGCGCAAGCTGCTGCTACCGCCGGATCATCCACTCGCGTCCAGCCCGGCCCCGACGCTCGGCGACATCGCCGCGCATCCGATCGTGAGCTACGAATCCTCGCTGCGCGTCGAATCGAGCCTGCAACGGGCATTCGCCGACGCCGGGCTGACGCCGGACATCGCCATGACCGCCGCCGACGCGGATCTGATCAAGACCTACGTGCGGGCCGGGATCGGCATCGGGCTGCTGGCGGAAATGGCCGTCGGCGTGCAGGATCGCGACCTGATGGTCCGCGACGCACCGGCCGGCATCCCGGAAAACATCGCCTGGGCCGTGCTGCCGCACGAACGCGTGATGCGCGATTACACCGTGGACCTGCTGCTCACGCTGGCACCGCAGCTGGATCGCCATGACTTGCGCCGCACGGTGGAGGGGAACCAGCCGGCGGAATGGCCGAAGGCACCGACGTGGGTGGCGTTGAGCCAGGCGATCACGTGTTGAGCGGACCTCTCGATCACTTCGCATAATTTTTATTATGTTCGGAGACATTTGCGTCGCATCGCGCGTGAGACGCTGGCGCGCCGGAGATGCAGACATGCACGAAATCCTGCGACCACACTGCTGGCTTGACAAGCGCGAGCCATGCCCGAACAGGTGCGCGGCTCAACATTACGAGCGGGTCATCTACGGTCGGCAACACCTAGGCGGACCGTGGATCTGACCTGCTCGATTTCTTCGGACCACCAGTTATTGGAGAACGGCTTCGGTGGGTGTGCCTGAGTGGCACTGCTTCCGGAACGCTTCCGGGGTTTGGGCAGGCTGGAGTGCGGCCTGACGTGATTGTAGTGCTCGCGCCATTGCTCGATGACGACCCGCGCTTCGGCACGGCTGCGGAACCACTCCATCGACAGGCACTCGTCTCGAATGTCTGCCGCGGACATCTTGAGGCCGCAGGTGCGGAAACTCGCGACCGAGCCTGCGGACAACTCCTAGCCAGGTCCGTCGTGTTCGAACAAGTAGCTGCAGACCCCACTACGCACACGGAAAACTTGGAGCCGCAGCCGTCGATCTGTTTGCCGCCGACAACTTTGAACATCCTGTGCCGAAAGTCTGCGCCACTTGGGCAGACCACCTAGGGACTAGTCCGATATGCTAGGGCAACTGTCTGGAAGCCAAATCGTGTGAGTACGGAACGGCTTCAAGGGTGGCCGCCTAGTCAAGGTCCGCGGCTGACGTCTTTCGGGTTGCCGCTGACACCTTCTTCCTCTGGGGCGCTTGCACATTCCGCCGGGCCACCTTTCTGGGGCTTGGCGCTGCCTTTTTGGCCTGGCGTAGGACCGACACCAACTCGGCCGGCAAGTCGCGCAGCTGCGCCAGCTGTTCTGCTAGCGCTTCAGCCTTGGCCTGATGGATCTCAGCCTGCCGCTGGGCCTCCATGGCTTTGGCGTTGCTTTGCTCCAGGGCCACGAGTTGCGCTTTCTGGGCCGCTGCCTGCTCCTTCTGAAGGGCCGTAAGACGGCTTTGGAGTTCCCTGCTCTGCTGCCGGGCGCGATCGACTTCGGCATGGGCCCGGTCCTCGGTCACCTGAACATGCTTCGCCAGTGTTTCCCGTTCAGCCTGGGCAGCGTCCTGGAGCGCCTGCAGGCGTCGATCGGCAGCTTGTCGTGCGGTCTCGGCGTTCGCGGCTTGCTCCCGCGCAACGTCGCGCTGTTGGGCCAATTCGGCAACTTGGCCTTCCAGTTGGCTGATCAGCCGGCTGAGCTCGGTCGCCTGGGTCGCAGCCACGCGTTCAGCTTGGGAGGCGGCCTCGACCTTGGCGCGTAAAGCGGTGGCTTCAATGGAGAAGGCTTCGCGTTCGGCCTGGAGCTTGGATTGTTCCTCCTGAAGGGCCACGCGCTCAGCCTCCAGTGCCTCCTTGGCGTGGGCCTGGGCATGCTCCAACGCCAGGCGCCACAGCGCTCCCGCGGCTTTCGCCACGGATTCAGGGGCTTCCGGGAGCGCAAGACTCGCCTGTTGCGCCTGCAGTCGCTGGCCGAGCCCCTGCCACCAGGTCTCGAGCCAGCGAGTCACCGTGTTCGGGGACCCGGTGCCCAGATGTGCGCGGATGCGCTCAACCGTGGGCCGTTCGCCTGCGTCGACGATGGCGTCAGCGGCGGTGTGGACGTCGGATTCGGTGATGCCTCGGGCCATGGACGGGTCTCCTACGCGGGCGCCCTACTCTGTTGATTCCGTACTGGTGATAAGTGATGATTATCGCGGGTGGATGGTCTGCAACGTAGTGAATACTACATATTATGAACGATAATCACGCACTTCCGGTCCTCGTGCAACCGGCCTCTGGCATGGTCCTTCCCGACCAGCTCGCCCAACAGGCGGCCGATGCCGTGCGCGAACTGCTGGCCGAAGCGGCCGCCGAGAACACCACCCGCAGCTACGCCACGGCCCTGCGCTACTGGGCTGGCTGGCATGCGGCGCGCTACGGCGTCGAACTGGTGCTGCCGGTTTCGGAAGCCGCCGTGCTGCAGTTCGTGGTCGACCATGTCCAGCGGCGATCCGCAGACGGCGATCTGACCTGGGAACTGCCGCCAGCCGTCGATCAGGCACTCGTGACGGCCGGCCTCAAAGCCAAACCCGGTCCTTGGACCCTGGCCACCGTCCGCCATCGGGTCGCGGTGCTTTCCACGGCGCATCGGCTTAAGCAGGTCCCGAATCCCTGCGAGCAGCCTGCGGTTCGAACCGTGCTGAGCCGTGCCGCCCGGGCGGTTGTTAAACGTGGGGAGCGGCCGCGAAAAAAGACCGCCATCACTCTGCCAGAGCTCGAAAGAATGCTGGCGACATGCGATGAAAGCCTGGTGGGCCTGCGCGACCGTGCCCTGCTCTGCTTTGCCTTTGCCAGCGGCGGACGCCGGCGGAGCGAGGTCGCCGCGGCCGACCTGCGCGACCTGCGCCGGATCGGTGAGGCGGCCTACATCTACCGCCTGGAGCACAGCAAGACCCAGCAGGCGGGTGTTACCGCGTGCTCGACCCCAGACAAGCCGGTGCTCGATCGGGCCGCCCTCGCACTAGAGGATTGGTTGGAGGCGTCCGGGATCACCGAGGGGGCGATCTTCCGGCGGCTCTGGAAGCAGCGCATTGGCCCTACCCTCTCCCCTGCCGCTGTCGGCGAGATCGTGCAGCGGCGGGCGCGCATGGCGGGCTTAGAGGGGGATTTTGGCGGGCATAGCCTGCGGTCGGGGTTCGTGACCGAGGCCAGCCGCCAAGGTGTGGCACTGCCGGCGATCATGCAGCTGACCGAGCACCGGTCGGTGTCGAGCGTGGTCGGGTATTTTCAGGCGGGCGGAGCCGCGGCTAATCCTGCTGCTCGCTTGCTGGAGGATTAACTGCCCTGAGCGGACTATGGGCGCGGAGCTTTATCACCGAAGGCGGCCGGCGAGGTGTTGCCCTCCCGCCTTGATGGCGCCCACCGAGCACCGCTCGGTGGCGCAGGCGATCGGCTACTTCCAGGCCGGCGAGATTACTCACAACCCCGCGGCCCGCTTGCTCGACGACGGCCCGGGCCCCGCTCGCTAAACTGCAGTGGTTCGCGTCGAGGAGCGTTTTGCATGGAGGCCAGACACAAATCCGCGGGGGTGACCGACACCGAGCGCATGCTCGCGGATCCCAAGCCCCTCATGAATCGCCTTGACCACCGGTGCCAGGCAATTGGTCGTGCACGACGCCGCTGAGACGATGCGGTGCTTGGTCGGATCGAACCGGTCCTGGTTGACGCCCATGACGATGTCGAGCGTCCCGGCCGCCTTGATCGGCGCGGTCACCACCACGCGCTTCACTCCCTGATCCAGATACGGTTGCAGCACGTCCGGCTTGCGGAACTTGCCCGAGGCTTCGATCACCACGTCGCAGCCGGACCAGTCGGTGGCGGCCAGTTCCTTGTTGTGCGTCAACGGAATGCGTCGGCCCTCGATCACGAGCGCATCGCCGTCGGCTTCAATCGTTCGGTCCCAGCGGCCGTGCACCGAGTCAAACGTCAGCAGGTGCGCGAGGATGGCCGGCTCGCCGGCCGGGTCATTGATCTGGACGAACTCGATATCCCGCTCCTCCCACGCGGCGCGCAGGGTGAGACGGCCCATGCGGCCAAAGCCGTTGATGCCAACGCGAATGGTCATGGGCTCACTTCCTTGCCGGGATGCGACTCGATGGAAAGACGATCCCATGCCTCGGGGCGCAATGAGAGCAACAGCGCAATCCGGTGTTGCGGCATCTGAAGCGCCATGCTGAAGGCTTTCTGGCTCTGCTCAGGAGTGCCCTCAACGGCGGCGGGATCCGGAATGCTCCAGTGGGCGGTGACCGGATGACCGGGCCAGTTGGGACCGGTCTCGCCCGCGGCGCGGTCGCAGACGGTGATGATCAGATCCATCACCGGCGCGTCCGACACGGTGAATTCGTCCCAGCTCTTGCTGCGCAGTTCGGATGTCGCCAAGCCTGCAGCAGTCAGAGCTCGAACAGCACCGGGATGCACACGTCCGTCGGGGTGGTTTCCCGCGCTAAAGGCACGGATTCGCTCGCCGCCCAAGCGGTTGGCCAGTGTCTCGGCCATGAGGCTGCGGGCGGAGTTGCCGGTGCACACGAACAACACGTTGTAGCGGTCTTTCACGATGATCACCTCAGGTCAGGGCCGAGCGGGACGATCTTTCGTACCAAAGCAATCGCGGGGGGGCGGCGCCATCACGCAAGACTCAACCGGATCACCAAAGCCGCCAACGTCACGAGCAGCACCGGGAGCGTCAGGACGACACCGACCCTGAAGTAATAGCCCCAGGTGATCTTGATGTTCTTGCGTGCCAGCACGTGCAACCACAGCAACGTGGCCAGACTCCCGATCGGGGTGAATTTCGGACCCAGATCGCTACCGATGACGTTGGCGTAGATCATCGCCTCGCGCACCGCGCCGTCGGCCTGACTGGCGTCGATGGACAGCGCACCAACCAGCACGGTGGGCATGTTGTTCATGACCGATGACAGGAATGCTGTCAGCAGGCCGGTCCCGAGTGTCGCTCCCCAGAGGCCGTAGCCGGCAAAAACGTCCAGCAATTTCGCCAGATGGTCGGTCAGGCCCTCGTTGCGCAGGCCATAGACCACCAGGTACATGCCGAGCGAGAACACCACGATCTGCCAGGGCGCCTCGCGCACGACCTTGCGGGTCGAGATCACGTGCCCCTTCGCCGCCACGGCCAGCAGCGCCAGCGCCCCCGCGCCCGCCACGGCGCTGATGGGCACGCCGAGCCTTTCCAGCACGAAGAAGCCCACCAGCAGGAGGCCCAGCACCGCCCAGCCCGCGTTGAAGGTGGTGCGGTCGACGATCGCCGAACGCGGATCCTTCAGCCGGGTCACGTCGTAGTTCACGGGAATGTCTCGGCGGAAAAACCACAGCAGGACGGCAAGCGTCGCGGCCACGGAGACCAAGTTGACCGGGAACATGATCGAGGCGTATTCGGCGAAACCGATGTCGAAGTAGTCCGCCGAGACGATGTTGACCAGGTTGGACACGACCAGAGGCAGGCTTGCCGTATCCGCGATGAATCCGGCCGCCATCACGAAGGCCAGCGTGGCGGCGGGGCTGAACTTCAGCGCCAGCAGCATGGCGATCACGATCGGCGTCAGGATCAGCGCGGCGCCATCGTTGGCGAACAGGGCCGCTACGCCCGCACCGAGCAGCACGAGGAAGACGAACAACCTGCGCCCCTTGCCCTTGCCCCAGCGCGCCACGTGCAGCGCGGCCCACTCGAAGAAGCCCGCTTCATCGAGCACCAGGCTGATGAGGATCACCGCCACGAAGGTGAAGGTGGCGTTCCAGACGAAGCCCCAGACCGTCGGGATATCGGCCAGGCCGACCACGCCCGTCAGCAGCGCTAGTGCGGCGCCGAACGAAGCGCTCCAGCCGACCCCGAGGCCTTTCGGCTGCCAGATGACCAGAACGATGGTGGCGATGAAAATGAGCAGCGCAAGCAGCATGGTTCAGGCCTTGCTCGCTTTCCAGGTACCCGCGGCGGATGGGCGGGAGGCAGGGAGACAGCGACTCTGGTCACCACCGCAGCAGTTGCGGGTCAAGAATTCGATCAGGCCGTTCATGGCGTCGAAGTCGGCGCGGTAGCAGATGTAACGGCCGCGGGGCTCGCCTTGGATCAGGCCGGCGGCGGCGAGTTCCTTGAGGTGGAACGACAAGGTCGCGCCGGGCAGCGATAGCGCTTCGGCGATCTCGCCGGGCATGCGCCCCTCTGGACCGGCCTCGACCAGCAGGCGAAAGACGGACAGCCGCGTGGGTTGCCCCAAGGCGGCCAAGGCGGTGGTTGCATTCTTGAGTTCCATGTTTCTAGAATAATGGAATGAAACCGAACGAAGCAACGGCAATGACAACATCCGATCTCGCCAACCTGGCTCCAGCGGCCGTGGACATTCCTGCCCACGACAAGCTCGGCGCGGACGGGGCCACGCACCCGCCGCGGATCCTGATCCTGTACGGCTCGCTGCGCCCACAGTCCTACAGCCGCAAGCTCGCGCTGGAAGCCGAGCGTCTGCTGCGCCACTTCGGCGCGGAAACCCGGGTGTTCGATCCGCACGACCTGCCGATGCTGGACAGCGTGGACGCGGACCACCCCAAGGTGCAGCAGCTACGCGCGTGGTCGCAGTGGTCCGAGGGCCAGGTTTGGGTCAGCCCGGAGCGACACGGCACCCTGACGGCCGTGTTCAAAAACCAGATCGACTGGCTGCCGCTGGAGCAGGCAGGGATGCGTCCCACCCAGGGCCGGACCGTGGCGGTGATGCAGGTGTGCGGTGGCTCGCAGTCGTTCAACGTGGTCAATGCGTTGCGTCAGCTCGGCCGCTGGATGCGCATGGTCACCATCCCCAACCAGTCGTCCGTGCCGAAGGCCTGGCAGGAGTTCGACGACGACGGGCGGATGAAGCCCTCGCCCTACTACGACCGGGTGGTCGACGTGATGGAGGAGCTGGTCAAGTTCACCCTGCTGGTGCGCGATCGCAGCGATTACCTCACCAATCGCTACAGCGAACGCAAGGGCGATTTGGCCGCAGCCACACTGGCCGAGGCCTCCGGGGCGGTCATCGCCCCTTCGGTTACGGCGATCGCGCCGGCAGCGGCCTCGCCGGCGAGCACATCGAGTGCCGAAGTCGCCCGGCCCGCGCGGACCGCCTGCTGTGGGACCACATCGAGCTGCAGCTGAGGCCCCGCCATGAACGCGACGATCTATCACAACCCGAGCTGCGGCACCTCGCGCAACACGCTGGCGCTGATCCGCCACGCCGGCATCGAACCCACGATTATCGAATACCTGCGAGATCCACCCACGCGCGAGCGCCTGGTCGAGCTGATCGCGGCCGCGGGCCTGAGCGTGCGCGATGCGCTGCGGCAGAAAGGCACGCCGTACGCCGAGCTTGGGCTCGACGATCCGACCCTGTCGGACGGGCAATTGCTCGATGCCATGTTGGCGGAGCCGATCCTGATCAACCGGCCCTTCGTGGAAACGCCGATGGGGACGCGGCTGTGCCGACCTTCGGAGGTCGTGCTCGATCTCCTGCCGCCGGTGACTCGTCCGTTCACCAAGGAGGACGGCGAGGTCGTCATCGACGAGAGCGGGCGGCGCGTTCATTGATGGGTTCAAGGCCCGCACCCAACTTCGGGATCAGCCGCATGTAGATCACCGAAGCCACTAGCTCGACCATTGTTTGCGTCACGATGATGGCGGGCAGAACGGGGATAGCTGCCGGCACGGCCAAGGCCAACGGCAGCACCACCAGGGAATTGCGCGTGCCGGCACTGAACGCTACGGCCCGGCCGGCCGGAGCATCGAG
The DNA here is from genome assembly GCA_023394655.1 of Pseudomonadota bacterium. Lineage (GTDB taxonomy): Bacteria > Pseudomonadota > Gammaproteobacteria > Xanthomonadales > Xanthomonadaceae > Solilutibacter. The sequence goes on from JAEXAG010000152.1 coordinate 13,561, forward strand.
CCGCAATAGCCTTGCGACCGCCCAACCAATGAGGGGGGCAACCACCGCGAACGCCATATACAGCGGAATCACTTGCAAAGCGGCATCGATGGCGGCCCCAAGCTGCGGCATCATCGCAGCCACAACAATGAACAGAACCAGCGCCGTCGCCGGCACTGGTAGCAGGCCCAGACCTGCCGCAACACGCTGGCCGCCCCCGCTGCGCGCCGCCCACAACTGCACCAGGGCGGCCAGCGCAAGAGGAATGGCGATCAGCCACACGAACGCATGAACAAACGGGCCAAGCTGCACCAGCCCGGCCGCCGCGTCCCCCAAGAACACGCGCAGGTAAACCGGCAACAAGAGCATTTGCGTGAGGAGTAGTGCCGGGGTGGACGCTAGCAGCAGCCGAGCGTCGGCGCGGCCGATGTGGGAGAACGTCACCACGTAATCGATGCATGGCGTCAACAAGACAAACAGCACCCCGAGCCTCACCATCGGGTCTGCTGGCAGGAATTGCATCAGGAGCGCGACCAGCAGCGGCAGCACCAGAAAGTTGGTGATCAGCAGCGCGCTCAGAAAGCGAATGCGGGTGAAAGCGCGGCCCAGGTCGGCAAGCGGCACCTGCAAAAAGGTGACGAACAGCATCAGGGCCAGCGCAGGGTTGATTGCCGTTTCCAGCGCGGCGGTGCCCGGTACCAGGAGCGCGACGGCCGCCGCGGCAATGACGGCCGCGAAGTAGGTAATGACTTGATGATGTTCGAGACGATCTCGAAGGTTCGATGAGTTGGTCAAGCTGGCCTCTTGGTCATTTGGTATACGCAAACGCCTCCCCATAGCCTGGCGGCAAAAAGGTCAGACGCAATGTCAGTTCGCCCGCGCCATGTCTGGGTTGCTAACCCGCCATTTCCGTTCCATTCGGTGTCGACCGCTCGACCCGATTTTCCGTTTCACTGGCCTCAGACCTCGATAGCAGCGCGCTGGCGCCGCCTACTTCATCGCCGCTCGCTCTGCCTTACCCGGGTGCGGTCCCGGTTCCGATGCGGGACTGAAGCGTTCCAGGAGCTCCTGGGTTGCACCCAGCCGGGCACTGACCCGCGCGGCCTCCGCCTCGGCGCGCTGCCGTTGAGTGCGTTCCTGGTCCAGCGCATCACGCGCACCGGTCAATTCGCTCTGCAGCGCGTCCAACCGATGTGTGTCGTCGGTCCAGCGTGCCTGCAGGGCGGAGTGTTCGGCAGCCATCAGCTGCAGTCTATCCAGCTCCTGTTGCTGCCGCCCGGCTTCCTCGCGGGCTTGGCGCACGTCCTGCTCCAATCGCCCATTGAGTTCAAGCAGCCGCCCGGCTTCGCGATTGAGCTGCAGCAGCTCGTGGTTCTTGGCGGTCAGCGTCTCGTTAGCCTGGCGCAGCGCGACCTGCAACTCCTGCACCTGCTGCTCGTGCCGACGCTGCTCCTGCTCGCGCTGCTCCCGCACCGAGGTGCGGTAGTGCTCCAGCGCTTCGCGTGCGTGCTGGTGCTTCTCCTCCAGCGAGCGGGCGTGCGCCTCGTGCTCGGCCACCCGGAGGGTCGGCAGGGATTCGTGTAAAAAACGGCCAAAGGTGAGCTAACTGCCTGTCATAGCTGACTTTCTTGGCCGCTCCACCCACGCGTCAGAACGGAGCATTTCTTCTTCGAGGACCGGACAACGGGCCGTAACTCGTTATTTCACCTCGTCCCGGTAACTCCGCCAAGCCATGCGGAGTACCCGAGCGGAGGACCGCAGAAACATC
>JAEXAG010000172.1 GCA_023394655.1 Pseudomonadota bacterium
GTGCGAGGGCCAGCGAATCGGCACGGTTGTCTTCCTCGCTGGCGGCGGCCATGCCGCGCATCCAGTTGAGGTCCGCGCCGGCCGAGAACGAGGCGCCATCGCCTTCGAGTACCACCACCCGCACGTCGGCATCCACGGCCAATGCCTCGAGTGCGCCGGTCAGCCCGGCGATGAGGCCGGCATCGAATGCGTTGTGCAGGGCGGGGCGGGCCAGGCGCAGGCGCGCGACGCCGCCTTCGCGCAGGAGTTCAAACGATCCGCTCATGGAGTGCTCGTTCCGGAGGACCGCCCATGATAGCCGGGCACCCCGGTGGACTTCCCGTCCGGGCCTCAGCGCGCGCGCATGCGGGTGCTGGCGACGAGATCCACGCTGACGCTGAAGGTGCGGGTCTCGCCCGGTTGCATCGCGCCGACGCCCACCACGTGGCGGGCGATTTCCTCGCCGCGCTCGTTCTTCACCACGGCCACCACGGAGTATTCCCAGGCTTCGCCCGGCGCCGGGCCGGGCAGGCTGCTTTCGATGCGCAGCGGCGAGGCCAGTACCTTGCGGTCGGGCGTGGCGTCGAAGCGCAGGTGGCCCTTGCAGGCGGGGCACACGGCCGAGCTCTGCAGGATCGTGGCGCGGCAATGCGGGCAGGCGCGGGTGGCGCCTGCCTCGGCTGGCTTGCCGCCGCGCCCGAGCAATCCGCTCATGCGGCGTGGCCGTCTTCCTTGCTGGCGTCCGTCTTGGCGGCCTTGCCGTCCCATGCGCCGCATTCGACGTGGCCGCGCAGGCGGGCGCCGGAGGCGATGGTCAGGTCATCGGCCTTGATGTCGCCGCTCATCGTGCTGGAAGCCAGCAGGTCCACGCGGCGCGCGGCCTCGATGTTGCCGGCGAGTTCGCCGGAGAGCGTGACCTTGCCGGCGCGCACGCTGCCGTCGAGCTTGGCGCCTTGCTCGATGGTGAGGTCGCCCTTGACGTCGACGTCGCCCTTGAACCGGCCGGCGATGCGGACGTGGCCGGCGCCTTCGATCTTGCCTTCGATGCTGAGATCGGCGGCGATCACGGATTCCTTCGCCTGCGGCTTCGACGGCGGCACCGGTTCCGGCTCCACGGCACGCGCCGGGGCGGCCGCGGGCTGGCCGAACGGCGTGGTCACCGCATCGCTCGGGAAATCGGCCACTTCCTTCTTGGCGTTGTTGCCGGGGTCTCTCCAACTCACCATGACGTGTTCTCGCGGGCAGGCAGCAAGGCTGCGGGATGCCCGAAATTAGCACGTGACGATGGCGTGATGGCCGGCGTGCTCCCCGCATCGCGACTGAATGCGGGGTTGCGAAGCGCGCGTCCTTACATGCGGAACACGCCGAACTTCACCGGTTCGATCGGCGCGTTGAGCGAGGCCGCCAGCGCCAGTCCCAGCACGCGGCGGGTATCGGCCGGGTCGATGATGCCGTCGTCCCACATCCGCGCGGTGGCGTAGTAGGGATTGCCCTGGTCCTCGTACTGCTGGCGGATGGGCGCCTTGAAGGCTTCCTCGTCCTGCGCGGACCATTCGCCGCCCTTGGCCTCGATGCCGTCGCGGCGCACCGTCGCCAGCACGCTGGCCGCCTGCTCGCCGCCCATCACGCTGATCCGCGCGTTCGGCCACATCCACAGGAACCGGCCGCCGTAGGCGCGTCCGCACATCGCGTAGTTGCCGGCACCGAACGAGCCGCCGATCACCACTGTGAACTTCGGCACGGAGGAACACGCCACCGCCGTGACCATCTTCGCCCCGTCCTTGGCGATGCCGGCGTTCTCGTACTTGCGGCCGACCATGAAGCCGGTGATGTTCTGCAGGAACACCAGCGGGATGCCGCGCTGGTTGCACAGTTCGATGAAGTGCGCGCCCTTGAGCGCGGACTCCGAGAACAGGATGCCGTTGTTGGCGACGATGCCGACCGGCATGCCATGGATGTGCGCGAAGCCGGTGACCAGCGTGGTGCCGTAGCGTGCCTTGAACTCCCGGAACTCGCTGCCGTCGACGATGCGGGCGATCACCTCACGGATGTCGAACGGCTTGCGGGTGTCTTGGGGCACGATCCCGTAGAGCTCGTCGGCCGGGTACAGCGGCTCGCGCGCTGCCTGCACCACCGCATGCGTCGAGGGCCTGCGGTTGAGCGAGGCCACGATGTCGCGGGCGATCGACAGCGCATGGTGATCATCCTCGGCGAAATGGTCGGCCACACCGCTGACGCTGGTGTGCACGTCGGCGCCGCCGAGCGCCTCGGCATCCACCACCTCGCCGGTCGCCGCCTTCACCAGCGGCGGCCCGCCGAGAAAGATGGTGCCCTGCTCCTTGACGATGATCGACTCGTCGCACATCGCCGGCACGTAGGCGCCACCGGCTGTGCAGCTGCCCATCACCACGGCGATCTGCGGGATGTTCTCGGCGCTCATCCGCGCCTGGTTGTAGAAGATCCGGCCGAAGTGCTCCCTGTCCGGGAAGACCTCGTCCTGCAGCGGCAGAAAGGCGCCGCCGGAATCGACCAGGTAGATGCACGGCAGGCGATTCTCGCGGGCCACGTCCTGCGCGCGCAGGTGCTTCTTCACCGTCATCGGGAAGTAGGTGCCGCCCTTGAC
>JAEXAG010000020.1 GCA_023394655.1 Pseudomonadota bacterium
CAAAGCGCTCAATGAGTTGCTCTGTGTTGGAGATGAGCAGTTGCCGTTCCTCTGCCGAAAGTACGCGGCCCGTATGGTTAGTGAGCTGAGGGGAACTCTTTGCGACCTCGTGGCCATGGAACTCCCGAGCAAAGCATGCAGAGCCATAAACTAGGAGCGCCCTATCGCGGCGAATGATGTGGACTCGCTTGTACACGGAGTGGCCGCACCCAGCCGCCATACAGCGCACGCGCTCATCATGAGGCACTTCTATAACAGCGAGTAGCCGAGCATCTGTCATGAATGGCCTAACGCCTGAATTAAGCCGCGCCGCGAAGCGGCGTCGGCTTGAATGAATCGTTAGGGAAGGTCTGATCAAAGCGCCCTGATACCTGAATTTCCGCCTCGAACGCTCGATCGGCCTTGATTCGGTCGAAATCATGCCGTTTCCGGCACCTTTCGACGGATTTCCCCGTCCAGCAGGCGGATTTACCCCGCCGCTTGCAGCAAAGCTCGCCGCGTCATCCACAGGTTCGACAGCGCGAACAGCGTCAGCACCTGCGCCGTGTTCTTCGCCAAGCCGCGGTAGCGCACCTTGGTGTAGCCGAACTGCCGCTTCACCACCCGGAACGGGTGTTCGACCTTCGCCCGCACGCTCGCCTTGAAGCGCTCCCAGCGTTCGGCGTACTTGCGCTCGCGCTTGTTCTTGATCGTACGCAGCTTCGACGGCTTCTCCGCGATCCAGAATGCGGCCTCAACGCCCTGCAGCTCCTCGCGCTTGTCCGCACCGGTGTAGCCACTGTCCCCGCACACCGTGCCCTCCTTGCCGTGCAGCAGCTTGTGCACCTGCGTTACGTCGCTCACGTTTGCTGCCGTGCATTCCACGTGGTGCACCAGACCCGACTCTTCATCCACGCCAATGTGCGCCTTCATACCGAAGTGCCACTGGTTGCCCTTCTTCGTCTGGTGCATTTCCGGATCGCGCTCGCGGTCCTTGTTCTTGGTCGAGCTCGGTGCCGCGATGATCGTGGCATCCACGATCGTGCCCGCCTTCAGGCTCTGGCCCTTGCGCGCCAGGTGCGCGTTCACCCGCTCCAGAATCCGCGGCGCCAGCTCATGCGTCTCCAGCAGCCGCCGGAAGTTGAGAATCGTCGTCTCGTCCGGGATGTTGTCCAGCCCGCCCAAGCGGGCGAAGCGGCGCATCACCGGCATCTCGTACAGCGCCTCTTCCATGCCCGGGTCGCTCAGCGCGTACCACTGCTGCAGGAAGTGGATGCGCAGCATCGTCGCCAGCGGATACGGTGGCCGGCCGCGCTGGCCCATCTGCGGATAGTGCGGCGCAATCAGCGCCAGCAGCGCGTTCCACGGCACCACCTGCTCCATCTCTGCCAGGAAGACCTCGCGCCGCGTCTTCTTGCGCTTGCCCGTGTGTTCCGCGTCCCCGAAGCTCAGCTGCATCGTCGTCATCCGTCGAACCTTGCGCTATTGTCGCCGAGGGAATTGTTCAGAGCATCCTTAATCCCCTGCGGATCGGGGGAAAGCATCCGCCCGGGGCGTCCTACGTCGAGGCGCTGGGTATCAGTCTTAATCCCCTGCGGATTGGGGGAAAGCATCCGCCCAAGGAAGAAGTGCGCGCCGGGTCGATCGACTACGTCTTAATCCCCTGCGGATCGGGGGAAAGCATCCGCCGGTTCTTGAAGAGCAGGCTCGACAGGGTTGTCGGTCTTAATCCCCTGCGGATCGGGGGAAAGCATCCGCCCAAGAGTTGGAGGAAACCGCGTCGGACACCTAAGGTCTTAATCCCCTGCGGATCGGGGGAAAGCATCCGCCTCCTCTCTCCCAAAACCCCTTTCCCATCAACGCCCTCGGACGGGGGTTGGGGAAAATCGATGCGGGGAAAGCCTCGAGCGTGCAGACGGTTGCCGATGGAGAAGGATGCCGGGTGCTGCCGATTCTAGCCATGCCTCATATCAGGAACAACTGCCGCGGCAGCAGGCTGACCGGCGCCTGATCGAGGGGGCCATCATTGCCAAGAAAACGCATCGCCACGCTGGCGTGCAGTGCGATCCCGTCGGGCAGGGCCTGCCGGCCCATTTTCCAGACCCGGCAATGGGCGGGAACATGGTAAGCGCGTATATCGTCCACGCGCGTATCCATCAGCATTTCCAGATCGTCCAGGACCTGGCGGATTTCCCGGTCGTCCAGCTCCAATCCGAACATGGAATATTGCAGGTGCATGCCGCGCTGCTTCAGGTAGCGATGGATCCGCAGCAGCCGCCTGGCGTTGCGGATGTCATAGCAGATCAGCCAGTGCCGGCGCTCGGTCATGGCGGGCTCCCGATCCCGGCGCCGCGGGTGTCGGAGCCATCCGATTCGCCCAGTGCGCGGGGTGCCAGCCGGGCGTGGCGGCGCATGGCGCGCTGCAAGGCAGCGGCATGCTGCGCCCAATGGCCATGGAAATGCCGGCGTCCGGCCTTGCCCAGCAGGCAGGCGCCACTGCCATCGTTGCCGAAACTGTCGGCTGTCAGGATGCGTTCGCGGAACAGCCGCCAGACCAGCGCGTCCACCTGCGTGCGCCATGGCTCCATCAGGTCGCAGGCCAGCGATGCACGGCCATGCAAGGGCGCATGCAGGTAGCCGACCATCGGATCCAGCCCCTGCTGGTGGCAGGCCTGCACCGCCATGCCGTGCAGCAGGGTATAGCCCAGTGAAAGGCAGGCGTTCACCGGGTCCGGCGGTGGCCGTCGCTTGCGTGCGTGGAATCCCAGCGAGGGTGGGAACAGGGCGGCGAACCCCCGGAAGTACGCCGCGGCGGCGGCACCTTCCAGCCCGCGCAAGCCATCCGGGCCACGGGTGCCGTCGAGCCGACGCCGGCATTGATCGATGGTGGTCATCGCCGAGCGCAGCGGGCGGCGCAAGTCGGGCCGCTGCCGCGCCGCTTGCCGAAGCAGCCGGTGCTGGCTGCGCAGCTTCGCGTCCACCACCCGCCGGCACCAGGCATCCGCGAATTGCGGATCATCCAGCCTGCGCACCTGGGCGATGCGCAGGCGCACATCGCGATGCGGCACCCCGACCAGCGTGGCCATGCGCTGAGCGCGCCTGCCATCCAGGATCAACATGCCGACGCCGCGCTCGGCGAGATGCCCCACCACCCGGGTGTCCATGATCACGCCGGCATGCAGCACCACGCGTTCAAGCAAGGCGGAAGGCACATGCCGCACGGGTTCGCCCGGCACGCGCAGCACCAATGCCTGGCCATCAAGCTCCAGCCGGCAGTCCTTGCGATCAACGACAAGCGTGCCCACGGCTCAACCCTGATAGAACAATGCCGGATCGACTTGCCGTGCCACGCCAAGGGCATGCCGTGCTGCACGCGTGTCCAGCTGGAGCAGGATCAGGCGGTCGCTCGCCGGATCCAGCAAATGCCCGAGGCGATGCCGCAATTCCTCGAGCTCGCCGGTTTCAAGCCTGCACTCGTAGGCGGATTTCTGCCCGCCTTGCGCGTAGGGGCGCAGGCCGGCGAGCAGGCGATGGCGGCGGCCATTGGCCGCGATGTCGTAACCGACGAGGTAAAGCTTTCGCATGGGCAATCCTCTTTTGACCGGATGGCCATGCTGCCGCCTTTCCCGGGCACTGCCCGGGCGGCAAGCTTGCGAACCCGCTCACGCCAGGCGCCGCAGGAAAGCGAACTCCTGTGCACATGCCTGCAAGGCATCGGCATCGTGGATCACCCCTTCCGGGGGACGCTGCAACAACCGGAACACCAGGGCATCGTCGCCGGGCAACATGCGAATCGTCTGCCGGTGTTCCGGCACCTCCACGCCAAGCAAGCGGCCCAGGTGCTGCGCGGTGGCGGCATGCCCCACCGCGCTGACCAGCGGCCCGCGGGCAAGCAGGCGCGCCCGCGCCAGCGAAAGTGGCCGCATGCGGTAAAGGCCGCAGCTGGTCAATACGGGGGCGTTGAGCAGATAGCGCACGGAACGGCCTCTCGGAAAGGGAGGCACAGTCTGCGGCGAGGCGGGCGGAAAACCCGGGTGGCAAGCTTGAATGCGTGGCGGAGCACGCCACCAGGCGCGGTGGAAGACGCAACGAAACGCCGGCCCGAGGCCGGCGTCCCGTTCGGCTTTCCGATGGCATCGCCTCAGTGCGCGGATGCCTTCGATGCGCCGAGCCCGGTTTCCGAGCGCACCTGCTGGGCGCGGAAGGCGGCTCGTTCCTTCGCGGCCTGCTCGCTGCGATCGGTGATCGAGAACAGCCAGATCGCCGCGAACGCCAGGGTCATCGAGAACAGTGCCGGCGAGGTGTAGGGGAACGGCGCCGAGCCGGCCGGATTGCCCAGCGTGGCCTCCCAGACCGAGGGCGAGAGCACGGTCAGCACCACGGCGGAGATCAGGCCGAGGAAACCGCCGATCACCGCGCCGCGGGTGGTGCAATCCTTCCACAGGATGGAAAGCGCCAGCACCGGGAAGTTGGCCGAGGCCGCCACCGCGAATGCCAGCGAGACCATGAAGGCGATGTTCTGCTTCTCGAAGGCGATGCCGAGCAGCACCGCGATGATGCCCAGCGCCAGCACGGTGATGCGCGAGATGCGCAGTTCCTTGGCGCTGTCGGCCTTGCCCTTCTTGAAAACGGTCGCGTACAGGTCGTGCGAGACCGCCGAGGCTCCCGAGAGCGTCAGGCCGGCCACCACCGCGAGGATGGTGGCGAAGGCCACGGCCGAGATGAAGCCGAGGAACAGATCGCCGCCCACCGCATCGGCCACCAGCACCGCCGCCATGTTGCTGGCACCGGCACCGCCGTGGATCACGCCCTGCACGGTATCGGCGAATTCCGGGTTGGTCAGCACCAGGGTGATCGCGCCGAAGCCGATGATGAAGATCAGCATGTAGAAGTAGCCGATCCAGGTGGTGGCCCAGAGCACGGATTTACGCGCTTCCTTGGCATCGGGGACGGTGAAGAAGCGCATCAGGATGTGCGGCAGGCCGGCGGTGCCGAACATCAGCGCCATGCCGAAGCTGATCGCCGAGATCGGGTCCTTGATGAATCCACCCGGGCCCATGATCGCCAATCCGCTGGCGCGCGCCTCCTCGGGCGAAGCCCCGGCATTGCCGGCAAACGCCGCCTTGACGTCCACCGCGTGCGAGAACAGGCGTTCGAAGCTGAAGCCGTACTTGGACATGATCATGAAGGCCATGAAGGTCACGCCGGAGAGCAGCAGCACGGCCTTGATGATCTGCACCCAGGTGGTCGCGGTCATGCCGCCGAACAGCACGTAGACCATCATCAGCACGCCCACCAGCACCACGGCGATCCAGTAATCCAGGCCGAACAGCAGCTTGATGAGGCTGCCGGCGCCGACCATCTGCGCGATCAGGTAGAACGCCACCACCACCAGCGTGCCGGAGGCGGCGAAGGCGCGCACCGGGGCCTGCTTGAAGCGGTAGGCCGCCACGTCGGCAAAGGTGAACTTGCCGAGGTTGCGCAGGCGTTCGGCCAGCAGGAAGGTGAGGATCGGCCAGCCGACGAGGAAGCCGATCGAATAGATCAGCCCGTCGTAGCCGGAGGCCATCACCGCCGCGGAGATGCCCAGGAACGAAGCCGCCGACATGTAATCGCCCGCGATCGCCAATCCGTTCTGGAAGCCGGTGATGCCGCCACCGGCGGTGTAGAAATCCGCCGCCGACTTGGTGCGCCCGGCCGCCCACTTGGTGACCCAGAGGGTGGCGATCACGAACACGCCGAACATGGTGATCGCGGTCCAGTTGGTCGCCTGCTTGGTGGTCTCGCCGACATCGGGCGCGGCCAGTGCGGCGCCGCTGGCGAGGAGCGCGACGGCCGCCGCGAAAAGGATGCTTGCACGCTTCATTCCGATGCCTCCCGGAGGATTTCCGCGGTGATGCGGTCGTATTCGTTGTTGGCGCGATGGACGTAGATGCCGGTCAGCAGGATGGTCAGCGCGATCACGCCGATGGCGATCGGGATGCCCAGCGTGGTGACGCCGCTGCCGAGCGGCGTGGCCAGGAGCTCCTTGTCGAAAGCGATCAGGCCGATGAAACCGTAGTAGGCGATCAGGATCGCCACGGTCATGGCCCAGCCGAAGGCGTTGCGCCGGCGCTTGAGTTGCTGGTACTTGGGGTTGGCCTCGATGCGGGCCACGATCGGGTCGGGGTGTGTCTGCGGCATGGAATGTCTCCGATGGCGGTGTTCGTGGGCCGGCGCTGCCGGCGGACGCGTCAGAAGCTGTACTTGACGGTGGTGTGGATGCGCCTGAGATCGCCGCGCTGGCCGTTCTCGAGTTCGCGCTGGCCCCAGCCGATCTCCGCGCCGAGATCCAGCTTCGGGATCGGCGACCAGATCAGGTTGGCGTGGACCGATTGCGTGCTGCGGGTGATGCCGAGCCCGGTCAGGTCGGTGTCGTTGTCGAAACGCGCGGCGGAATACATGAGGTTGGCGCGCAATGCCTGGTTGAAGGCGTGTCGCCACGCGATGAAGCCGCCGGCACCGGCCACCGGCTCGATGCCGCCACGGCCATCGCCCGTCACGTCCGGCGCGATCCCGAAGGCGAGGTAGCGACCAATGCCGCTGCCGGCATTGAGTGCGTAGCGGATGTCGTCCCGGCTGCCCATGTTGAGCTTGCCGGAGACACTGAGCGATGCCCCGTGCGCCTGGTCGGCGACGGTGCGGAACTGGCGGAACAGCGTGGCCACGGAGAAGTGGCCCCAGTCGCCACGGGCCTGCCAGCGCGCGGTGGCATCCGGCAAAACGTTGTCGCCACTGTTGAAACGCGGCCCGCCCAAGTACGGATGCACGCTGGTCTGCGGGTTCTCCAGCGAGAACGACCACGGCCCCTTGCTGTAACGCAGCTGGGCCTGGCGGACGAACACCGTGCCATCGGTCACGCCGACGAAATCCACCGCATCGGGCAGCGCCGCGACATCCATGAAGTTGGACCAGGTCTGCCCGGCCAGCCACTCGTTCCAGCTGACGTAGGCATGGCGCAAGGTCATCGCGTGGGTGTTGGTGCTGGTCTCGTTGCCGATGTTGGCGCTGCCGCCGCCCATGAAATCGGCTTCGATGAAGGCCTTGACCTTGTGGCCACCCCCGGTGACGTGATCGGCGGAGAACCAGAAGCGCGAGAACTGCGCGCCGAAATCGGTGTAGGGATCGGCCGCGGAGCTGCCGACCGGGATCGAAGCCGGCAGGTAGAACATGCGCCCGGCACCGCCATCGGCGATCTTGCCATCGCTGGTGTCGGTGAGCATGGCGTCGAGCTTGATGAAGCCGCCATAGCTGAAGCGGGTGCCGGGGCTGGCCGCGGGCATGATCGTCTCCGCCTGGATGGCCTTGGCGGCGGCAGGCGCTGCCGGTGCGGCAGGCGGCGCGACGGATGGGGCGGTGCCTGCTTCGGCCTGCCGCTGCGCGGAAAGCGCCGCGACGATCCGTTCCAGCTCGGCGACGCGCGCTTCCAGTTCGAGTTCCTTCGCACTCTGCGCCAGCGCGATGCCCGGCGCCATGAGCGCCACTGCCAGCGCAAGCCCCAGCACCCGCTTGCGGCCGCATTGATGCCTTGTTTCGTTCATCGGCGTATCCCCACGCACTTGAATGACGTGGGGCGAGGTTCCGCGCATCCCGCGGATGCGCCTATTCCCCATTGGTCGAAGCTGCACTGCAGCATCGACCATCGTCTAACGCCGTGGCCGGCGGCTTGCGGCAGACTCGGGTCCAGGCAAACAACCACGGGAATCGAGAGCCATGAGCAGGCCCGCCAACAGCATCCACGCCCCGGCCAACTTCGCCGCCAACGCCAACATGCGCCATCGCGAATACGTGCGCGAGTACGAGGAATCCGTGCGCGATCCGGACGCCTTCTGGGGCCGCATCGCGCAGCGGCTGGAATGGATGAAGGCACCGACCATCATCCGCAACGTCAGCTACGACCTCGCCGATTTCCGCATCAAGTGGTACGAGGACGGCGAGCTCAACGTCAGCGTCAACTGCCTGGACCGCCACCTGCGCGAGCGCGGCGAGAAGACCGCGCTGCTGTTCGAGCCGGATGACCCGGCCATGCCGGCGCAGCGGGTCAGCTATCGCGAGCTCTACCTGCGCGTCTGCCAACTGGCCAATGCCCTGCGCGGCATGGGCGTGGGCAAGGGCGATCGCGTCACCATCTACCTGCCGATGATCCCGGTGGCGGCGGTGGCGATGCTGGCCTGCGCGCGCATCGGCGCGGTGCACACCATCGTCTTCGGCGGATTCGCCCCGCACTCGATCGCCGACCGCATCGCCGACAGCCAGAGCAAGGTGGTCATCACCGCCGACGAAGGTCGCCGCGGTGGCCGCACGGTGCCGCTGAAGATGAATGTCGATGCCGCGCTCAAGCTGCCGGGCTCGGAATCGGTGGAGAAGGTCATCGTGTTCCGCCACACCGATGGCAGCATCGATTTCGACACCCGCCGCGACGTCTGGTGGCACAAGGCGGTGGCCGACCAGCCGACCCATTGCGAACCCGAACGGATGAATGCCGAGGACCCGCTCTTCATCCTCTACACCTCCGGCTCCACCGGCAAGCCCAAGGGCGTGCTGCACACCACCGGCGGCTACCTGGTGTTCGCCAGCTACACCCACGAGATCGTCTTCGACATCAAGCCCGACGACGTCTACTGGTGCACGGCCGACGTGGGCTGGATCACCGGCCACAGCTACATTGTGTACGGCCCGCTGGCCAACGGCGCCACCAGCCTGATGTTCGAGGGAGTGCCGAGCTGGCCCAATGCCTCGCGTTTCTGGGAGGTGGTGGACAAGCACCAGGTGACGATCTTCTACACCGCCCCGACCGCCATCCGCGCCCTGATGCGCGAAGGCGACCACGCGGTGAAGCGCACCTCGCGCGCCTCGCTGCGCCTGCTCGGCAGCGTCGGCGAGCCGATCAATCCCGAGGCCTGGCGCTGGTACCACGAAGTGGTAGGCGACGAGCGCTGCCCGATCGTCGATACTTGGTGGCAGACCGAAACCGGCGGCATCCTGATCTCGCCGCTGCCCGGCGCCACCGATCTCAAGCCGGGTTCCGCCACCCTGCCGCTGCCGGGCATCCAGCCGGCACTGGTCGATGCCAACGGCAACTTCCTGGAGGGTGCGGTCGATGGCAACCTGGTGATCAAGGATTCCTGGCCGGGCCAGATGCGGACCGTGTACGGCGACCACGAGCGTTTCATCGATACCTATTTCCGGACCTACCCCGGCACCTACTTCACCAGCGACGGCTGCCGTCGCGACGAGGACGGCTACTACTGGATCACCGGCCGCGTGGACGACGTGATCAATGTCAGCGGCCACCGCATCGGCACCGCGGAACTGGAAAGCGCGCTGGTCTCGCACCCGAAGGTGGCCGAGGCCGCGGTGGTCGGCTTCCCGCACGACATCAAGGGCCAGGGCGTCTATGCCTACGTCACCCTCAACGACGGCGAGGAACCCAGCGACGAGCTGAAGAAGGCACTCAACGCCCACGTGCGCAAGGAGATCGGCCCGATCGCCAGTCTCGACCACCTGCAATGGGCGCCGGCCCTGCCGAAGACCCGCAGCGGCAAGATCATGCGCCGGATCCTGCGCAAGATCGCCGAGGACGCGCCGGACCAGCTGGGCGATACCAGCACGCTGGCCGATCCTTCCGTGGTCGATGCACTGGTGCGCGAACGTCTCAACGCCTGAGCCGGGAACGCGAAGGGACGCAGGCGCGCGGGCACGGTTCCCCGCGCGTTTGCGCTTGCCCTACACTCGTTCCCAAGATGCCAATGATCCTGATCGCCGACGACCACCCGCTGTTCCGGGAAGCCCTGCGCGGGGCCATCGCCCACGTGCTGCCGGACAACCGCATCCGCGAAGCCGAGGATGCCGACGGCCTGTATGCGATGGTCGATGCCGTCCCCGATGCCGATCTCTTGCTGCTCGATCTCAACATGCCGGGCGTGCAGGGGCTTTCCGCGCTGGTCCACCTGCGCGCGCAACACCCGCAGCTGCCGATCGTGATGGTGTCCGCGCGCGAGGATCCCGCGCTGATGCGTCGCGCGCTGGATCACGGCGCGATGGGCTTCATCCCCAAATCCGCGGACTCCGGGGTGATCGGCCAGGCCCTGCTGCAGGTGCTCGATGGCGAACGCTGGGCGCCGGCGGAAGCCCTGCAGGAACCGCGTGCCGCCGGCGAGGACGAGCGCGAGATCGCGCGCCGCATCAGCGAGCTCACGCCGCAGCAGTTCCGCGTCCTGCAGATGCTCTCTACTGGCCTGCTCAACAAGCAGATCGCGTGGGAACTGGGCGTGTCCGAAGCGACCGTCAAGGCGCACATGACCGCCATCCTGCGCAAGCTCGGTGCCAGCAATCGCACCCAGGCGGTGCTGCTGGCCGGCCGGTTGGCGGTCGATCCCGACAGCGTCGAAGTGCCGCCGGAAGGCATCGAATAAAGCGCTTTCCGGCCGCTCAGGTCCCGCGCGGCTTGGCCCGATGCGTGGCCACGGCGTTCCACGGATCGTCCGGCCACGGATGGCGCGGGTAGCGCCCCTTCATTTCCTTCTTCACTTCCGGATAGGTGCGCTCCCAGAAGCCGCGCAGATCCCGGGTGACCTGCAGCGGCCGGCCGGCCGGCGAAAGCAGGTGGATGGTCAGCGGCACGCGGCCATCGGCGATGCGCGGGGTTTCCGCCAGCCCGAACAATTCCTGCAGCTTGACCGCCAATACCGGCGCCGCCGCCGCGCCTTCGTCGTCGAGCCGGTATTCGATGCGCCGCGCGAGTCCGGAAGGCACCTCGATCCGCAGCGGTGCAAGCGCATCGATGCGGCTTCGCGTGTTCCAGTCCATGCCGGATTTCAGCGCTTCGCCCAATTCTTCGGAGGACAGCGCATCCAGCCGGGTCTTGCCGGCGAAGGCCGGCAGCAGCCAATCTTCGAGGCTGGCCAGCAAGGCTGCATCGGAAAGATCCGGAAGATCGAGTTCCGGCATCCACGCCCGCAGGCATTGCACGCGGATGCGCCATTGCGAGGCGGCTTCGGTCCACGGCAGGGCGTCCAGGCCGAGTTCGCGCACCGCATCGACCAGCGCACGCGCGGCCAGCGCCGGATCGACACGGCCGGCCGCACGCGACGCCAGCACGATGCCGTCGAAACGCTCGATGCGCTCGCTGACCAGCGCCCGCCGCTGCGCGTCCCAGCGCACTTCGTCGCCTTCATGGAAATGCGAGAAGAAATCGGAGCGCAGGCGACGTTCGTCCAGCGGTGCGGCACGCAGCAGCAGGGCATCCTTGGCCTCGAAACGCAGTTCGCTGGCCACCAGCCACGGCTCGCCGAGCAGTGCACTGTCCTCGAAAAGCCGCGCCATCCTTCCGTTCGACAACTGGTAGCGCAGCGCGTCGCGCGGGTGCCGAAGGGCGATGCGGTCGGGGAAGGCGTGCGCCAGCAAATCGCCCAAGGCGTGGGCCGGAGCGTGTGCCGGTGGCGTTGCGCGACAGCCGAGCCGACGCCGCCACTGCTTCGCCGCCGCTTCGATGGCCGCCAGCGTGGCGCGGCTGGCATCGGCGGGCAGGCGACCGGCGCGGAAGTCGGCCAGTGCCTGCCAGCGCACGGCCAGCGCATCGCTGCGCGAGCGCAGCGGATCCCGGGACTCCACCAGCGCGGCAAGATCGGCGGCCAGCGCGCGTTCGTCATCGTCGCGCGCCGCCAGCAGCATCGCCGCCAGTCGCGGATGGGTGCCCAATGCCAGCATCCGGCGGCCACGGGCGGTGATCGCGCCGCTTGCATCCAGCGCATCCAGCCGCCGCAGCAGGTCGCGCGCGGCGGCGAGCGCGCCGGGTGGCGGCGGATCGACGAAACGCAGGGCATCGCTGCCCCACGCGGCCAGTTCCAGCGCCAGCCCGGCCAGCTCCACCTGCGCGATCTCGGGGCGGCGTTGCGGCGCGAGCCGTTCGGATTCCGGCCACAGGCGCAAGGCCCGGCCTTCGGCGACGCGCCCGGCACGTCCGGCGCGCTGGTCGGCGGAGGCCTGCGAGATGCGCACTGCATCCAGCCGCGAGAAACCGGAGTTCGGATCGAAGCGCGGTTCACGCGCCAGCCCGCTGTCGATCACCACCCGCACGCCGGGCAAGGTGACCGAAGATTCGGCGACGTTGGTGGCCAGCACCACGCGGCGACGGCCATCTTCGGCTGCTTGCAGCACGCGTGACTGCTGACCGACCGGCAGATCGCCATGCAGGGCGAGGATTTCGATGGCTTGCGTGTGTTGCCGTGAATCACCTCCGAAAGCAGCCGGTGCGGCCACCGGCGAGTTCACGTCAAGCGCGCCATGGATGGCGCGCGCCCGAATCGGGGCAGGATGCCCCGACTGAGGGGAAAGCGAATTCGCCGGTGGCCGCGCCGGCGTGGGCGGCGGCGTCCCGGCCGGGTCCGGCGCCGCGCCAAGCGCGCCATGGATGGCGCGCGCCCGAATCGGGGCAGGATGCCCCGACTGAGGGGAAAGCGATGCCGGGCTCGACCGGGCCACCGCATCGGATCGTTCGTCGTCCAGCAGCTGCTGCACGCGGCGAATCTCCCGAATGCCGGGCAGGAACACCAGCACGTCGCCGGAATGCGTCGCCAGCGCATGATCGATGGCACGACGCACCTGCGGCTCCAGCGCCTCGTCACGGCGTGCGGGGAAGTGCGCGATCTCCACCGGAAAACTGCGACCGGCGCTGCTGATGCGCGGCGCATCCAGCCACTGCGCCAGGCGCTCGCCATCCAGCGTGGCCGACATCACCACGATGCGCAGGTCATCGCGCACGCTGGCCTGCACGTCCAGCGCCAGTGCAAGCCCCAGATCCCCGGCCAGATGGCGTTCGTGGAACTCGTCGAAGAGGATCGCGCCGACGCCTTCCAGCAGCGGATCGTCCTGCAGCATCCGCGTCAGGATGCCTTCGGTCACCACTTCGATGCGGGTTGCCGCCGATACCCTGGATTCGAAGCGGATCCGATAGCCCACGGTCTGCCCCGTCGTCTCGCCCAACTGCCTTGCCATGAAGCTCGCAGCAGCGCGTGCGGCCACGCGGCGAGGCTCCAGCATGATGATCCGCTGCCCCTGCAGCCACGGCGCATCGAGCAGCGCCAGCGGCACCTGCGTGGTCTTGCCCGCACCCGGCGGCGCTTCCAGCACCAGCCGCGTGTGCGCGGCAAGCGCGGCACGGATGTCCGGCAGGACGGCATCGATGGGAAAGGTCTTGTCCACCGCGCAAGGATACGGGCGACGCGCGCTTGCGATGAAGGCGGAAAGACGATCACCGTCAGTGGCACGGGGCGCCGCGACAAGCGCGCCATGGACGGCGCGCGCCCGAGTCGAGGCAGGATGCCTCGCACGAGGGAAAGCGGTGCCCCTTGCCGCTGGCGGGAACGCGCGCTGCTTCCTCCGCGGACAACAAGCGACGATCACCAGCGCGGGGCGCTGCATCGGCTCGCCGCTCCTCCCTCGGTCAGGGCTTCCTGCCCTGACTCGGGCGCAGGCCATCCATGGCCTGCTGGTCCGCGACGACCCGACGCATCGCGGGATGCAGACGTC
>JAEXAG010000128.1 GCA_023394655.1 Pseudomonadota bacterium
GCCATCGCCGCCTTCGAGCAGCGCGTGGACGCGGTACGCGAACGCTTCGAGGTGCCGGGCGTCGCCGTCGCGCTGATCCATGACGGCGAAGTGATCCTCGCCCGCGGCTTCGGCCTGCGCGAGATGGGCAAGCCCGAGCCGGTCGATGCCGACACCCTGTTCGCCATCGCCTCCAACACCAAGGCCTTCACCGCCACCGCGCTGAACCTGCTGGCCGAGGACGGCAAGCTGTCGATGGACGACCGCGTCATCGACCACCTGCCGTGGTTCCGCATGGCCGATCCCTACGTCACCCGCGAGATGCGCATCCGCGACCTGCTGGTGCATCGCAGCGGCCTGAGCCTGGGTGCGGGCGACCTGCTGTACTGGCCGGCCACCACCTACAGCACCCGCGAGGTGGTGGAACGGCTGGCCGACGTGCCGCTGACCGGCGGCTTCCGCGAACGCTATGCCTACGACAACATCCTCTATGCCGTGGCCCAGCTGGTGATCGAGGAAACCAGCGGCCAGAGCTTCCGGCAGTTCCTGCAGCAGCGCATCTTCGATCCGCTGGGCATGGCCGCCACCCGCTACAACGCCGACCATCTGCAGCCCGGCGACAAGATCGCCACCGGCCACGCGCGCTCGGATTTCAAGCACCTCGGCCCGACGCCGAACCTGACCTGGGACAATGCCTCGGGTGCCGGCGGCCTGTATTCCAGCGTCAACGACATGACCCGCTGGATGCAGCTGCAGCTGCGCGGCGGGATCATCGAGGGCGAAGGCGAAAACGCACGCCGCCTGTTCCCGGAAGCACGCCAGCGCGCGATGTTCTCGCTGGTCACGCCGATCCCGATCCGCCCCGCCACCGTGCCCGGCCTCGCCGCCGCCACGCCGCAGTTCCTCGGCTACGGCGAAGGCTGGATGGTCAGCGATTACCGCGGCGACAAGCTGGTCTGGCATACCGGCGGCTGGCCGGGACAGGTCTCCCGGCTCACGCTGGTGCCCGGCCGCAATGCCGGTGTGGTGGTGCTGACCAACCAGGAAGTCGGCGCCGCCTTCAACGCCATCACCCTGGACGCGCTGGACCTGCTTCTCGGCCACGAAACGCATGACTGGCTCGATGCCTACGCTGCCGCCGTGGACAAGGCCGCCACCGACGCCGACGCCCGCTGGAAGAAGCTGCAGGCCGAGCGCGATGCCCGTTCCCGCCCCTCGCTGCCGCTGGCCCGCTACGCCGGCAGCTACCGCGACCCGTGGTACGGCGAGGTGGTGATCCGGCAGGGCGCGCGCGGACTGGAACTGCAGTTCGCCCGCACCGCGCAACTGCTGGGCGATCTGGAACACTGGCAGCACGACAGCTTCGTCGTGCGCTGGCGCGACCGCGGCCTCAACGCCGACGCCTTCCTCACCTTCGCCCTGAAGCCCGATGGGAAAATCCGCGAAGCCCGCATGGAAGCGATCTCGCCGCTGACCGATTTCAGCTTCGACTTCCAGGACCTGCGGCTGGTGCCGGTGGAGTGAAGGTGGCTTGGCGGCCATCGCCGTGACGATGTTCCGTCATGAATGCGAAAGCACGCCGGTGTCCGCCTCGGCTGTCAGCAGCAACTCCCGCACAAGCTGCACGTTGGTGAGGACGATGCCGCATTGCAGCCTTGGCGCAAATTCACGTTGCCGGGGCGACCCGGTGGCGGACAAATTCAACTGCAACTCGACTTTGAAGAGACCCTTCGGACAACTCCGGCTGCTGTAGTCAGCGCAACGGATCATCTGTTGCACCTCCGGCACCGCGTGGATCACGACCAGCTCCACGGCAGGATGGCATCAGGCCAGGATCGTGCCCGTCCGTTTGCTCTCCTCTCACGAAACGGACGCTTTGCGTGTGCGACGCGCCTTCGGTTTGGGCTCAGGCAGCGGACCGGTGAGGGTCTGAGCGCAGACGGCGAACCACATGGCGACCGGCAGGCCGGCTATCCTCGCCGCCAACGCCCGGAGGCCGCATGACCGAACTACCCGAATCGCCACAGACGCATTCGCAATTCGAGCTGCTGCGGCAGCGGCGCTTCCTGCCCTACTTCATCGTGCAGTGCCTGGGCGCGTTCAACGACAACGTGTACCGGCAGGCGATCATCGCACTGCTGTTCTTCATGGGCGTATCGCTGGAAGAGCGCACGTTGTACACCAACCTGGCGCCGGCGATCTTCATCCTGCCGTACTTCCTGTTTTCCGGCATCGCCGGGCAGTTCGCCGAGAAGCTGGAGAAATCGCGGCTGATCCGCATCACCACGACGATGGAGATCGCCATCATGTCGCTGGCGGCGGTGGGATTCGCCAGCCAGAACATGGCGGTGCTGCTGGTGGCATTGTTCGCCACCGGCGTGCAATCGACGCTGTTCGGGCCGGTGAAGTATTCGATCCTGCCGGCGGTGCTGCGCCGGGAAGAGCTGACCGGCGGCAACGGGCTGGTGGAAATGGGCACGTCGGTGTCGATCCTGGCCGGCATGATCACCGGCGGCATGGTCTTCGCCATCGCCGGCGCCTGGGGGCCGTACGCGGCGGCAACGACGATCGTGCTGCTGGCGGTGCTGGGGCGCTGGGTGAGCGGGTTGATCCCGCCGGTGCCGGCCGGCGCGCCGGACTTGAGGATCAACTGGAACCCGCTGCCGGAATCGCTGCACGTATGGCGGCTGATGCGCCGGCAGCTGGCGGTCCGCAACGCGGTGCTGGGGGTGAGCTGGTTCTGGTTCATCGGCACGATGATCACCGCGCAGCTGCCGACCTATGCCGAGGTGTTCCTGGGCGGTCGCCAGGCGCTGTACATCTTCGCCCTGGCGCTGTTCTCCATCGGCACCGGGGTGGGTTCGCTGCTGTGCGAGAAGCTGTCCGGACGACGGGTGGAACTGGGGCTGGTGCCGCTGGGTGCGGTCGGGGTCAGCGCCTTCCTGCTGGACCTGTACTTCGCGCGCAGCGGGCAGTCGCTGCTGGCGGGTCTTTCGGCACTGGAGTTCACGCGCCAACCCGGCAGCGTGCGCATCATCATCGACTTGCTCGGCGTGGGCATGTTCACCGGTTTCTTCGTGGTCCCGCTGTTCGCGCTGATCCAGTCGCGCACGCCCTCGGACGAGGTCGCGCGGGTGGTGGCGGGGATGAACATCCAGAACTCGCTGTTCATCGTCTGCGCGGCCTTGCTGGGCCTCTTCGTGCAGCAGGTGCTGGGATGGAGCATCCCCCAGGTGTTCCTGGCACTGGCCATCGTCAACGTGCTGGTGGCGGTGTGGATCTTCAGCATCGTGCCGGAGTTCGCCATGCGTTTCCTCGCCTGGCTGATGGTGGTGGTGATGTACCGGATCCGCTGGCGCGGCGTGGAGGAGCACATCCCCGAAGACGGCCCGGCGCTGCTGGTCTGCAACCACGTCAGCTACATGGATGCGCTGATCCTTTCCGGCGTGGTCAAGCGGCCGGTCCGCTTCATCATGTACTGGAAGATCTTCAACATCCCGGTGATGTCGTGGATCTTCCGCACCGCGCGCGCGATCCCCATCGCCAGCGCCAAGGAAGACCCGGAACTGATGCAGCGCGCACTGGACGAAGTGGACGCCGCGCTGGCCAACGGCGAGCTGGTCTGCATTTTCCCCGAGGGCCGGTTGACCCACGATGGCGACATCGCGCCGTTCCGCCCCGGCGTGGAAAAGATCCTCGAACGCCGCCCCGTGCCGGTGGTGCCTATGGCCCTGCGCGGCATGTGGACGAGCATGTTCAGCCGGCGCGATTCCCGGCTCGGGCGGATGCGCCTGCCGCGCCGGTTCCGGGCCCACGTGGAAGTGGTCGCCGAAGCGGCGATCGACGGCCACGAGGCCAGCGCCGCCCTGCTGGAGACACGGGTACGTGCATTGCGCGGGGATGCGGCCTGAGGCTCAGGCGCGCTCGCCGGCGTACCAGCGTTCGATGAGCCAGCGCGAAATCGAGATCGGCGGCGAGAGCCGCAAGGGCGCGTCCTCGCGATCGTTTTCCAGCGCGGCGCCGATCTCCGCGCGGCTGAACCAGCGCGCGTCTTCCAGCTCGTCCTGTTCGGTCCGGGGTGGGTCGGGCTCGGCATCGGCGATGAAGCCGAGCATCAGCGAGCCGGGGAACGGCCACGGCTGCGAAGCGAGATAGCGCGCGCGCCGCACCTGCACCCGGCTTTCCTCGAACACCTCGCGCTGCACGGTCTGCTCCAGGGTTTCACCCGGCTCGACGAAGCCGGCAAGCGTCGAATACCGCCCTGCCGGCCACGATGCCTGCCGGCCGAGCAGCAGGCGCTCGCCATCGCTGACCGCCACGATCACCGCCGGATCGCTGCGCGGGTATTCCACCCGCCCGCAGCCCGCGCAATCGCCCTGCCAGCCGCCGCGCGAGAACACCAGTGGGCCGCCGCAGGCCGGGCAGAAGCGATGCGAAGCCCGCCAGTGCAGCACCGCCCGCGCCTGCGCGAACACGGTGGATTCGAAGGCCGGCCACGACTGACCGGCCCCGCGCAGGTCGAGATGCGGGATTTCATCGCCGAACGGCACGGGCCGCATCGC
>JAEXAG010000063.1 GCA_023394655.1 Pseudomonadota bacterium
CCGCGAGTCCTCCAGCAAGGCCGTGAAGTACGTGAAGGAGCAGGAGGTCTACATGGGCGAAGTGCCGCTCATGACCGACAACGGCACCTTCATCGTCAACGGCACCGAGCGCGTCATCGTCTCCCAGCTGCATCGCTCGCCGGGCGTGTTCTTCGACCACGACCGCGGCAAGACCCACAGCTCGGGCAAGCTGCTCTACAGCGCCCGCATCATCCCCTACCGCGGCTCCTGGCTGGATTTCGAGTTCGACCCGAAGGACGCGCTCTACACCCGCATCGACCGCCGCCGCAAGCTGCCGGTCAGCGTGCTGCTGCGCGCGCTGGGCTACTCCAACGAGGAGATGCTCAACGAGTTCTACGAGATCAACACCTTCCACGTCGATCCGGCGGAAGGCGTGCAGCTGGAGCTGGTCCCGGAGCGCCTGCGCGGCGAGACGATGGAGTTCGATCTGGCCGACGGCGACAAGGTGATCGTCGAGGCCGGCAAGCGCATCACCGCGCGCCACGTGAAGCAGCTGGAGCAGTCGGGCATCGCCGCGCTGGCCGTGCCGGACAGCTACATCCACGGACGCATCCTCTCGCATGACGTGGTCGATCCGGCCACCGGCGAGCTGCTCGCCGCCGCCAACGACGAGATCACCGAGGAGCTGCTCGGCAAGTTGCGCAAGGCGGGCATCGCCACCGTGGGCACCCTGTGGGTGAACGACCTCGACCGCGGCGCCTACCTCTCCAACACCCTGCGCGTGGACAACACCCGCACGCAGCTGGAAGCGCTGGTCGAAATCTACCGGATGATGCGTCCGGGCGAGCCGCCGACCAAGGACGCCGCCCAGAACCTGTTCCACAACCTGTTCTTCACCTTCGAGCGCTACGACCTGTCGGGCGTGGGCCGGATGAAGTTCAACCGCCGCCTGGGCCGCAAGGAAGTCACCGGCGCGCCGGTGCTCTACGACCACAAGTACCTGGCCGAGCGTGGCGATGACGAATCCAAGCGCCTGGTCGAAGCCCATGGCGAGGGCTCGGACATCCTCGACGCGATCCGCGTGCTGACCGAGATCCGCAACGGTCGCGGCGTGGTGGACGACATCGACCACCTGGGCAACCGTCGCGTGCGCTCGGTCGGCGAGATGGCCGAGAACACCTTCCGCGTGGGCCTGGTGCGCGTCGAGCGCGCGGTGCGCGAGCGCCTGACCATGGCCGAGGCCGATGGCCTGACTCCGCAGGACCTGATCAACGCCAAGCCGGTGGCCGCTGCGATGAAGGAGTTCTTCGGCTCCTCGCAGCTGTCGCAGTTCATGGACCAGAACAACCCGCTTTCGGAAGTCACCCACAAGCGCCGCGTCTCCGCGCTGGGCCCGGGCGGCCTGACCCGCGAGCGAGCCGGCTTCGAGGTGCGTGACGTGCACCCGACCCATTACGGCCGCGTCTGCACCATTGAAACCCCGGAAGGCCCGAACATCGGCCTGATCAACTCGCTGGCGGTGTTCGCCCGCACCAACAGCTACGGCTTCCTCGAAACGCCGTACCGCAAGGTGGTGGACGGCAAGGTCACCGACCAGATCGAGTACCTCTCCGCCATCGAGGAAAACGAATACGTCATCGCCCAGGCGAACGCGCCGCAGGATGCCAAGGGCCGTCTGGTGGACGAGTTCATCAACTGCCGCTACCAGGGTGACACCCAGCTGCGTCCGCCGTCCGAAGTGGACTTCATGGACGTTTCGCCGATGCAGACCGTTTCGGTGGCCGCGGCGCTGGTGCCGTTCCTCGAGCACGACGACGCCAACCGCGCGCTGATGGGCGCCAACATGCAGCGCCAGGCGGTGCCGACGCTGCGTGCGCAGAAGCCGCTGGTCGGCACCGGCATCGAGCGTGCCGTGGCACGCGACTCCGGCGTGACCGTGAACGCCCGCCGCGCCGGCGTGATCGAGCAGATCGACGCCGCGCGCATCGTGGTCAAGGTCAACGAATCGGAGATCGAGGGCGAGACCGATGCCGGCGTGGACATCTACACCTTGGTCAAGTACACCCGCTCCAACCAGAACACCTGCATCAACCAGCGCCCGCTGGTGAACGTGGGTGACGTGGTGGCGCGCGGCGACGTGCTGGCCGACGGACCGTCCACCGACATCGGCGAGCTGGCGCTCGGCCAGAACATGCTGGTCGCGTTCATGCCGTGGAACGGCTACAACTTCGAAGACTCCATCCTGCTCTCCGAGCGCGTGGTGGAGGAGGATCGCTACACCACGATCCACATCGAGGAGCTGACCGCGGTGGCCCGCGACACCAAGCTGGGCCCGGAGGAAATCTCCGCCGACATCCCGAACGTGTCCGAGCATGCGCTCAACCGCCTGGACGAGTCCGGCGTGGTGTACATCGGTGCCGAAGTGCGCGCCGGCGACATCCTGGTGGGCAAGGTCACGCCGAAGGGCGAGGCCCAGCTGACCCCGGAAGAGAAGCTCTTGCGCGCGATCTTCGGCGAGAAGGCGTCCGACGTGAAGGACAGCTCGCTGCGCGTGCCGCCGGGCATGGACGGCACCGTCATCGACGTGCAGGTCTTCACCCGCGACGGCGTGGAGAAGGACAAGCGCGCGGTGCGCATCCAGGAGGAGGAAGTGCGCCGGGTCAAG
>JAEXAG010000067.1 GCA_023394655.1 Pseudomonadota bacterium
CCATCCTCCATCAGCTTCACCTCGAGCGCGGCGGCCGCGTTGCGGGCACGCTCTCGCGCGAGTTCGATGGAGTCTGCCTTCGCCAGCGTGACGGCCACGCGGCGCTGGCCGGCCACCTTCGGTTTGCCGAACAGCCGCAACGCGCTCGCCGGGACGGAAAGTGCCGCCTCGATGCCCGAGAAAACGGGCACGCCATGGCCTTCGGCGAGTACCGCGCAGGAAGCGGAGGGCGCGAGGTTGGCGATCGCCCCGGCATCGTCCGTGCCGACCGGCAAGCCCAGGATCGCGCGGGCATGCAGGGCGAACTCGCTGAGTTCCTGCGAGACCAGCGTGACCAGCCCGGTGTCGTGCGGCCGCGGGCTGACCTCGGAGAACCAGACCTCGTCGCCCTTCACGAAGAACTCCATGCCGAACACGCCCCAGCCACCCAGATTGGCGGAGACATCGGCGGCGATGCGCCGGGCGCGCTCCAGCGCAACGGCCGACATCGGCTGGGGTTGCCAGCTTTCGCGGTAGTCGCCGGCGATCTGCGTGTGGCCGATCGGTGCGCAGAACGCGGCGCCGCCGGCGTGGCGTACCGTCAGCAGGGTGATTTCGTAATCGAAATCCACGAAGCCTTCGACGATGCAGCGCCCTGCCCCGGCGCGTCCGCCGCTCTGCGCGTACGCCCAGGCCGCGTCGATTCCGCCGTCATCACGCACGGTGGATTGCCCCTTGCCGGAAGACGACATCACCGGCTTGACCACGCACGGGAGGCCGATTTCCGCCACGGCTGCACGGTATTCCTCCAGCGTGTCCACGAAACGATAGGGCGATGTCGGCGCACCGAGGGTTTCCGCGGCCAGACGGCGGATGCCCTCGCGGTCCATCGTCAGCCACGCGGCCCGGGCGGTGGGGATGACCATCAAGCCGGCGTCGCGCTCCAGCGCCACCAGCGTCGGGGTGTGGATCGCTTCGATCTCGGGCACGACCAGATGCGGGCGCTCCTGCTCGATCAATGCCCGCAAGGCCTCGCCATCGAGCATGTCGAGCACGTGGCTTCGATGCGCGACCTGCATGGCCGGGGCATCGGCATAGCGATCCGCGGCGATGACTTCCACGCCGAAACGCTGCAGCTCCAGCGCCACCTCCTTGCCGAGTTCGCCGGCGCCAAGCAGCAGGACGCGGGTGGCATGAGGGGAAAGAGGCGTGCCGATCGTGGTCATGGAAAGGGTTCGATTGCCGGAGAGGAGCGACCAGTTTATGCGCCCGTTTCGATCTGTCATGCTCCGGCGATGATCTCAGGCTCTTTCCGGTTCGCGGGTCCGATGTTCGCCGGCGCGTTCGCGCTTGGCCTGGCGGCCTGCACGTCCGGCGCTGCCCCGGATCTGCAGCTCGCCGGGCTGGTCACCGATCCCGCGCTGGACGAGATCAGCGGACTGGCGGCCTCGCGGCGCGATGACGGCGTGCTCTGGGCGCTGGACGACAGCGGCAATCCGGCGCGCCTCTATGCCCTGTCGCGCCGTGGCAGCCGGCTCGGCACCTTCGACGTGGAAGGCGTGGAAAAACGCGATTGGGAAGATCTCGCCAGCTTCGAGCTGGACGGCAAGCCCTACCTGCTGGTGGCCGATACCGGCGACAACGGCGGCATCCGCCGGCTGATGCAGCTGCACGTCTTCGAGGAGCCAGCCGATGCTGCGGGCAGCGGGCGCCTGCGGCCGGCATGGTCGATCGAATTCCGCTGGCCCGATGGGGCCCGCGATTGCGAGGCGGTGGCGGTGGATGTCGAGCGCAACGAGATCCTGCTCTTCAGCAAGAAGCGGCAGCCGCCGCAGGTGTTCGTCCTGCCGCTGCGCCCGCGGCCGCCGGGCACCGGCCCGCGCGTGGAAACGGCGGCGCTGGCCGGCACCTTGGCCGGCGTGCCACAGGCGGACGCCCGCGAGCGCCGCGAGAATCCGGCCATGGCCCGCCTGCGCAGTCAGGTGACCGCCGCGGACATCGCCCCGCAACGCGATGCCGTCGCCGTGCTGACCTACGACAACCTGCTGATCTATCGACGGCAGGCGGCGCAGAGCTGGCCGCAGGCGCTGGCCTCGCCACCGCAGGTGGTCCGCCTGCGATTTCTGCCACAGGCCGAGGCGGTGGCTTGGTCGCAGGTGGGTGGCGGGATCTTCGCCACCGGCGAGTTCAATCCCGCACCGATCATGTACCTGCCATACGCGCGGTGAGCCTGCTTGACATGTGATATCAATTTGATATCGTTTTTTCAAACAGAGGAGCCGCCCCATGAAAGAACAGCCCATCCATTCCCTTCCCGGCGTGCCGGTATTGCTGGCCTTGTTCGTTGCCGTGCTGGCATCCGGCTGGCTCGCCTTCGCGGGCTTCAGCGGTGGCCTGCCGATCGTGGCCGGCATCGCGGGCGTCGTGCTGGCACTCGTCGCACTGTTCCTGATGCTGGGCGTGTACATGGTCGAGCCCAACCAGGCCGCCGTGCTCAACTTCTTCGGCAAGTACGTCGGCACCGCCAAGGAAAACGGCCTGCGCTGGAACAATCCCTTCTACGGCAAGCGCAAGGTCTCGATGCGGGTACGCAACTTCGAAAGCGGCAAGCTCAAGGTCAACGAGCTGGACGGTTCGCCGATCGAAATCGCCGCGGTCATCGTCTGGCAGGTCGTGGATGCGTCCGAAGCCGTCTACAACGTGGATGACTACGAGAGCTTCGTGCACATCCAGTCCGAAGCGGCGCTGCGCTCGATGGCCACCAGCTACCCCTACGATCAGCACGAGGAAGGCCAGCTGGCCCTGCGCAGCCACGCCGCCGAGATCTCCGAACACCTGCAGAAGGAGCTGGCCGAACGCCTTGCCGACGCCGGCGTGGTGGTGCTCGATGCCCGCATCAGCCACCTGGCGTATGCACCGGAAATCGCCCAGGCGATGCTGCAGCGGCAGCAGGCCAACGCCATCATCGCCGCGCGTACCCGCATCGTCGCGGGCGCGGTGGGCATGGTGGAAATGGCCCTGTCCGAGCTGCAGAAAAACGGCACCGTGGAGCTCGACGAGGAACGCAAGGCGGCGATGGTCAGCAACCTGCTGGTCGTGCTCTGCGGCGAACGCGCCACCCAGCCGGTGGTGAACGCGGGCACGCTGTACTGATGGACGGACTCGTGGGGGCACTGGTGATGGCGGTGCTCGCGCTGCCCGCGGTCGGCATGGCGGCGTGGTTCGCGCGCGATCCGCGCCCCGCCTCCGCCACCATCGCGATGCACCTGGCGCTGGTCGGCATCGTGATGCTTCTGTCCGCACTTGGCGTCTACTTCCTCCGCGATGACGAAAGTGCCGTTGGCGTGCTCGCCATCCTGCTTTTGGTGGCGGTCAATGCGCTCGTCGTCTCGCTTCTGTGGCGCATGCGGAGGTTCCAGCGAGGCGGCCGCCGGTGAGTGAAAAGAAGGCCTATCCGCTGCGCATCAATGCCGCCATCCTGCAGGAAGTGCAGAAGTGGGCGGATGACGAGCTGCGCAGCGTGAACGCCCAGATCGAATACGTGCTCCGCGATGCACTGCGTCGTGCGGGGCGAATCCGCAAACCCGAAGCCAATCAAGTCAACGAGGAGCAGGATCCATGAACGAACGCTGGGAATACCGGGTCATCGACGTGTCCGCCAACCTGGCCGGCCGCCCGGGCGAGAAGGTCGAGCAGACTCTCAACGAACTGGGCGAACAGGGCTGGGAACTGGTGGCGGCGCTGCGCTCCAACCTGGTGGAGCCGACCCGCCTCTACCTGAAACGCCGCAAGGCCTGAGCCGGAGCCGCCCATGAGCACGCGCTGGGAATACCACATCCTCAAGATGCCGACGAATCTCTGGGGCACGGTCGACGAGAAGAAGCTCGGCGAGCAGTTCGCCCAGCTCGGCCGCCAGGGCTGGGAGATGGTGAGTTTCAACGCCAACCCGATGACCGGCGCGCCGCTGGCCATCTTCAAGCGGCCGATGTCCTGACATGCGCCGTCTCCTGCTTGCCACGGCGCTCGCCGTGATGACGATGAACGTCCCTGCCCAGGTCGCGCCAGAACGCGCACGTGAAATCTCCAACCGCCTGCTCGACCACCTCGACCACGGCCGGTTCGCCGAGGCCGAAGCGATGTTCGACGAGGCGATGCGTGCCGCGGTCCCGAAGGCGCAGTTGGCCTCGGTCTGGCAATCGCTGTCTCCGGCGAAGGCACGAGGCGGGGCGGAACTCGTCAGCCAAGGCACGACGCAAGTGGTACGCACGCCGCTCGAGCGAGTGGAAGCGGACTTCGTTTCCACCGTCGCCATCGCGGCCGATGGCCGCGTCTCCGGCCTGTTCGTGCAGCCTGCGGCGCGGGCCATCGCGCCGGCACCCGCCGTCCCCGTGGACGCGAATTACACGGAACACGACACCATCGTCGGCGAAGGTGAGCGCGCCCTGCCCGCCACGCTTGCGCTGCCGAAGGGACAAGGCCCCTTCCCCACCGTGGTTCTGGTGCATGGTTCCGGCGCGCACGACCGCGATGAAACCATCGGCCCGAACCGGCCTTTCCTCGACATCGCGCGCGGCCTCGCTTCCCGCGGCATCGCGGTGCTGCGCTACGAGAAACGCAACCGCGTGCGTCCGCAGGATCATGCCGACGGCGTGGACATCGACGGCGAAACCACCGATTACGCGCTGCTGGCGGTGGCGCGGCTTCGGCAGACGCCGGGCATCGATGCCTCGCGCATCTTCGTGCTCGGCCACAGCCAGGGCGGGATGATGGCCCCGCGCATCGGCCGCCGCGATCCCGCCATCGCCGGCCTGATCCTGTTCGCCGCACCGGCGCGCAAGCTGCTGGACATCCTCGTCGAGCAGAACGATCGCCTGCTGCGGATGCAGGGCCAGCGCGAAAGCGCGGCCGGCATCGCCCACATGCAGATACTCGAATCACAGGTGGCGGCGATCCGCCGCGATGGCGATGTGGCCGCCACCGGCACGCCCCTGGACCAGCCTGCCGCCTATTGGCGAAGCGTGGATGCGGTCGATCCCCTGGCCGAGGCGCGCGCGGCCAACCAGCCGCTGCTGGTGCTGCATGGCGGCCACGACATCCAGGTGGTCGATGCGGATTTCGCGCTCTGGCAATCGCTTTCCGCCACGCGCGCAGGCATGACCCTGAAGCGCTATCCGGAGCTCAACCACCTCGGCATGAAAAGCGAGGCAGGCGCAGGCCTTGCCAGCTACGAGGTTCCGGGCCATGTCGATGAGGCGTTGATCACCGACATCGCCGCTTGGATCAGGGCGCGCCGATGAGCGGGCGCCGGCGCGACTTCGCGGTGACGCCACCGGACATGCGGGTGATCATCGGCATCATCGCGCTCACGATGCTGATCACCCTCCTCGCGCTGGGGATGGCGTGGCGGGAGGCGGGCAGCATCGCGATGTCATGGGCGATTGGCGTGGTCGCGGTGATCGTGCCGGCGCTGCTGGCGGTGGCGACACTCCGGCGTCGGATCGAGCTGGTCGATGACCGTCTGGAGGTGGTGGCCGGGCTGAACCGGACTTCCGTGCCGATCGCCGCGCTCGATCTGGCGCGTGCGCGCATCGCGGATGTCGGCGACCGCCCCGAGAATCGCGTCGGCATCAAGATGTTCGGCACATCGATGCCGGGCTATCAGGCGGGCCATTTCCGGCAGATCGGTGGCACCCGGGTGTTCGCACTGGTGACCGGCAAGCAACGCGTGCTGGTGCTGCCGGAACATGGCGGCCGTTTGCTGATGCTCAGCGTGGAACGGCCGCAGGCCTTGCTGGAAGCCCTGCGCGCAGCCGCCTGAAGCGGCCGGATTCAGCGATCGCGGATCTGCGCGAGGAGTTCGCGGGTGATCGGATCGGTCGCTTCCGACTCCCCCAGCAGCGCAGGCAGGAGCGTGCTCGCCCGCTGCTTGCCCAGTTCCACGCCGAACTGGTCGAAGGCATTGATGCCCCAGAGCACCGATTGCAGATAGACACTGTGCTCGTGCAAGGCGAGCAGGTGGCCGAGCGCATCCGGCGTCAGCGCATCAAGCAGCAGCAGCGTGGAGGGCCGGCCACCGGGATAGCGGCGCTGCGGATCCTCGCTGTCCTGCCCGTTGGCCAGCGCCTCGCACTGGCCCAGCAGGTTCGACAACAGGGCGCGATGGCTGCCGGCGTAATCGTGGTCCGGGCGAACGACGCCGATGAAATCGGCGGGTACGATCTCGGTGCCTTGGTGCAGCGCCTGGAAGAAACTGTGCTGGCAATCGCAGCCGGTCCCGCCCCACCACACCGGCACGGTATCCACTTCAAGCGGCGAGCCATCCAGCCGGACACCCTTGCCGAGGCTTTCCATCACCAGCTGCTGCAGATAGGCCGGCAACAGGCGCAGGCGTTCGTCGTAGGCGAAGATGCCTTGCGTCGCCCGGCCCATCGCATTGCGGTTCCAGATGGCAGTCAGTGCGTGCCAGAAGGCCATGTTGCGCTCCGGCGGCGCATCCAGCACGTGCCGATCGAACGCGGCGGCACCCGCCAGCAAGGCGCGGAATGCCGGCATCCCGAGTGCCAGCGCCACCGGCATTCCCACCGCCGAGCAAAGCGAATAGCGGCCACCGACCCAGTCCCACATCGGCAGGATGCGTTCGGGCGCGATGCCGAACTCCTCGCTGGCGCGCGGCACGTTGGCGGTGACCGCGTAAAGCTGCCCGGACGAACCCAGCCAATCGCGGAGGATGGCCCCGTTGAGCAGGGTTTCCAGCGTGCCGAAGCTCTTGGATATCAGGATGCCCGCGGTGTGCGCCGGATCCAGCCCGGCCAGCGTGCGGGTGATGGCCGCGGCATCGACGTTCGAGACGAAATGCACGCGCAGCGGATTGCCGGGACGCGACAAGGCATCCACCACCATCCGCGGCCCGAGGTCCGAGCCGCCGATGCCCACGCTCACCACGTCGCGGATGTCGGGATCGGCGTGGATCGCTTCGACCATCGCCGCCATGCGTCCCAGCGCATCGTCGGCATCGGCACGCGCCGCACGGGCGGCCGGCGCATCGGAAATATCACCGCGCAGCGCGACGTGCAGAGCGGCCCGGTCCTCGCTGGCGTTGACGTGTTCGCCATCGACCATGCGCCGGAACGCGCCGGCCAGATCGGCCTCCGCGGCCAGCTCGAACAGGGCAGCGAGCGCCTGCCGATCGTAGGACTGGCGCGCGAAGCTGGCATGCAGCGGCCCGACGCGCAGGGCGAAATCACGGGCGCGGCCGGGATCGGCGGACAGGATTTCCTGCAGCGGCTTCCCTGCCAGGCGCGACGCTTGTTCCTTCAAGCGCGAGGGCATGCGGGTCAGGCCGCCTGCGCGGGTATCGATTCGTTGGTGTGGGTCAGGCGGTTCTGTCGATCCACGTAAACCAGCTTCGGCTTGTGCTTGGCGGCTTCTTCGGCATCCAACTGGCCGTAGGCGCAGATGATGACCAGATCGCCCGGCTGCGCCTTGTGCGCCGCCGCGCCATTCACCGAGATGATGCCGCTGCCGGCCTCCGCGCGGATGGCGTAGGTGGCGAAGCGCTCGCCGTTGTTGATGTTGTAGATCTCGACGCGCTCGTTCTCGAGGATGCCGGAAAGTTCCAGCAGGCGGCTGTCGATGGCGCAGCTGCCCTCGTAATGCAGTTCCGCATGGGTCACCGACGCGCGGTGGATCTTGGCTTTCAGCAGGGTCAGCAACATGGCTCGGCTCCGGGCCGGTGAAACTGCGCGCAGTGTAGGCGCGGGGTTTTCGCATCGCAACAATAACGGGCTGCCGTCAAGCCCTGGTGCAGGTGATGGGGTACAGTCGGCCCATCCGCCACCGTATTCGACTGCCGATGGAACGCGCCACCACCGCCGACAAGATATTCCTCCCCCTGTTCCTCGTCTTCGCCCTGCTGAGGCTCTACGAGTTCCTGTTCCAGGGCCAGTCGCTGGCCGATGCGCTGGGGGCCGTCGGGTTCGCGATGATGGCCTTCGGCACCTGGAACCGTGCGTTCGCCCCGCTCACCCGGGAAAACCTGCCGCAACGGCGGAAGTACGCGCAGATCGGGACGTTCGGCGGCATGGTGCTGGTGCTCGCCTCCCTGCTGTCGCGCTGGGTCGCCTGAGGCCGCCCATGAAACACCGCGAAGGATTGCCGAACTGGGTGATCCTGGGCGCCTGCGCGCTCGCGTGCATCGCCGGGATGGTGAACGTGGTGGGCTACATGGGCTTCGAGCACCAGGGCATCACCCATCTCACCGGCACCACCACCCTGTTGGGCGAAGCACTTTCCGGCGGCAACTGGCGGGCCAGCCTGCAGCTGGCCGGGATGATCGGCGCTTTCGTGCTGGGTTCCGCGATCAGCGGCGTGATCATCCGCGATGTCCACCTGCGCCTGCGTCGCCGCTACGGGATCGCGCTGGCGCTGGAATCGGTGCTCTTGTTCGCGTCCGCGGCGTATTTCAAGGAAGGCCACATGTCGGGGCCGATGCTGGCGGCGGTCGCCTGCGGCCTGCAGAACGCGATGGCCACCACCTACAGCGGCGCGCTGGTCCGCACCACCCATCTTTCCGGCCTGTTCACCGATGTCGGCATCGCCATCGGCCATGCGCTCCGCGGCCTGCCCTGGCACTTCCGGCGCATGCAGCTCTCGCTGCTGACGATCGGTGCCTTCGCGCTGGGATGCGTCCTCGGGGCCGTGCTGTTCCGCCATTTTTCCTACGATGCCCTGTACGTGCCCGCTGCCTGGACCGGCATCGTCGGCATCGGTTACGCCCTCTATCACCATCATCGATTCAGCCGCCATGACAATTGAAGCCCGTCCCGTCGCCGCCATGACCATCGCCGGTTCCGATTCCGGCGGCGGTGCCGGCATCCAGGCCGACCTTCGCACTTTCGCGGCCCATGGCGTCCACGGCGTCTGCGTGCTTGCGGCGCTGACCGCGCAGAACACGCAGGGCGTCGAGGCGGTGCACGTGCCCCCCGCGGATTTCGTGCGCGCACAGATCGACACCTGCTTCCGCGATTTCAACATCGTCGCGGTGAAGCTCGGGATGCTGGCGAATGCCGAAACCGTGGAAGCCGTCGCCGAGGCGCTGGAGGTGCATCGGCCGCGATCCGTGGTGCTGGACCCGGTCATGGTGGCGACTTCCGGCGCCCGCCTGCTGGATGCCGATGCCCAGCGCGTGCTGCGCGAACGCCTGCTGCCCCTGGCCGACGTGCTGACCCCGAACATTCCGGAGGCGGAATGGCTGCTCGGCCACGCCATCGCCGATGCCGAGGCGGCGAAGTCCGCGCTGGATGAGTTGCGGCCGCTCGGGGCGCGCGCGGTCATGCTCAAGGGCGGCCATCTGGACGAAGGCCCGCTGGTCCACGACCGCTGGGCGGACGATGAAGGCATGGCCACTTTCGTGCACGCACGGCTGGACATGGAGGGGCATGGCACCGGCTGCACGCTTGCGTCCGCCATCGCTGCCAACCTGGCGCTGAGCCTGTCACCGCGACAGGCCGCCGAACGCGCCAGCGATTACGTGGCGCGTGCGCTGGCGCTCGGCTATCGCCCCGGCCAGACCGGATTGCACGTGCTGGATCACTTCGGCGCGATGCGCCCCGCCTGACCATGCGCGAGGACACCTTCGAACTGGCCGCGGCGGACGGCCACCGCTGGCGCATGCAGGCACGTCTGCCGGAAGGCAGGCCGCGTGCCAGCCTGCTCTGGTCACCGGCCCTGGGCATCGCCGCCCGCCACTACCTGCCTTTCGCGGAAGCGCTGGCCGGGCTCGGCATCGCCACCTTCCTGCACGAGTGGCGCGGGCACGGCAGCAGCGATCTTCGCGCCGACCACGGCTGCGATTGGGGCTATCGCGAACTGCTGGAAATGGACATGCCCGTGGCCGAAGCCGCCGTGGAAGCGGCCTGTCCCGGCACCCCGAGGATCATCGGCGGGCACAGCCTCGGCGGCCAGGTCTCCGCCTGCCGGCTCGCCATCTCCCCCGGAACCGCCGAACGCCTGTGGCTGGTCGGCAGCGGCGCGCCGTTCCCGCCCTCGGCGTTCGGCCTGCCGATCCGGCTCGGACTCGCCGTGGCGGTGCGCCTGCTGCCCTGGCTGGCGCGGCGCTCGGGTGCCCTGCCCGGCCGCCGGCTGGGTTTCGGTGGCCGCGAGGCGCCGGGCGTCATGCGCGATTGGGCCGGCACCGCCCGGGCGCGCGGCTATCGCATCCACAGTCTGGGCCGCGATCTCGACCCGCTGCTCGCCACGGTGGACGTGCCGATCGACGGCGTGGTGCTGGCCGACGACACCTACGCGCCCGAAGCTTCCATGCGCGCGCTGAGCGGGAAACTCGCCTCGCCGCTCCATGTCACCCGCCTCGACGATGCCCTGCTGCAGGGCCGTGCGGATCACTTCAAATGGATGAAAACACCCGACGCCGTGGCGCGCGCACTGGCCGCGCGGCTGCCGGGCTCCGTGCCGACCATGCGATAATCGGTGGATTGCCTCCGTAGCTCAGCTGGATAGAGCGTCCCCCTCCTAAGGGGAAGGTCGTGCGTTCGAATCGCGCCGGGGGCACCAAAAGAGCAGGAACAAGTGGCGAGGAGACTCGTTCCTCGTTTCTCTGCATTCGTTCCTCGTTCTTCTCCCTCTCGTTCCTCGTTTCCGGAGTCCCGCATGTCCCTGCATCCCGTCCTGTCCAAGCTCGGCCTGTCCGCCACCGAATCCGGCACCTATCTCGGCAACGGGGAGTGGTCGAAGACGACCGGCGCGGGCGTGCTGGAACCGGTCAACCCGACCACCGGCGAGGTGCTGGGCCAGGTGCACGCCAGCAGCGGCGAGGACTACGAGACCCTGATGCAGCGTGCCGAGGCGGCGTTCCAGGTCTGGCGCAAGACCCCGGCGCCGCGTCGCGGCGAGGCCATCCGCCTGTGCGCCGACGCGCTGCGCGAGCACAAGGACGCGCTGGGTTCGCTGGTGGCGCTGGAAATGGGCAAGTCCAAGCCCGAAGGCGACGGCGAAGTGCAGGAGATGATCGACATCGGCGAATTCGCCGTCGGCCTGTCGCGTCAGCTGTACGGCCTGACCATGCATTCCGAGCGCCCCGGCCACCGCATGTACGAGCAGTGGCACCCGATCGGCATCGTCGGCGTCATCTCCGCCTTCAACTTCCCCGTCGCGGTGTGGGCGTGGAACAGCTTTATCGCCGCGGTGTGCGGTGACATCACCGTGTGGAAGCCTTCGCCCAAGACCCCGCTGTCGGCCATTGCCTCGATGAAGATCTGCAACGAGGCGCTGAAGAAGGGCGGCTTCCCGGATATCTTCTTCCTGTTCAACGATGCCGGCACCGAACTGGCGCAGCAGTTCGTCGACGACAAGCGCGTGGCGCTGGTGAGCTTCACCGGCTCGACCAAGGTCGGCCGCGACGTCGGCGAGCGCGTGGCAAAGCGCATGGGCCGCAGCCTGCTGGAACTGGGCGGCAACAATGCCATCATCCTGGATGAAACCGCCGACCTGAAGCTGGCGATCCCCGCCATCGTGTTCGGCGCGGTCGGCACCTGCGGCCAGCGCTGCACCACCACGCGCCGCCTGTTCGTGCACGAAGCCGTGTACGACGAAGTGCTGGAGAAGCTGATCGCCGCCTACCGCCAGGTCGAAGGCAAGATCGGCGATCCGACCGATCCGAAGAATCTGGTCGGCCCGCTGAACTCGCGCGAGGCCACCGAGGAGTTCCGCAAGACCATCGAGCGCGCACACCAGCTGGGCGGCAAGATCGAGATCGGCGGCAACGTGCTCGACGGCAAGGGCTTCTTCGTGACCCCGGCCATCGTCACCGGCCTGGGCAACGACGCCGAAGTGGTGCAGAAGGAAACCTTCGCCCCGATCCTGTACGTGATGAAGTACGCCGAGCTGGACGACGCCATCGCCATGCAGAACGACGTGCCGCAAGGTTTGTCCTCGTCGATCTTCACCACCAACCTGCAGCGCGCCGAGCAGTTCCTGGCCGCTTGGGGTTCGGATTGCGGCATCGCCAACGTCAACATCGGCACCTCCGGCGCCGAGATCGGCGGTGCGTTCGGCGGCGAGAAGGAAACCGGCGGTGGCCGCGAGTCCGGTTCGGACGCGTGGAAGGCCTACATGCGCCGCCAGACCAACACCATCAACTACTCCGATGCGCTGCCGCTGGCCCAGGGCATCAAGTTCGACCTGTAAGAGGCGATGGAACTGCCCGCCCCGACGCTGCCTCGCCGCACCAACACGCTGGCGGTGGTCAGCCTGGTCAGCGGCATCCTCGCCTGGGTGCTGCTGCCATTCGTCGGGGCGATCGTCGCG
Source organism: Pseudomonadota bacterium (assembly GCA_023394655.1). Lineage (GTDB taxonomy): Bacteria > Pseudomonadota > Gammaproteobacteria > Xanthomonadales > Xanthomonadaceae > Solilutibacter. Next base: position 12,301 of record JAEXAG010000067.1, read on the forward strand.
CTGGTGACCGGCGTGCTCGCGCGCCGGGAAATCCGCGTGGCGGAGCCGCCCGAGGAAGGCGACGGGCTCGCCGTGGCAGGCATCGTCCTCGGTGGCCTGCAGCTGGTGGTTTCGCTCCTGATGCTGGTCGTGGTATTCGTTTTCCTTGGTGGCCTGGCCTGGTTCGGCTGGATCGCCCGCTGAGTGCAACCGGACATTCCCCCGTCATGCGGCCGTTCCCCCGCGGCCGCCTGATTTGCGAGACCTGCCCCCGACATGTATGCCGCCCTGCGCCCGCTCCTGTTCCGCCTGGACCCCGAAAATGCCCACGGCCTTGCCCTGCGCTGGGGCGATCTCGCCGCACGCACCGGCTTGGCCGGGCTGCTGCTTTCGAAGCCGCCGAAGCCGTTTCCGGTCAAGGCGTTCGGGCTGACCTTCCCCAATCCCGTCGGGCTTGCCGCCGGGCTCGACAAGAACGGCGATCACATCGAAGCCCTGTTCGCGATGGGCTTCGGCTCGGTCGAGATCGGGACGGTGACGCTGCGTCCGCAGCCCGGCAACCCGCGCCCGCGGCTGTTCCGCCTGCCGGAGCATCGCGCGATCATCAATCGCATGGGCTTCAACAATGCCGGCGTCGATGCGCTGGTGCGCAACGTCGAGGCCCTGAAGGAACGCCCCGGGGTGTTGGGCATCAACATCGGCAAGAACAAGGACACCGCCAACGAGGACGCGGCGAAGGATTATCTCGCCTGTCTCGAGCGCGTGTATCCGCTGGCGGATTACGTCACCGTCAACATTTCCTCGCCCAATACCGCCGGCCTGCGCGAGCTGCAGGAAGAACAGCAGCTCCGCTCGCTGGTCGGCAGCCTCCGCGATGCGCAGGAAGCCCTGGCCTCGAAGCACGGCCGCCGCGTCCCGTTGCTGGTGAAGGTGGCCCCGGACCTCACCGACGAGGACGTCGATGCCGCCAGCCGGGTGCTTGGCGATCTCGGTGTGGATGGCGTGATCGCCACCAACACCACGGTCTCGCGCGCCGGCGTGCAGCAGCATCCGCTTGCGCAGGAAACCGGCGGCCTGTCCGGCGAGCCGCTGTTGGGCCGCTCCACCGCCACCCTGCGCCGCTTGCGCACGCGGCTGCCGGAATCGGTACCACTGGTTGGCGTCGGCGGCATTCTTTCGGGCGCCGATGCCGTGGCCAAGACCGCCGCCGGTGCCCAGCTGGTGCAGCTCTACAGCGGGCTGATCTATCGCGGGCCGCGTCTCATCGGCGAATGCGTGGAGGCGATCCGCCGACGCAAGGAAGCCTCGAGCAGCGGGCGTTACGCCAACGAATGAGCACGTCGATCCGGATCCGCCGGGACGCGCCGCTCGGCAACACCTTCGGCCTGCCGGTGCACGCCGGGCGATTGCTGGAAGTGGCGGATGTCGATGCCCTGCCCGATGCCCTGCGCCAGGCCGGCCGCGACGCGCTGCTCGTCGGCGGCGGCAGCAACCTGCTGTTCGTCGCGCCGCGCATCGACAACGCGGTCCGGGTGCTGGATGCGACGATCGAGGCGGTGGGGGATGACGGCGATCACGTCATCGTGCGCGCCAGCGCCGGGGCCAACTGGCACGAATTCGTCCTGCGGACGCTGGCCAGCGGCTGGTACGGGCTTGAGAACCTCGCCCTGATCCCGGGCACGGTGGGCGCATCGCCGATCCAGAACATCGGTGCCTACGGGGTCGAGGTGATGGATCTGATCGAGGCGGTGCAGGTGCATGACCGCGGCAACGGCGAAACCCGCTGGTGGCGGCACGAGGAATGCGGTTTTTCCTATCGCCACAGCGCATTCAAGATCGATCCGCAGCGCCATGCGGTGCTGCGCGTAGATTTCCGCCTTTCGCGCAAGCCAGCCTTGCGGCTCGGTTACGCCGGCATCGGCGAGGAACTGGCGCGGCGCGGCATCGAGGCCCCTTCCCCGCGCGACGTCGCCGAAGCGGTCATCCGCATCCGCAGTGCCAAGCTGCCCGATCCGGCGCGCATCGGCAACGCCGGCAGTTTCTTCAAGAACCCGCTGGTGCCGCTGGCGGTGGTCGAAGCGCTCCAAGCCAGGTTCCCGGCGATGCCGGTGTTCCGCGGCAACCGCGACGACGAGCGCAAGCTCTCGGCGGCCTGGTTGATCGACCAATGCGGCTGGAAAGGACACCGCGAAGGCGACGCCGGCGTGTCGGCCGAACACGCACTGGTGCTGGTGAACCACGGCCGCGCCAGCGGCGCTTCCCTGCTCGAACTGGCGCGCGCGATCGCCGCCAGCGTGCATGAACGCTTCGGCATCGACATCGAACCCGAACCCCGCCTGGTCGGCGCGACGTGGTGAGACCCGGCGGGAACCCGCACGTCCGGGCGGCCCTGCTGATGCTCGCCAGCACGGTGATGTTCGCCTTGATGGCGGTGGCGATCCGCCTCGCGTCGCAGACCCTGCACACATTCGAGGTGGCCTTCTTCCGCAACCTGTTCGGGCTGCTGGCAACCCTGCCGCTGCTTTGGCGTCACGGCCCTTCCCTGCTCCGCACCACCGAGCTTCCGCGTTATTTCTTCCGCTGCTTCATCGGCATCCTGTCGATGTTCTGCGGCTTCTGGGCGATCGGCCACCTGCCGCTCGCGCAGGCGATCTCGCTTTCCTATTCCTCGCCCATCTTCGTCACCATCGCCGCATTCTTCCTGCTGGGCGAAGCCGTGCGCGCCCGCCGCTGGACGGCGGTGCTGCTCGGCTTCATCGGCGTGCTGGTGATCGTGCGCCCGGGCAGCACGGCCTTCACGGCGGGCATGTTGGTGGCCGTCGCGGCGGCCGTCTTCTCGGGCATCGTCTCGATCCAGATCAAGCAGCTCTCGGCCGTCGAACCGGCCGACCGGATCGTCTTCTACACCACGCTCATCTGGGTGCCGATGTCGCTGCTGCCGGCGCTGGCGGTCTGGGAATGGCCGCAGGGCATCGTCTGGGCCTATGTCGTCGCGGCCGGCCTGCTCGGCACCGGCGGCCACATGTTCTGGACGCGGGCGCTGAAGATCGGCGAAGTCTCGGCACTCACCCCGATCAGCTTCATGCAGCTGCCGGTGGTGGCGCTGGCCGGCTGGGTGCTGTTCGACGAGCAGCTGGACCGCTGGACCCTGCTGGGTGCCGGGATCATCTTCGCGTCCAATTTCTACATCGCCCACCGCGAGGCGCAGCTGGCGCGCCGCAGTGCCACCCACGCGCCGGTCGAAGCCGCCAAGCCCGGGAACTGAGCCTCAATCGGCGCTGGCGACGTAGCGCTTGGCGACGTATTCGTCGATGAGCGCGATGAACTCCTGCGCGATGTTCTCGCCCCGCAAGGTCACGGTCTTCTCGCCATCGATGAACACCGGGGCGGCCGGCGCCTCGCCGGTGCCGGGCAGCGAAATGCCGATGTTGGCGTGGCGCGATTCGCCCGGCCCGTTGACGATGCAGCCCATCACCGCCAGCGTCATGTTCTCCGCGCCGGGGTGCTTGATCTTCCATTCCGGCATCCGCTCGCGGACATGCGCCTGCACCACGCCCGCCAGCTCCTGGAAGAACTCGCTGGTGGTGCGGCCGCAACCCGGGCAGGCCGTGACCATCGGCGTGAAGGCGCGCAAACCCATCGTCTGCAGCAATTCCTGCGCCACGATCACTTCCGCGGTCCGGGATTGCCCCGGCTCGGGCGTGAGCGAAATGCGGATGGTGTCGCCGATGCCTTCCTGCAGCAGCACCGCGAGCGCCGCGCTGGAGGCCACGATGCCCTTGCTGCCGATGCCGGCTTCGGTCAAACCGAGGTGCAGCGCGAAATCGCTGCGGGCGGCCAGATCCCGATAGACGGCGACCAGCTCCTGCACCCCGCTGACCTTGGCGCTCAGGATGATGCGATCCGCCGGCAGGCCGATCTCCACCGCCCGATGCGCGGAATCCAGCGCCGAGCGGATCAGCGCCTCGCGCAGCACGCGGCCCGCGTCCCACGGTTCGGCGCGGCCCGCGTTTTCGTCCATCAGCGTGGCGGCGAGGGATTGATCGAGCGAGCCCCAGTTGGCGCCGATCCGCACCGGCTTGCCGTATTGGATCGCGAACTCGATCAGTTGCGCGAACTGGGTGTCCTTCTTGCGCCCGAAGCCGACGTTGCCGGGGTTGATCCGGTACTTCGCCAGCGCCTCCGCGCAGGCCGGCTCGTTCGCCAGCAAGGTATGGCCGTTGTAGTGGAAGTCGCCGATCAGGGGCACTTCGATGCCCATCATCGCCAGCTTTTCCACGATCCGAGGCACCGCGGCGGCGGACTCGGCGTTGTTCACCGTGACCCGCACCAGCTCGGAGCCGGCCCGCCACAGTTCCGCCACCTGTTTCACCGTGGCGGCCACGTCGGCGGTATCGGTGTTGGTCATCGATTGCACCACCACGGGTGCCGCGCCACCTACCGTCACCTTGCCGATCCCGACGGCACGCGTGGCATGGCGGGGACGCGGGCCGAAGGTGACCGGCGGCGAAGTGTGGCTGTTCGGATCCATGCGGGAATTGTACGTTCACCACGTGCCGCGGGTGCGACGGACGGCCCACGCAACAGCCCGGCCCGAAAGCCGACGGCGCCCGCTATCCTGTCCGCATGCAAGATCCTTCCCGTGCCGATGACGTCCTGACCCCGAGCCAGCTCAACATTCTCGCCCGCAACCTGCTGGAGGATGCGTTTCCGCTGGTGTGGATCGAGGGGGAGCTGGGCAACGTGGCGCGCCCGGCTTCCGGCCATCTCTATCTCACCCTCAAGGATGCGCGCGCCCAGGTGCGGGCGGCGATGTTCAAGCCGAAATCCTCCTGGCTGAAGTTCGTGCCGCGCGAGGGCATGCACGTGCTGGCGCGCGGGCGGATCACCCTGTACGAGGCGCGCGGCGAGTACCAGATGGTGCTCGACCACATGGAGGAAGCCGGCGAAGGCGCGCGGCGGCGGGCGTTCGAGCAGTTGAAGGCGCGCTTGCAGTCCGAGGGCCTTTTCGACGAGGCCCGCAAGCGCGGCCTGCCGACGTTCCCGCGCCGGATCGGCGTGCTGACCTCCCCGACCGGTGCCGCGGTGCGCGACGTGCTGTCGGTGCTGGCGCGGCGTTTCCCGCTGCTTTCGGTGGATGTGCTGCCGGTGCCGGTCCAGGGCGATGCCGCGGCGGCGCAGATCCGCGCCATGCTCGAGCGGGCGATCGCCAGCGGCCGCCACGATCTGCTCGTGCTCGCGCGTGGCGGCGGCTCGCTGGAAGACCTGTGGGCCTTCAACGATGAACAGCTGGCGCGGGCCATCGCCGCTTCGCCGATCCCGGTAGTCAGCGCGATCGGCCACGAAACCGATTTTTCCCTGAGCGATTTCGCCGCCGACCTGCGCGCCCCCACGCCTTCGGTGGCGGCGGAGCTGATCGCGCCGGACCGCGATGCCCTGGCCCAGCGCCTGGCGCGGCTGCGGCAGCGCATCGGGCAGCAACATCGCCATGCCCTGCGAGCCGCGAGCCAGCGGCTGGATCGCGCCGCACTTCGATTGGAAGCGCAGCGTCCCTCGGTGCGGCTCGCACTGTTGCGTTCGCGCGAGCGCGAGGCCCGGCGACGGCTGGATGCGGCGCTGGCGGCGAGCCTCCAGACGGCGATCATCCGCACCCGTCACGCCGGAAGCGGCTTGCGCGCGCAGGCGCCGGCGCGACGACTGGCCCAGCTGGCGCAGCGCTTGAACGCCCTGAAATCGCGCCCGCACACCGCGCTGCAGGCACGACTGCAAGCGGATCGGCATCGGCTCGCCGGTCTCAGGCAGCGCCCACGCGCGGCCCTGCAGGCGCGCATGCAGGTGGGCCAGCAGCGGCTGGTCGGGCTGGCACGGGCACTTTCGGCGATCAGTCCGCTGGCGACGGTGGCACGCGGCTATTCGATCCTGAGCCGCGAGGACGGCACGCTGGTCCGGCGCATGGCCGACGCACCACCGGGCACTGGGGTCACGGCCCAGCTGGTGGATGGCGAGCTGCGCCTCCAGGCCCTCGACTGAACCACTTCGCCATTCGCTGACGGCAGGCGCGGCAGAATGGGGTTCGTCTTCCGAACACCGCTGCCATGTCCGCCATCGCCCATCACCCGCTCTACCTCGCCAACCGCCCGCATGAGGGCGCCGGCACGCTGGAGGTCATCGACAAGTTCACGGGCGAGCTGGCCGGCACCGTGTCCCGCGCGGATGCGGCACTGGTGGAACGCGCGATCGCCGCGGGCCATGCCGCACGTGATGCGATGGCGGCATTTCCGCCCGATGCCCGCCGCGACGTCTTGCAGCATTGCGTGGCCCGTTTCGAAGCAAGACGCGAGGAGCTGGCGCTGACGCTCTGCAGCGAGGCCGGCAAGCCGATCCGCGATGCGCGAGGTGAAGTCGAGCGGCTGATCGACACCTTCCGCATCGCCGCCGGCGAGGCCACCCGGATCGGCGGCGAAGTGATCGAACTCGGCATCTCGCCGCGCAGCCGCGGGTATCGCGGCATGACCCGCCGCGTACCGGTGGGGCTGTGCAGCTTCATCACACCCTTCAATTTCCCGCTCAATCTGGTCGCGCACAAGGTGGCGCCGGCCATCGCCGCCGGCTGCCCCTTCGTGCTCAAGCCGGCGGCGAACACGCCGATGGGCGCGCTCCTGATCGGCTCGATCCTGGCCGAAACCGACCTGCCTGAAGGCGCGTTCTCGATCGTGCCCTGCAGCAACGAGGATGCCGCGCCGCTGGTGGAGGACGGGCGCATCGCGCTGCTTTCGTTCACGGGTGGCCCGGTCGGATGGGATCTCAAGGCGCGTGCCGGCAGGAAGAAGGTCACGCTGGAACTGGGCGGCAATGCCGCCTGCATCGTCGATGCCGATCCCGGTGCCGGGCTGGACGAAATCGCCGACCGCATCGTCACCGGCGCCTATTACCAGAGCGGGCAGAGCTGCATCAGCGTGCAGCGGATCATCGCGCATCGCGAGGTGATCGAGCCGTTGAAGGCACGGCTGGTCGAGCGGATCGGGGCGCTGGCGGTGGGCGATCCGCGCGATGAAACGACTTTCATCGGTCCAGTGATCGACGAGGCGGCGGCGACGCGCATCGTGTCGTGGATCGATGCGGCAATCGGCGCCGGTGCCCGCGTGCTCGCCGGCGGCCCGCGCCGCGGCAACATCGTGCCGGCGCATCTGCTGGAAAACGTGCCGGACGAGTGCGAGCTGCATCGCAAGGAAGTGTTCGGCCCGGTCGCGATCATCGAAGCCTTCGGCGATTTCGATGCCGCCATCGCACGCGCCAACGACAGCGATTTCGGGCTGCAGGCGGGCGTGTTCACAGGACGCCTGGAACACGCCCTGCGCGCCTGGGATCGGCTGGAAACCGGCGCGGTGGTGGTGGGCGACGTGCCCAGCTTCCGCGTCGACAACAAGCCCTATGGCGGGGTCAAGGGCTCGGGCATCGGGCGCGAGGGCGTGCGCTCGGCGATCGAGGACATGACCGAGCCGCGCCTCCTGGTCATCCGCGGCTGAACGAAGTCCCGGCCTGAAACCCCGATCCACGCCGCCATCCGTTGCGGATGTCATGGATGCCCTGCCCGCCCGCTTCCCCTGCCGCATCGCGCCACGTAGTCTTCCGGACATGGAACAGCCCCGTGCCGATGCCGAGGAAACGCCCGGCGATGCCGCGCTGATGCTCGCTTATGCGGCGGGCGACAGCGATGCGTTCGCGCAGCTGTATTCGCGTCACCGGCTGCCGCTGTACCGCTTCCTGATGCGCCATCTGCGCAATGCCGCGCTGGCCGACGAGCTCTTCCAGGACGTATGGCAGCGCGTGATCACCGCGCGGGGATCGTGGAAACCCGATGCGCCGTTCAGCGCATGGCTGTACCGCATCGCCCACAATCGCCTCAACGACCATTGGCGCGCCAGCCGCCACCGGCCCGACGCCCCCGGCGATGCCGAGGAGCGCATCGCGCGCATCAGCGATCCGGATACGCCGGAGCGGGCGCTTTCGGAGTTCGAACAGCGCCGGCGGCTGCAGCTGGCGCTGGACGAATTGCCGCCGGAGCAGAAAAGCGTGCTGCTGTTGCGGCTTGAGCAGGAAATGACCCTGGACGAAATCGCCGAAGCCACCGGGACCGGGCGGGAAACGGTGAAATCCCGGTTGCGCTACGCGATGGCCCGGCTGCGTGCGAGGTTGAACGAATGACGATGCAAGCGCGCCCGCCACTGGATCCGCAGGAACGCGAGCTGGCCGCGCAACTGGCGCGGATCCGGCCGCGCGTCGAACCGGGCGACGATCTGGACGCGCGGATCCTGGCGATGGCCGCGCGGGAAGCCACCGGAAAGCCGGCCAGCGTCCGTCCGCCGCGTCGCCCCCGGCGCTGGCCGGCATGGCTTGGTGCGGCGGCCTCGCTGGCGGCGGTGGCTGGCTTCCTGTGGCAGGTGCACCCGATCCTGGACCCGTCTCCGGACGTGTCGCCGGTGATGGCGCCCGCCGATGCCGGCGAAGGCGGCCAGCGCCAGCCGATCCGCTACATCGAACCGACGCCCGCGACAGCGCCGGTCCCGGTGACGCCACCGCCACCGCCTGCGCCGCGTTCCGGACCCGCGCAGCAGACGGCGCGAGCCACGCTGCCGGCCGGCAAGCCCGCGACGCGCACCCCGGAAGTGGCATCCGCCACCCGCCCGACTCCGGTCGAGGCGAAGCTGCCGCCACCGGTCAGCGCGGACATCGCCGGTGCGCCTGCGGCCGCGGAAACCGTGCCCGCGCCGCCTGCAGCGACGGCTGCCGCGCCCGTTTCCGTCTCGGGAACCCGCATCGATCCGCCCCGGGCGCCGGTCCCGCCCGCGCCGGCCAGCCCGATGCCGGCACCGCCCGCCGCCCCTGCGCTGCGATCCGCCGCCCTGCCCGAACCGCGCGAGCCCGCTTTCGACGAGCGCCCCCCCGCCACGACCGCCAGCGGTGAAGTCCAGCAGGCGTGGCTGGCACGCATCCGTGCGCTGAAGGCCGAAGGGCGCATCGACGAAGCTCGCGCCAGCCTGCAGGAGTTCCGCCAGCGTCATCCGGGCTCGGAGATTCCGGCCGAGCTCAAGCCCCTGCTGGAGGCACCGAACGATGCACGGAAAGAAGCGCCGAAACCGCTCGCCAGCGGCGATGCGGGTTGAATTCAGGCAGGTTCGCCACCATCGCTAGGCGATGTCCCGATTTTCCCCGAGCGGCCAGGAGGCCACCACGAGCACGCCGGCCAAGGCGCCGGTGGGCAGCCTGCGCGCCCTGTGGCCCTTCGTCATGCGCCAGCGTGGCCTGTTCATCGCCTGGCTGCTCGCACTCGCCTGCTCGTCCGCCGCCACGCTGACCCTGCCGGTCGCGTTCCGGCAGATGATCGATCACGGTTTCGCCAGCGGCAGCAACATCGATCGCGCCTTCAGCCTGGTGTTCGCGGTGGTGGTGGTGCTCGCGCTGGCCACGGCGGCGCGCTTCTTCTTCGTCTCGTTGCTGGGCGAGCGCGTGGTGGCCGACCTGCGCGAACGCCTGTACGCGCACCTGATCGGGCTGGATGCGGCCTTCCACGACCGAACCCGCAGCGGCGAGCTGGTCTCGCGGCTGACCGCGGACGCGGAGCTCCTGCGCAGCGTGGTCGGCTCCAGCATGTCGGTGGCATTGCGCAGCACGGTCACCGTGCTGGGTTCGCTGGTGATGCTGTTCGTCACCGCGCCCAAACTGGCCGCCTGGGCGGTACTCGGCATTCCGCTTGCCGTGCTGCCGATCGTGCTGGGTGGCCGGCGGCTGCAGAAGATCGCCCGCGAGGGACAGGATCGCCTGGCCGATGCCAATACCCATGCGGCCGAGGCATTGGGCGCGATCCCCACCGTGCAGGCGCATGCGCGCGAGCCGTGGGAGCGACGGCGCTTCGCCGATGCCGTCGCGGTGGCCGTGGCAACCGCCCGCAAGCGCATAGGCTGGCAGGCGCTGGTGACCGCCCTCGCCATCGTGCTGATTTTCGGCGCGGTCACGCTGGTGCTCTGGACCGGCGCCCATGACGTCATCGCCGGGCGCATGACCGCCGGCACGCTCGGCCAGTTCGTGTTCTATGCGCTGATCGGCGGCGGTTCGGTCGGTGCCTTGGCCGAAGTCTGGAACGAGCTGCAACGCGCGGCTGGCGGGATGGGCCGCATCAACGACCTGCTGGTCGAGGAAGCGCGAATCCGTGCGCCGGCCGAACCGCAGCCGCTGCCCGCCCCGGTACGAGGCGAAGTGCGCTTCGATGGCGTCACCTTCCACTATCCGGCGCGCCCGGATGTCCCGGCGCTGGAAGACTTCAGCCTGCGCGTCGCGCCCGGGGAGACGGTGGCGCTGGTCGGGCCTTCCGGCGCCGGCAAGAGCACGGTCTTCTCGCTGCTGCTGCGCTTCCACGACCCGGAAACCGGCCAGGTCGAAGTGGATGGCCTGGACGTCCGGACGCTCGATCCGGCCGCATTGCGCGGGGCGATCGCCCTGGTGCCGCAGGCCCCGACGATCTTCGCCGCCACTGCCGCGGAAAACATCCGCTATGGCCGCCTCGAAGCAAGCGACGAACAGGTGGAAATCGCGGCGCGTGCGGCGGAAGCCTTCGACTTCATCCGCGCCCTGCCCGCCGGCTTCGACGAACAACTGGGCGAGCGCGGCGCGCGGCTCTCGGGCGGCCAGCAGCAGCGCATCGCCATTGCCCGCGCCTTGCTCAAGGATTCACCGATCCTGCTGCTGGACGAGGCCACGTCCGCGCTCGATGCCCAGAGCGAACGCGCGGTGCAGACGGCGCTCGAGCACCTGATGGCCGGCCGCACCACGCTGGTGATCGCGCACCGCCTGGCCACCATCCTCAAGGCCGACCGCATCGTGGTGATGGACCGTGGTCGCATCGTCGCCGAAGGCACGCACGAGGCACTGCTGGCACAGGGCGGGCTTTACGCGGAATTGGCGAAGTTGCAGTTCCTGGACTGATGCAGCCGCGCGGGCTGCTGGCCGGCCTCAGCTGGCCAGCAATGCGCGGATGATGCGCGGCACTCCCGCCATCGCGGCGTCCACGTTGGCCAGCACGTCGGCCATGGTGATGATCTCGTCGGGATCCGGGCCTGCGCCCGCCGCCCAGTTGGCGACGATGCCGAGGCAGGCGTAATCGAGGCCGAGCTCACGCGCGAGCCCGGCTTCCGGCATCCCGGTCATGCCGACCAGATCGCAGCCATCGCGCTTCATCCGCGCGATCTCCGCCTTCGTTTCCAGTCGCGGACCCTGAGTGGCGCCGTAGCAGCCCTGCGTGATGATCGCGACACCCGCACGCGCCGCGGCATCGGCGATGTGCGCCCGCAGCGAAGGCGTGTACGGATCGCCGAAATCGACGTGCAGCACTTCCGTTCCGGGCTCTTCGCAAAGCGTCGAAACCCGGCCCCAGGTGTAATCGATCAACTGGTCGGGCATCACCAGCGCGCGCGGCGGGCATGGCGCGGTGATGCCGCCCACGGTGTTCAGCGCGATCACGCGCGTGGCACCGAGCGCCTTCAATGCAGCCAGATTGGCGCGATAGTTGATGCGATGCGGCGGGATCGAATGCCCTTCGCCGTGGCGCGCCAGGAAGGCCACTCGCCGACCTTCGAGGTTGCCGATGCGGATCGGACCGGAAGGTGCGCCGTAGGCCGTCACCGGTTGGTGGGCTTCCACGTCGGCAAGCTCGGCAAGCGCATAGACGCCCGTGCCGCCGATGATCGCCAGATCAATGGGCGCCTGCATCACAGTGCGTGGATGGCCGGCAGGTTGCGGCCCTGCTCGTGGTAATCCATGCCGAAGCCGAAGACGTAGCGGTCGGGCACTTCGAGCCCGATGTAATCGGCTTCGATGCCCTCGACGCAGCGGTCGTGCCGCTTCACCGCCAGCACCACCACGCGCACGTCCTCGGCGCCCTGGTCCTCGCACCAGCGCTTGACCGCGAGCATGGTGTGGCCTTCGTCGAGGATGTCATCGACGAGCATCACCTTGCGCCCGCGCATCGACACCAGCGGGCGATGCAGCCACGCCAGCCGCGAGCCGCTGGTCTGGCCGCGGTAGCGGGTGGCGTGCAGGTAATCGAATTCCAGGTCCAGGCCGCGCTCGCCCAGCGCCATCGCCAGCGCCGCCGCGAAGGGCATGCCGCCGTTCATCACGGTCACGAAAAGCGGTGCCGGCATGCCGTCCTCGTAGTCGGCGCGGATGGCATCGGCCATCTTCTCGATGGCGGCTTCGATGGCCGCGCGGTCGTGGATGACTTCCGAATCCAGCAGTGCGGTGGAAAGGCTCGGCGTCATGCGATGCTCCCGGAATCCTGTGCGCCGGAATATCCGGCCGAAGTGGCGATGCCGCCGAGATCGCGGGCCAGCGCGGCTTGCGCATCGCCGTAACGGGCATCGGCGAGCAAGGTGCTCCAGGCCATCGGGCCGCCACCGATCAGCGTGGCCAATGCGCGGGCATCGGGTTTGCGGCCCTGCATCGCGGCCAGCGATTCGGGGACCAGTTCGGGATGGCAGACCAGCACCACGTCGCAGCCGGCGTCGAGGTGGGCGTCGATGCGTGACTTGATGCCGCCGGCGGAAAACGCCGCGGCCATGCCGATGTCGTCGGAGAACACCACGCCCTGGAAGCCCATTTCGCGGCGCAGGATGCCCTCGATCCAGCGCGGCGAATAGCCCGCCGGCTCCGGCGCCACCTGCGGATACACCACGTGCGCCATCATCACCGCGTCGGCACCGGCTTCGATGCCGGCCGCGAAGGGCAGCAGATCAAGCGCACGGATCTCTTCGAGCGGGCGGTCGTCCACGGCATCGTCGAAATGGGTGTCTTCGAGCACCGAGCCGTGGCCCGGGAAATGCTTGAGCGTCGCGGCCATGCCGGCATCGTGCATGCCTTCGACATAGGCGCGGGTGAATGCGGCGACGATCTGCGGATCGGCGGAGAACGCGCGATTGCCGATCGCCCGATTGCCGCGGCCCAGGTCCACCACCGGCGCGAAGCTGAGATCGATGCCGGTGGCGCGGATTTCGCTCGCCATCAGCCATGCATGCTGGCGCGCGAGATCGAGCGCGGCGGCCGGATCGCGTCGATGCAGGGCATCGAAACCTTCCAGCGGAGGCAGGTCGCTGTAGCCCTCGCGGAAGCGCTGCACGCGGCCGCCTTCCTGATCCACGCAGATCAGCTGCGGATGCGGCGCGGTTTCGCGGATGGACGCAACCAGTTCGCCCACCTGCTCGCGGCTGGCGAAATTGCGGCTGAAGAGGATGACGCCCGCACAGGCGTCGTGTTGCAGCCACTCGCGCTCGCGCGCGTCGAGTTCGTGGCCGGCGATTCCGATGACGAGCATGTCAGTCCTGATTGGCGTGGCAAGGCGGGTGGGATGCAGCGGGTTTCATTGTGGCGCAGATGGCGGGCCGGCGCGTCACGGCGTGCAGCCATCGGTCGTGCAGGCGGCAGCGGCCTCGTCCGCGCTGCCTTCCGTCGCGGCCATCCGCCCCAACTGGGCGAAGGCCTGCGCGAACAGCTCCGGCGCTTGCGCGCCGGAAACGGCAAGCCGGCCATCCATCACGAAGAACGGCACGCCGCGAACGCCGATCGCCTGCGCCTGTCGCAGCGATGCCTGCACCGCGGCCTTGCCTTCGTCCGAATCCAGCAGCGCGTCCACGCGATCGGCCGGCAAGCCGCCCGCCACCGCGGCTTCCACCAGCACTGTGCGATCGGCCAGATTGCGGCCATGCTCGAAGTGGGCGCGGAACAGCGCTTCGGAGACGGCTTCGGCCACGCCATGCGCAGAAGCCAGGCCGAGCACGCGGTGCGCATCGAGCGTGGAGACGCGCACCTGTCCGCGCTCGAAATCCATCGGCAGGCCATCGGCACGCGCCGCGGCCTGGGTATCGGCGAGGATCTGTTCGGTACGCTCGGCGCCGCCGAACTTGCGTGCATAGGCTTCGCGCAACGGCACCGGGGTGGCATCGGCCTCGGGATCGAGCAGGTAGGGATGCCAGTGGATCTCCACTTCCGGCGCACCCGGCATTTCCAGCGCCTTGCGCAGGCGATGCTTGCCGATCCAGCACCACGGGCAGACGATGTCCGACCAGATGTCGATGCGCAGGGGCTTGGTGGTTTCCATGTCCGGCTCCTTCGGGTTTCGTCAGGCGTCCTCGGCGGCGCGCTCGCCCTCGCTCCACTGCGAGAACGGCCGTTCGGCAAGATTGAGGTTGTAGTAACGCGGCAGATGGGTCACTTCGCGTCCGGCCCACGCCGGCAGCACGATCGGCTGGTCCAGGCTTTCCAGCTCCACCTCGGCGACGACCAGCCCTTCGTTTTCTCCAAGGAACTCGTCGATTTCCCAAAGCATGCCTTCGACACGCACCAGATGCCGGCGTTTGCGCACCACGCCACCGACGCACAGCGCGATCAGGGCACGAGCATCCTCCGGCGGCAGCGGGTATTCGAACTCCTGGCGGCTGGCACCGACTTCGCGAGACTTGATGTTGAGCCGCGCGCCCTCGCCTTCCAGCCGGACGCGCACCGAAGCGCGCTGGTCGCCGCGATTCACGGCGGCGGCATCGTTGAGATAGCCCTGGGCCATTTCGATGACCTCATGCGCGGCTTCGCGCCAGCCCGTGCCCTCGACCACGAACTTGCGTTCGATTTCGATGCCCATGCTCAACCCTTCTCGAAGACCGCGATCGATTCGACGTGCGCGGTGTGCGGGAACATGTCCATGACGCCGGCGGAGGCCAGCTTCCAGCCACGCTCGTTCACCAGATAGCCGGCATCGCGCGCCAGCGAACCCGGATGGCAGCTGACGTACACGATCCGCTTGATGCCTTCGAGCGGCAGTTGCTTGAGCACTTCCAGCGCGCCCGCGCGTGCCGGGTCCAGCAGCAACTTGTCGAAGCCCTGCTTGAACCAGCGTTCCTGGCGCAGATCGGTGGTGAGATCCGCCATGTGGAAGCTCGCGTTCGCAAGCCCGTTGCGCGCGGCATTCTCGCGGGCGCGCGCCACGAGCCCGGCATCGCCCTCCACGCCGACGACTTCGGCACAAGCACGTGCCAATGGCAGGGTGAAGTTGCCCAGCCCGCAGAACAGGTCGAGCACGCGTTCGCCGGGCTGCAGGTCTAGCAATTCGATGGCCCGGGCGATCATCCGCTGGTTGAGGTCGCCATTGACCTGGATGAAGTCCAGCGGCCGGAAGCCGAGCGTGACGTCCCACTCCGGCAGCCGGAACGAGAGATCGGGCGCTTCGGCGTCGTCGAGCACGTGGACCGAATCGATGCCCTTGGGCTGCAGGAAAATGGCGAAGCCGTGCGTCTCGCGGAACGCGCGCAGCCGCTCCAGATCGGCATCGGAAAGCGGTTCGAGGTGGCGGAACACCAAGGCGATGGCATCGTCGCCGGCAATGAACTCGATCTGCGGAATGACGCGGCGGCCGTCCATCGAATCGACCAGCGCGGAAAGTGCGGCCACCTTGAATCCGATCTCCGGCACCACGGTATGGCACTCGCCGATATCGGCGACGAATCGCGGATCCTGTTCGCGGAAGCCGACCAGCGTCTTGTCCTTCTTCTCCACCCGACGCACCGAGAAACGCCCCTTGCGCCGATAGCCCCAGGCGGCGTCCACCAACGGCGGCAGCACCTGCGCGGCCGAGACATGGCCGATGCGCTCCAGGTTCTCCAGCAGCACGCGCTCCTTGGCGTGGATCTGCTTGTCCTCGGCCAAGTGCTGCAGCACGCAGCCACCGCAAACACCGAAATGCGGGCAACGCGGGACCACGCGCTCCGGCGCGGCTTCCAGCACTTCGATCACTGCGGCTTCATCGAAGCTGCGCGAGCGCGCGGTCTGCCTCGCCATCACCGTCTCGCCGGGCAATGCGCCGCTGACGAACACGGTCTTGCCATCGGCGTTTCCGCCTTCGCGGCGGGCGACGCCGCGACCGTCATGGCTCAGGTCGAGGATGCGGGCCTGGAAAGGCGTCTGGTCGATGCGGGCCACGTTTCACCGGGATTCCGAGGGGGCGACATTCTCGCATGCCGCCGCGCGTGGGCGTCGTGGCGTCAACGCGAGCCGGTGTAGTAACGGTGGCGTTGCTGCGCGAGGCGGTTGCAGGCATCGATCTTGCTGGAAATCGCCGCGTGGTCGGGCTTCTGGGGCGTGCCGATCCGCGACATCAAGCCGCCCATCCAGCGATCGAACTGGGCCTTGGTGACGCCTTCGTCGTCCATCGTCCTGCCCATGAGTTGCCCGAGACGCTCGAAGTCGCCCCGATGCGCGGCATTGCCCGACACGCCGGCAGCCAGCCGATAGATGACGAAGCATTCGCTCGATTGGCGGCCGAGATCCTGCGCGGCCAACGGTGCCGCCGCCAGCGAGGCCACCAGCAGCCATGCGCGATGGAGACGAAAGCGGGGCATCGCCATCACTTCTGCTTCCAGCTGCC
>JAEXAG010000127.1 GCA_023394655.1 Pseudomonadota bacterium
CCGACCACGGTCAGCGCGACGCCCTCGTCGGCAGCCAGTTGCAGCAGGCCGTCGATGTCGATGGCCTTGACCGCCACGTTGCGGCACTTCGCTTCGGTCGCGGTGCCGGCATTGCCCGGCGCAACCAGGACTTCGGAGACGCGAGGCGATTGCGCGAGCTTCCACGCCAACGCGTGTTCGCGGCCACCGGAACCGATGACGAGGATTTTCATGGGGAGCCGTCCGGAGTGTTGGTAGGGGGCGCCGCGCGCGAGCGCAGGTGGCGCCCGGTCACCACCGCCAGCGTTAACGCGGTGAGCGGCATGACGACCCACAGCATGGCAAGCCGGAAGTCCGGAAGCGCGTCGTGGCCCGCGGCGTCGAGAAGCAGGTAGGCGGTATAGGCGACGTAGTAGCCGAGGAACACCGCGCCTTCCCAGCGCTGGATGCTGTGGCCGGTGAAGAAGATCGGCAGGCAGGCCACCGCGGTGGCGATCATCACCGGGATGTCGAAGTTGACCGCGGCCGGGCTGACGGGAATGCCGGTCGGCGAGACCACCGCGGCCAGGCCAAGGACGCCCAGCAGGTTGAAGAGGTTGCTGCCCACCACGTTGCCGACCGCCAGATCGCGCTGGCCGCGGAGGGCAGCGATGATGGACGTGGCGATCTCCGGCATCGACGTGCCCACCGCCACCACGGTGAGTCCGATCACCAGCTCGCTCAGGCCGAACTGACGCGCGATCAGGGTGGCCGAGTCGACGAGCCAGTTCGCGCCGAGGATAAGCAGCGCGAGCCCGCCACCCACCAGCGCGACATTCATCACCCAGGCACGGGCGCCGCGCGGTGGGCCGTCGACCGTATCGAGCGCGGTCTCGCCGGTCGCCAGGTCGGAGCGTCCGAGTCGCACCTGCAGCAGCGTATAGCCGGCCAGCAGGGCGGCTAGGATCGCGCCGTCGACCCGGCCGATGCCGCCATCGAGCGCCAGCACCAGGACCAGCATCGACACGCCGACCATGATCGGCACGTCGACCCGGACCAGTTGGCGCGCCACGATGAGCGGCGCGATGAGCGCGCTCACGCCCAGGATCAGCAGGACGTTGGTGATATTGCTGCCCACGACGTTGCCCAGGGCGATGTCCGGCGCGCCGCTGTGCGCCGCCCCGATGCTCACCGCGAGCTCGGGCGCGCTGGTGCCGAACGCGACCACGGTGAGGCCGATCACCAGCGGCGACATGCCGGTGGCCAGCGCCAGCCGCGACGCCCCGCGCACGAGCATCTCCGCGCCAACCAGAAGGAGCGCGAGGCCCAACAGCAGGAGCATGACCGTCATGCTCAGTGCCGGAAGTGGCGCACGCCGGTGAACACCATCGCGATGCCGTGCTCGTCCGCGGCGGCGATCACCTCGCTGTCGCGCATCGAGCCGCCCGGCTGGATCACCGCCTTGATGCCGGCGGAGGCGGCGGCGTCGATGCCATCGCGGAACGGGAAGAAGGCATCGGAGGCCATCACCGAACCCTCGACGACCAGATCCGCATCGGCGGCCTTGATGCCGGCGATGCGCGCCGAATACACGCGGCTCATCTGGCCCGCGCCGACGCCGATGGTGCGCAGGTCGCGCGCATAGACGATGGCGTTGGACTTCACGAACTTGGCCACCTTCCACGCGAACAGCAGGTCGGCGAACTGGGCTTCGCTCGGTGCCAGCTTGGTCACCACCTTCAATTCGTCGCGGGCCACCACGCGGTCGTCGGCGGTCTGCATCAGCAGGCCGGAACCGATGCGCTTGATGTCGATGAAGCCCGCCGCCGCCGCTGCCGGGGCGATCCGCAGAACGCGCACGTTGGCCTTCTTCGTGGCGAAGGCCAGGGCCTCGTCGTCGTAGCCGGTGGCGATCAGCACCTCGACGAACTGGCGATCGAGGATGGACTTCATGGTCGCGCCATCGACATGGCGGTTGAAGGCGATGATGCCGCCGAAGGCGCTGGTCGGGTCGGTGGCGTAGGCGGCCTCGTAGGCCTCGCCGCAGCCGGCACCGACGGCCACGCCGCAGGGGTTGGCGTGCTTGACGATGACGCAGGCCGGCATCTCGAACTGGCGCACGCACTCCCACGCGGCATCGGCGTCGGCCAGGTTGTTGAAGCTGAGCTCCTTGCCCTGCAGCTGCTCGAAGGTGGCGAGCGAACCGGGCGCGGGCTGCAGGTCGCGGTAGAAGGCGGCCTGCTGGTGCGGGTTTTCGCCGTAGCGCAGGTCCATCACCTTGATGAAATTGCCGTTGGCCTGCGCCGGGAACGGCGAGACTTCGCCTTCATCGCCCAGCGCCGAGAGCAGGTCGCTGATGCGGGCGTCGTACTGCGCGACGCGATTGAACGCGGCCACCGCCAGCTTCCAGCGGGTCTGGCCGGAGAGCGCGCCGTTGCCCTCGGCGAGTTCTTCCAGCAGGCCGGCGTACTGCGCGGGATCGGTGGCCACCGCCACGCGCGCGAAGTTCTTGGCTGCCGAGCGCAGCATCGCCGGGCCGCCGATGTCGATGTTCTCGATGAGTTCGTCGAAGCCGACGCCGGCCTTCTCGAGACCTGTTCGAACGGGTAGAGGTTGAGCACCAGGAGGTCGACCGCCTCGATGCCGTGTTCGGCCATCACTGCGTCATCGGTGCCGGCGCGGCCGAGCAGGCCGCCATGCACCTTCGGGTGCAGGGTCTTGACCCGGCCATCCATCATTTCCGGGAAGCCGGTCAGCTCGCTGACGTCCTGCACCGGCAGGCCGGCATCGCGCAGGGCCTGGGCGGTGCCGCCGGTGGAGACCAGGGCCACGCCGTGGCCGTGCAGCGCCTGCGCCAGCGGCACCAGGCCGGTCTTGTCGGAAACGGAAAGCAGGGCGCGGCGGATGCGGCGGGTTTCGCCGGTGGCGGGCTTCAGGGACATGGCACGGATCGGCTGGGGTGAGCCGGCCATTATAGGTGCCGGGGCCAGTGGCTCAGTCGATGGCGTATTCGCGCAGCTTCTTGCGCAGCGTCGCGCGGTGGATGCCGAGCAGGCTGGCGGCGCGACTCTGGTTGCCGTCGCAATGGTTCAGCACTTCGACGAACAGCGGGATTTCCACCTCGCGCAGCACCACGGCATGCAGGTCCTTGGCAACGCAGCCGTCCAGGTCACCGAGGTAACGGCGGATGGAAGCGGCGACGTGTTCGCGCAGCGGCGTGTGTGGTGGTGTCTGGCGGTGCGGCACTTTGCGTCGGGTCCCCGGTCGAACGTCCCGCCTCCCGTGGGCGGTCGGGCAGTCTAGCGCGGTTCCCGGGCGGGTCGCTGAATGCGCCGCTCAGGGCGCGGCGAAGGAGAACTGGAACGCCACGGCTTCGCGCGCGGGTTCGCGCACGGCGAGCACGACGCTGGCGGTCTGCCCGGCACCGATGCGCGGCGGATGGCCGGGCGGCAGGTATTCGTCCGCATCGAAGGCACGTTGCGCCAGCGGCCGGCCGGCGGCGTCGGACAGGGTCAGCACCAGGCGTGGCCAGGCCTGCGGCCAGGGCGCGTCGTTGCGGAAACCGCCCTGCACCAGCAGCGCATCGGCATTGCGCGGATGGGCGCGGACATCGTGGGCGAGCATCCGGAAGGCCGCGGGATCGCGCCAATCCGGCAGCGTGCAGCCCAGGAGCCGGCAGCCGTGTTCGGCGAGTGGCCGGGTCCGCGCATCGGCGGCGAGGCCTTCGCGCCCGGCCAGCAGCGTCAGCACCAGCAGGCTCGCCAGCAGCACGCCGCAGGCCAGCCAGATCGCCTTGCCGGTCGCCGGTCGCGCGCTCGGGCGGCCGGCGAAACTCGGCGCCGGCCTGGTGGCGGAGTCCCCGGCGTTGCGGTCGATGGCGGCGGTCTCGCTCATGCCGCCATCCTAACCGCGGCGGCGGCCTTCGATGCGCACCCAATCCTCCATGCGCTCGATGCGCAGGTCCTCGAACCAAGGCGCGTAGCGCAGCAACAGTTCGTCCTCCTGCCCGGCGAGGATGCCGGACATCGCCAGCCTGCCACCCGGCGCCACGCGCGCGGCCAGCGTATCGGCCAGCGCATCCAGCGCGGAGGCAAGGATGTTGGCGAGCACCACCGGGAACGTGCCCGCGGCGGCCGCTTCGGGCAGGTGCACGGCCATGCGCGCGTCCAGCCCGTTGCGCCGGGCATTGTCGCGGGTGGCGATGATCGCCTGCGGATCGTTGTCGATGCCGGTGGCGTGGCGCGCGCCCAGCTTCAGCGCGGCCAGCGCGAGGATGCCGCTGCCGCAGCCGAAATCGAGCACGTCCACGCCTTCGAGCGCGCCGGCATCGGCCAGCCCGTCCAGCCATTGCAGGCACAGCGCGGTGGTGGGATGCGTGCCGGAGCCGAAGGCCAGGCCGGGATCCAGGCGCACCACCGCGGCATCATCGGCGCGCGCGGCCTCGGGCAGCTCGTGGTCCCAGGGCACGATCCAGGTGCGGCGGCCGAAGCACATCGGCTGGAACTGGTCCAGCCAGGCGCGCTCCCAATCCTGGTCCTCGACGGTTTCCAGCGTGGCCCGCGACCAGTCCAGCGCCGGGTCCGCGGCCGCGAGGGCGGCCTGCAGCGCATCGGCATCGGTATCGCCATCGAACAGCGCGCTCAGCACCATTTGCCGCCAGGTCGGGGTTTCGCCCACGCCCGGCTCGAAGATCGCCTGTTCGTCGGGCGTCTCCGCATCCGCATCCTGCAGGGTGACCGAGAGCGCGCCGGCCGCTTCCAGCACGGCCTCGCGGCGCGGCTGCTCGTCCTGCGAAACCGCGATCGAAAGCTGCAGCCAGGCCATCAGCCGAACTTGAGCGAGCGCTCGCGGCTTTCCGCCAGGCGCTTTTCGAGGTAGTGGATGTTCTGGCCGCCGGCCGCGAAGCCGCCATCGGCCATGATCCGCTGCTGCAGCGGGATGTTGGTCTTGATGCCGTCCACCACCATCTCCGAGAGCGCCACGCGCATGCGGCAGATCGCCTGCTCGCGGTCGGCGCCGTGGACGATGAGCTTGCCGATCATCGAATCGTAGTTCGGCGGCACGCGGTAGCCCTCGTACACGTGGCTGTCCACGCGCACGCCGGGGCCGCCGGCGGCATGGAAATGGGTGATGAGGCCGGGCGAGGGCAGGAAGCTGTCCGGGTCCTCGGCGTTGATGCGGCATTCGATGGCGTGGCCGGTCAGCACCACGTCCTCCTGCTTGATCGAGAGCTTGCGGCCGGCGGCGATCATCAGCTGCTCGCGCACCAGATCGATGCCGGTGACCATCTCCGTCACCGGGTGCTCCACCTGGATGCGGGTGTTCATCTCGATGAAGTAGAAGCGGCCGTTCTCGAACAGGAACTCGAAGGTGCCGGCGCCGCGGTAGCCGATGCGCAGGCAGGCCTCGACGCAGACCTTGCCGATCTCCGCGCGCTGCTCGGGCGTGATGCCGGGCGCGGGCGCTTCCTCCACCACCTTCTGGTGGCGGCGCTGCATCGAACAATCGCGCTCGCCCAGGTGGATGGCGTTGCCCTGGCCATCGGCCAGCACCTGGATCTCCACGTGGCGCGGGTTCTCCAGGAACTTCTCCATGTACACCATGTCGTTGCCGAACGCGGCCTTGGCCTCGCTCTGCGTGGTGGCGATGGCGTTGACCAGCGCGGCCTCGGTATAGACCACGCGCATGCCGCGGCCGCCACCGCCGCCCGCCGCCTTGACGATGACCGGATAGCCGATCTCGCGGGCGATGCGGATGTTCTCTTCCGCGTCCTCGCCCAGCGGGCCGCCGCTGCCCGGCACGCAGGGCACGCCGGCGGCCTTCATGGCGCGGATCGCCTCCACCTTGTCGCCCATCAGGCGGATGGTGTCGGCCTTGGGCCCGATGAAGACGAAGCCGGATTGCTCGACGCGCTCGGCGAAATCGGCGTTCTCGGCAAGGAAGCCGTAGCCTGGATGGATGGCCTGCGCGTCGGTGACCTCGGCGGCGGCAATGATCGCCGGCATGTTGAGGTAGCTTTCGGCCGAGGGCGCGGGGCCGATGCAGACCGATTCGTCCGCCATCGCCACGTGCTTGAGGTTGCGGTCGGCGGTGGAATGCACGGCCACCGTGCGGATGCCCAGCGCCTGGCAGGCGCGGACGATGCGCAGCGCGATTTCGCCGCGGTTGGCGATCACCACCTTGTCGAGCATCGGCATGGCGGCTTACCCGATCACGAACATGGGCTGGTCGAATTCCACCGGCTGGCCGTTCTCGCACTGGATCGCCAGCACGGTGCCGGACACTTCGGCCTCGATCGGGTTGAACATCTTCATCGCCTCGATGATGCCGAGGGTCTCGCCGGCCTGGACCGTGGCGCCCACGGTGACGAAGGGCGGCTTGTCCGGCGCCGGGCTGGCATAGAAGGTGCCGACCATCGGTGCGCGCACCACGTGGCCTTCCGGCAGGTCCGGGCCGGGGCGCGGGGTACCGCCGGTGGCGGCCTCGACCGGCGAGGACATCGGCATCGGGGCCGCCGCCGCGACCGGCACGGCGTGATGCAGGACCGGCGCATGGGCGACAGCCGGGCCGCCGCGCGAAAGGCGGACGGATTCCTCGCCTTCCTTGATTTCGATTTCGGTGAGGTTGGATTCTTCCAGCAGGTCGATCAGCTTCTTGATCTTGCGCAGGTCCATGGGGATGCCTCGTCGGGAGTGCGTGAAGGGGAAAGCCGCGGCGGCTCTAGCGGTCGCCGTCGGAAAGATGTCGGATGGCCACTTCCAGTGCATGACGATAGCCGTCGGCACCGAAGCCGCAGGTGACGGCGCGGGCCAGATCGCTGAACAGGCTCTGGCGCCGGAACGGCTCGCGCGCGTGCGGGTTGGACAGGTGGATCTCGATGAACGGGATGGCGACCGCGGCCAGCGCATCGCGCAGCGCCACCGAGGTATGGGTGAATGCGGCAGGATTGATCAGGATGAAGCCGGTGCCGTCGCCGGCGGCGGCCTGGACGCGCTCGATGAGCGCGTGTTCGGCGTTGGATTGCAGGCATTCGATGCCGATCCCCGCTTCTTCGGCGCGCTCACGCAGGGCGGCGTCGATTTCGGCGAGCGTGGTCCGGCCATAGATTTCCGGCTCGCGGCGACCGAGCAGGTTGAGATTGGGGCCGTGCAGCACGAGGATCTTGGCGGTCAAGGGCGGGAGCCGGATCGAACAGGGCGGCAGTGTGCGCCATGCCGACGATGCTGTCCAGATCGCCGATGTTGGCCGAAATTTCAATTGATTGTTTGATCGCGGCCCCGGAACGCGAACGGCCCGCGGGGTGCGGGCCGTTGCATGCCACCGCTGCGGCAGGGTTCACACCACCCGGTCCTTTTCCACGTCGGCGGTCTTCAGGCGTGCCAGTGCCGGGTTGGCGCGGTCCTTCATCAGTGCCGCGTGGATGAACAAGCCTTCGCGGCTCTTGAGCGGGCGGATGATGTGGTACTGACTGTCGAGGGTGATCAGGATGTCTTCGATCGACTCCTTCAGGCCCAGTGCCTTCATGGTTTTCATCCTGGCGCGCACCACTTCGGTGTTGCCGGCGCCGGCCAGATCGAGGTCGATGCCGTTGCCGGCCTTGCCGAGCACGAGACCGCTGTTGCAATCGACCAGGGAGGCGGCGATGCAGCCGTCGATCGTCATCACGCTGGCGAGGGAATCATTGATGTTGGCCATCGGGTTTTCTTTTCCGTGGGGTGGGCTCGCCGAGCGCGCAAAGCGAGCCGGTGATGGCCGCGAGCCGGGTGGTGTTGACTTCGCGATCGACCACCCGGGCGAGCTGCATGCCGTCGAGCGTGGACAGCACCAAGTCATGTATATCAGCGGAAATCAATTTTCCGCGCCACCCCATTCATCGATCTCCCGTACGGAGGCGAATGGGCCGATGCGCTGCTTCAGCACCCGCCCGTCGGCCGCCACCAGCACCGTGTAGGGCAGCACGCCGGCGGGGTTGCCGAGGATCACGCCGGCATCGTGGCTGCCGGCTTCGTCACGATAGTGCGGGTAGGGCGAGGGCATGCGCCGGAGCCAGTCGCGCACGGCATCGGCCTCGTCCAGCGCCACGCCGATGACCTGGATGCCGGCATCGCCCTGGGAATCGGCGAACTCGGCCAGCATCGGCATTTCGTGGATGCAGGGGCCGCACCAGGTGGCCCAGACGTTGACGAGCGCCGACCGCCCGACGGGCAAGGGCAGGTGGATGCGTTCGCCGTCGAGGGTCAGCACCGGCACCGGCGGCAGCGGTTCGCCGCGCCGGGCGATGGTGACGCCCTCGGGCGCGGGGTTCTGCAGGGCCGCATGCAGGGCGCGCTGGCCAAGTTCGGTGCGCCAGAGCGGGCCGGGCCCGTTCACCACGAACGCGGCGGCGAGCCCCACCAGCCCGGCGACCACCGCCACCAGCAGGAGCTTGCCGGTTTCGGGCTTGCCGCTCATCGCACGGCCTCGTGCAGGGCGTCGCGGGCGATCGCCGGCGTCAGCAGCGTCGGCAGGATGCGCGGCGCGCCACCGCCCTTCGGATACACCACGTACAGCGGCAGCCCGACCGCGCCGTGCTGCTGCAGGAAGGCGGAGATGGCGGGGTCGACATCGGTGTGGTCGCCCACCATGTAAGTGGTGCCGGTTTCCGCCAGCGCGGTGCGGAAACCCTCGCGCGAGAGCACCGCGCGCTCGTTGGCCTTGCAGGTCACGCACCAGTCGGCGGTGATGTTGACGAACACCGGCTGGCCTTCCGCGCGCAGGCGGGCCAGTTCCGCGGGCGAATAGGAGACGTGGCCGACGGCATCGGCGGTGGCGGCCGCCGCCGGGCGTTCGCTGCGGCCGATCGCATGCACCGCGAAGGCCGTGCCGATCAGCGCGACGACCGCCAGCACCATGCCCCAGCGGCGGCCGTGCTGGCGGGCGTGGGTCCAGGACCACAGGGCCAGTGCCAGCAGGATGGCGGCGATGGACCACCACGCGAAGGCGTCGGCGCCGCGCTGCTGCACCAGCACCCACACCAGCCACGCGGCGGTGGCGTACATCGGGAAGGCCAGCAGCTGCTTGAGCGTTTCCATCCATGCGCCCGGACGCGGCAGCAGGCGCGCGAAGGCCGGCACGAAACCGATTAGCAGGAAGGGCAGCGCCAGCCCGAGGCCCAGCGCGAGGAACACGGCCATCGCCGCGGCGGTGGGGGCGACGAAGGCGAAGGCCAGCGCCGCGCCCATGAACGGTGCGGTGCACGGCGTGGCCAGCA
>JAEXAG010000150.1 GCA_023394655.1 Pseudomonadota bacterium
CGCCGCGGCCTCAAGGTCTTCGATGCCACCTGCCCGCTGGTGACCAAGGTGCATCTGGAAGTGGCGCGGCATTGCCGCCATGGCCGCGACATGGTGCTGATCGGCCACGCCGGGCATCCGGAAGTGGAGGGCACGATGGGCCAATGGAGCCGCGAAGGCGCCGCCGGCACCATCCATCTGGTCGAGGACATCGACGACGCCCGCAACCTGCAGGTGGCGCAGCCCGAGAACATCGCCTACACCACCCAGACCACGCTCTCGGTGGACGATACCCGCGACATCATCGCCACCCTGCGCGAGCGCTTCCCGGCGCTGCAGGGGCCGAAGAACGACGACATCTGCTACGCCACCCAGAACCGCCAGGACGCGGTGCGCGAGCTGGCGAAGAAGTGCGACCTGATCCTCGTGGTCGGCTCGCCCAACAGCTCCAATTCCAACCGCCTGCGCGAGCTGGCCGAGCGCGAGGGCGTCGAATCGCACCTCATCGACGGCGCCCACGAGATCGATCCGCGCTGGGTCGAGGGCAAGCGGCAGGTCGGCGTCACCGCCGGTGCCTCCGCGCCCGACGTGCTGGTGCAGGGCGTGCTTGGCCGGCTGACGGAACTCGGCGCCGGCAGCCTGCTGCGCGAACTCGAGGGCGAGCCGGAGAACATGGTCTTCGCGCTGCCCAAGGAACTGCGCCTGCGCCTGGTCGATTGATGCCGCCACGGGGCGGCCCTATAATCCCCGACCCATGCCGGAATAGCTCAGTTGGTAGAGCGGCGCATTCGTAATGCGTAGGTCGCAGGTTCGACTCCTGTTTCCGGCACCATTCGCGGTTTTTCGTCGCTTTCCGGGCGACAGGCACGGCACCTTCGCGGGTGCCGTGGTCGTTTCCGGGCAACGGAACCGCAGCTGAAGACGCGCGCCGCGTGACGAAGGCGTGCACGAGGCGCGGCCTACACTGGTCGCTTGTCCAGGGAGCCGCGCATGTACGATCTGCACTGCCACATGCTGCCGGCCATCGATGATGGCGCGGTCGATCTTGAAATGGCCTTGTCGATGGCGCGCATCGCCTACGAAGACGGCATCCGCACCGTGGCCTGCACGCCGCACATCTATCCCGGTTTCTACGAGAACGATGCCCCCGGCATCCGTGCTGCCATGGTCGCTTTCCAGCACGAGCTGGAGGCGAACGGCATCGGTCTGACGCTGGTCGAAGGCGCCGACGTCCACCTCGACCCCGATCTCGTGCAGGGCATCCGCAGCGGCCGGGTGCCGACCATCGCCGGTTCGCGCTACCTGCTGCTCGAGCCGCCGCACCACGTCGCGCCGCCGCGCTTCGAGGATTCCGTGTTCGACCTGATGGCCGCCGGCTACGTGCCGGTCATCACCCATCCGGAGCGGCTCACCTGGGTTGCAGACCATTACGACATGTTCGTGCGCCTGGCGTCGCGCGGGGCCTGGATGCAGATCACCGCCGGCGCGCTCACCGGGCGCTTCGGCCGCCGAGTGAAATACTGGGGCGAGCGCTTCGTCGGCGAAGGCCACACCCACATCCTCGCCACCGATGCCCACCACCCGGAGCGCCGCCCGCCGCTGCTCGCCGAGGCCCGCGAGGCCGCCGCCTTGCTGATGGGCGAAGAGGAAGCGACGCACCTCGTGCACACGCGCCCGGCCGGCATCGTCGCCGACGCGGATCCCGCCACGTTGCCGCCCTTGCCCGCGCCGATGAAGGGGGTGATCGCCAAGCCCGGCCGGGAAAGCGGGGGCTGGGGGCTGGGCCGCCTTTTCCGCGGCTTGCGTAGTCATGCATAATGCCCGCCGATCCGGGTACTGACAGGGAAGACACTTGATCACCTTTCTGCGCAGCTGCGCCCTGCTGGTCGCCGCGCTCGTTCTGGCCGCCTGCGCCAGCACCGGCGGCACCGTGGCCCCCAATACGCAAGAAGTCGATGTCCTCCCGGACAGCGATCCCCTGGGCCTCGAACTGGGCCGTCCCGAGTACCGCATCGGGCCGAACGATCTCTTGGTCGTCACCGTGTTCCAGATCGACGATCTGGGCCGCGAGGTGCGCGTCAACAACGCCGGCCAGATCAACCTGCCGCTGATTGGCGCGGTCAATGCCGCCAGCCGCACCATCGGCGAGCTGGAAGCCGACATCGCCGGCCGCTACCAGGCGCGCTACCTGCAGAACCCGCAGGTCTCGGTGTTCGTCAAGGAATTCGTCAGCCAGCGCGTCACCGTGCAGGGCGCGGTCAAGAAGTCGGGCATCTTCCCGATGGCCACCACCAGCCTGTCCCTGCTGCAGGCGGTGGCGCTCAGCGAGGGCCTGACCGACGTCGCGGATCGCCGCAACGTCTTCGTGTTCCGCAACGTCGGCAACCAGCGCATGGTGGCCCGCTTCGACCTCAAGGCCATCAGCGAAGGCCGGGCGGATGACCCGCGCATCCAGGGCGAAGACATCGTGGTGGTCAGCGAATCGCAAAGCGAAGTCTGGTTCCAGCGCATCCTGAAGCTCACGCCGATCGTGAATGCTTGGACCCTCTACCTGGCGCGCCGTTGATGAACACGAACATGCAGAATCCCGCCTTCCCGCTTGAAGCGCAGGAAGCGCGCAACGATGACGAAATCGACCTGCGCGAGTACTGGCAGGTCCTCCGCAACCAGCGCTGGCTGATCCTCGGCGTCACCGCCGCGGTGCTGGCCGCCGCGCTGGTGCTGACGCTCTTGGCGACGCCGATCTACCGCGCCACCTCGATGCTGCAGATCGAGCGTGACACGCTGCAGGTGGTCAATGTCGAAGGCGTGATCCCGAGCGAATCCGGCCCGCAGAACGATTTCTACGCCACCCAGTACGAGCTCCTGAAGAGCGAATCGCTGGCGCAGCGCGTGGCCGAGAACCTCGATCTCGCCCAGCATCCGCAGTTCGCCAAGCGCCTCGAAAACGTCGGCGCCGACTTGCCGGCCGCGCAGCAGAAGCAGGCCCGCGACCGCGCCGTGTCGCGCGCACTGCTGAATGACCTGACCATCGAGCCGGTGCGCAACTCGCGGCTGGTGCGGGTCAATTTCGATTCCCCGGATCCGCCGCTGGCCGCGCGCGTCGCCAACGCCTGGGGCGATGCCTTCATCGCCGCCACCCTCGAGCGCCGCCTGGACGCCTCCAGCTACGCCCGCCAGTACCTCGAGGAGCGCCTCGCGCAGACCAAGGCGCGCCTGGAAGACTCCGAGAAGGAATTGGTGCAGTTCGCCTCCGACGAGGAAATCGTCTCGGTGGGCGATGACAAGCCTTCGCTGTCCGCGCAAAACCTGAGCGATCTCAACGCCTCGCTGGCCAAGGCGCAGGACGAGCGCATCCAGGCCGAAGCCGCCTGGAACCAGGCGTCGCAGGGCAACGGGCTCGGCTTGCCGCAGGTGGTGGAAAACCAACTGATCCAGCGCCTGCGCGAATCGCGCTCCAAGGTGGCCGCGGAATATCAGGACAAGCTCGGCACCTTCAAGCCGGAATACCCGGACATGCAGCGCCTGCAGGGCCAGATCCGCGAGTTCGACCG
>JAEXAG010000021.1 GCA_023394655.1 Pseudomonadota bacterium
TCGCTGGCGCTGCTGGCGACGACCGCCTGCAGCACGCCGGCGCCGCGCCCGGATGGCGATGGCCTGCTGCGCTTCTCCGGCACCGTCGAGGCCCGCCGCGACGATTGCTTCTTCGACGGCATCTGCACCGTGACCGTGGCCGGCATCGCCATCACCACCATGACCGGCCGGCGCGCCGGGCCGCCCCCCGTGTGGGGCGAATCCGCCGGCCAGCCGCCGCTCGGCGCAGCGGTCGACGTGCTCTGCCGCGCCACCGCGCCACGCGAATGCACCCTGGAAGGCAGTCGCTCGCTGTACCTGCGCACGCGCTGAACCAACGGCCGTTTGAGGGCGGCCCGGCGCCGCATCGTAGAATCGGGGCATGAACAGCACCCCGCGACGCGTCGAGAACATCCACACCGACAAGGGCAAGATCCCGGTCTATGCCACCGGCGTGGTCGAGCAGCCCTGGGACAGCTACAGCGAGGAAGACCACGGCGTCTGGAAGGCGCTTTACCGGCGCCAGCGCGAACTGCTGGTCGGCCGCGCCGCCGACGAATTCCTCGCCGCGCAGGATGCGATGGGCATGAGCCCGGACCGGATCCCGAAGTTCGAGGAACTCAACAAGGTGCTGGCCGAGGCCACCGGCTGGCAGATCATCGGCGTGGAAGGCCTGCTGCCGGAACTGGACTTCTTCGACCACCTGGCCAACCGCCGCTTCCCGGTGACCTGGTGGATCCGTCGCCCGGACCAGCTCGACTACATCGAGGAACCGGACCTCTTCCACGACCTGTTCGGCCACGTGCCGCTGCTGATGCTGCCGGTGTTCGCCGACTACATGGCCGCCTACGGACGCGGCGGGGTCAAGGCGCACGGCATCAACCCCGATGCGCTGATGTACCTCACCCGGCTGTACTGGTACACGGTGGAGTTCGGGCTGATCCGCCAGAAGGACGGACTGCGCATCTACGGCAGCGGCATCGTCTCGTCCAAGGGCGAATCGATTTACTCGCTGGAGTCCGACGCACCCAACCGCATCGGCTTCGACCTTGAGCGCATCATGCGCACCCGCTACCGCATCGATACCTTCCAGAAGACCTACTTCGTCATCGACAGCTTCGAGCAGCTGATGGATGCGACCCGGCCGGATTTCACCCCGATCTACGCACGCCTGGCGGCGCAGGAAGCCATTCCCGCGGGCGACGTGCTGGCGAGTGACGAAGTGATCTCGCGAGGAACGGGGGAAGGCTGGCCGCAGGACGCGGATGTCTGATTCGGAAATCCATTCATTAAAAACATGGATTCATCGAAAGCCTGTTGATATTGCTTCGGAAATGGATTGACAACCCTTTCTTGAATCCATTCAGTCAGGCGCATGAATCTCCTTGAGCGCCAAGCGCGTCTGCGCGCCGGTTGCGGCTGCCGGCCTTGCTGCATGGCGAATTCAGCGACGGCCTGTTTCCCGGCCTGCCGTGGTTTCTGGATGACCAGCATCCGCAAGGCTTTTTCGGGCGCGCTTTTCGCACGGCGCGTGGCCGCGGACATCGGCGCACCACCGGATCTGCTGCGCTGACGCGCGGACGACATCGTGCTGGCGCTGCTGCGGCATGGCGACGATCTGCCAGGCGACCTGATTCCGGGCGAAGCCACCCACACGGCCGCCGGCCAGCGCTGGGCCGATCTGCTGCGTTGCGAACAACTGGCCGGCCGCGTACTGCGCGCACATGGGTGCGAAGCGGCACTCAGCGAAATCATCGAAACCGAAGGTCGCGTCTTCCTGCAAAGCACGCGCTTCGATCGCACGCCCGAAGGCGGACGCCGCGGCTACATCTCGCTGGCCGCGCTGGATGCCGCGTATTACGGCCACGGCCGCATCGACTGGTGGGCGTTTGCCCCGCAACTCCAGCGCGATGGCTGGATCGGCACCGAAGACGCACAACGTCTGTCCCTGAACGGCCGGTTTGGTGCACTGATCGGCAACACCGACATGCATCCGGGCAATGCCGGGCTCATCCTCAGCGATGCCCGGCCGCTCACGCTCGCGCCCAGCTACGACATGCTGCCGATGGCGTGGCGGTCCAGCACGCATGGCGAAGTGGTGGAACGCGAAGTGCGCATCCCGCTGCCGACACCCGAACAGCAGCGGCACTGGCGACAAGCGGCGACGATGGCGCTGGATTTCTGGCAACAGGTGGAAGCGACTTCGGAGATCTCGGCGGAATTCCGCCACATCGCCGGCGAGATGAAGGCGCAGCTGCAAAGGGCGGTGGTGCGGTTCGGGTAAAGCCAACCGCTTCAGCTTTCCACTGCGGCATGCGCGGCCACCCGCAATGGCCGCGCCCACTTCCGGTTCAACCACACGCCCGCCGCCATCGCGACCGCAAGCGGCGCGAACCACGGAAACAGGAATACGAATTGCTCCGGCACCGCCGTGTGCGCCAACAGCCATTTCCACACCGGCTGCATGCCGATGCCGAGGAAGGTGACATGCGTGGCAATGCCCGCGCCCAGCATCGCCTGATAGTGCATCACCACATGCCAGTTGGCATGCTGCGGCCCGCGCCGCGCAAAACGCCACATGCCCCGGCTGGTGAGCGGGCCGATCATGCCGAAACCGATCAACAGCGGCTGCCCCTTCCACACGCCCACCGCCACGGTGAGCGCGCCCATCAAGGCCGGCAGCCACAAACTGATCTTCCAGCCGATGCGCCGCGTCATCGCCTGCCAGTCGCGTTTGTCGGCGATCGCACGCCACGCCATCCAGCAGGCCTGCGCCGTGAGCGGCAACAGGTAGGCCAGGAACAGCGCGCCGATCGGTTGGTGGCGGAAGAGCAGGCGCTCGATCACCAACGGCACGCCGCTGATCACGATACCCGCCATCGCCAGCAGAAACACCTTGCCCACCATGCGGTGGCGCGGCGAGCCTTTCTTCATCAAGGCCGCGCTCCAGAATGCGAGCAAGGCGATGGTGCCGATGGCGGCATGGAGAAACACGATGACGGAATAGCCGGGCATGTCGGTGGCCTGTGCGATAGATGCACACAGACTCGCGTTCGCACGCCGGGCCTCGCAGTGCCACGGGTCATCGTTTCACCCTGCCGGAAGTCACTTTCTGCTCACCGTGTCTTGCCGCGCCGACCGCCGCCACGCAGCATGCCGGCATGAAGATGCGTTTCGATTCCCTGGTGCAGCCGCTGAACGTCGCGGGGCTGGTGACGTTGGCGGCCGTCGCCATGACATTGACGGCGCTGCCGCAGGGGCAACGGCCGCTGGCATTCGGGCTGCTTGCCGCGTTCACCGCACTGATGCTGCTCGACGACGTGCTGCCGGCATTGCCCACTCGGCTGCGGCAGGCATCACTGATTGCGATGGGCATCATCACCCATGCATTGCTCGCCCTTTATCCGCGCGCAGGCGCACTGCCGATCCTGACCGTGGTGTACGCCGCGGTCATCGCGGGGAGTTGGCCACCACGCGCAGCGGTACTGGTGATGCTGGCAGGCAACGTGATCACGTGGTGGATCCTGCATCGGCATGGTTTCGACAATGCGCTGATGTCGGTCGTATTGATCGCCTGTTTCCAGCTGTTTGCCGGCCTGACAGTGCACTACGCCCGCACCGCCGAAGAAGCGCGTGACCGTCTTGCACTAGTCAACGCCGATCTGCTCGCCACCCGTGCGTTGTTGGCCGATGCCGCGCGCGATGGCGAACGTATTCGCGTGGCGCGCGAACTGCATGACGTGGCCGGGCACAAGCTCACCGCGCTCAAGATCAACCTGCGCGCGCTGGCGAGTTCCCCCGATGCACCACCGCAACTGAAGCTGGCCGAACAACTCTCCGGCGAACTGCTGCAGGACATCCGCGGCGTGGTATACGCATTGCACGATGTCGATGGCATGGACATCGCCGCCGCCTTGCAGGCGCTTGGCGCACCGATGCCGCGACCGCGCCTGCAGGTGACGGTGGCCGACGATGTGCGCATCGTCGATCCGGCCACGGCGGAAACCGTGTTGCGCGTGGTGCAGGAAGCGCTGACCAATGCGGCGCGTCACGCCGATGCCGATCACGTCACCGTACGCGTGTGGTGCGAGGGCGCGCATGTGCATTTGCATGTCGAAGACGATGGCCAGTTGCGCGGCCCTCTGCGCGAAGGGCACGGCATCGCCGGCATGCGCGAGCGCGTGGAAGCGCGCGGCGGCCAGATCGGCGTGTCGAAGACGGCGCGCGGCAGCCTCGGCATCGACGTGGTACTGCCAGCATGAGCGCTTCGATGGAAATCCGTGTTGCGCTGGCAGACGATCAGGCCCTGGTGCGCGCCGGCCTGCGTGCGCTGCTGGAGCAGCAGGGCATCGTCATCGTGTTCGAAGCCGAACACGGCGACGATTTGCTAGACACGCTGGCTTCGCAACCCGTCGATCTGATCCTCTCCGACATCCGCATGCCGGGTCGTGACGGCATCGACGCACTCATCGCCCTGCGTGCCCGTGGCGACGCGACGCCGTGCGTCTTCCTCACCACCTTCGATGACAGCGAGCTTCTTTTGCGCGCAACGCAAGCCGGCGCACAAGGGTTTCTGCTGAAGGACGCCGCGCCCGAGGATCTGCGCGACGCCATCATCCGCGTGGTGGCGGGCGACACGCTGCTGCAGCCGGTCAGCACCGATGCCGTGCGATCACGATTCCACTTCCACTCCGCCGATTCCCCGAAGGAGACCTTCAGCGCGAAGGAGATCGCCATCCTGCGGCTGATGGCCGGCGGCTACAGCAACAAGGAAATCGCCCGAAGCATCTTCCTCGCCGAAGGCACGGTGAAGAACTACGTGTCGGCGATTCTGGAAAAGCTCGACACCCGTGATCGCACCCGCGCGGTGCTGAAGGCGATTTCCCTGCGGATCATCTGATCCCTACGCCGCGCTCGGCGTCATCACCACGCCCAGCCAGGTCAGCAGCGCGGCCGCAGCGACCATCGCCGCCAGCCCGACCGTCACGCGCCAGCCGTAGCCGCGGCTGCCGGTGCCGAAGGCGACCACCGATTTCGCCAGCGCGCTGGCGGCAAGCAGCACCACCACGCCCCAGCGCGCGTCATCGACCGGCAGGCCGCCGCCGTTGAACAGCTGGCCGATGCTGGCCGCGGCCGCATGCAGCTCCGCCAGTGCCACGAAGGCGGCGGCAAGCAGCACGCTGCGCTGGCCGAAGTGCTGTTGCAGCCACGCCGAGAGCAGCAAGACACCGGCGACGATGGCGGCGAAGACCAGCGCATGCGACACCTTGAACGCGCGTCCGTTCGGCGGCTTCTCCGGCAGCGCTTCGGCTGCGCGCGGCGCATGCCACATGCCGAACGCACCACCCACCGCGAGGACCGCGGCACCGGCCAGCAGCGGCCACAACACCAGCCGCAGCAGCGTGGCGGAAGCCGTTCCGATGATGCCGATGAACAGCAGGAGCGAGGCCAGGTTGGCGAACATCGCCGCCGCGACCGAAGGCGTCAGCATCTCGGGGTTGGCCTTCGCCCGTTGGCCGAAGCCGGCCGTGGCCGCGGTGGATGACGCAAAGCCGGCGAAGAAGCCCGCCATCGGCAGGCCCCAGCGCGCCCCGACGATGCGCAGCGCCAGATGGCCGGCCGCCCCCACGCCCATCACCAGCACCACCAGCCAGCCGAGTGCCGCCGGCTTGATCACGCCCCAGGGGTCGATCGCCTGCTCGGGCAGCATCGGCAACACGATCAGCACCGCGGCGGAAAGCAGCAGCAGGTCACGCACTTCGTTCTCGGTCAGCCAGTCACGGGTGAGCCGGTGCAGCACCGGCTTGGCGGCGAGCAGGATGGCCACCGCCACGCCCAGCGCCGCGGCCAGCGCCGGGGTGGACATCGCCAGTGCGCCGAGCAGGAAAGTCAGCAGGATCGCCACTTCGCTGGTCAGCCCGATGTCATGGCGCGCGGTGCGCACGTAACCCGCCACCGTCATCGCCACCACGCCGAGCCCGGCCATCGCAGGCACCCAGTCGCCAAGCAGCGCGGAAACCGCACCGAGCAGCGCAAGCAGGGCGTGGGTACGCACCCCGGCCACGGCGGCGTCCGGGTGTTCGTCGTCCTTGCGGCGCTCGCGGTCGATGCCGATCAGGATCCCGAGGCCAAGCGCGGAGGCGAGGCCGCCGAGGAGATGGGCGGGCAGTTCCATCCACCGAGGATGCCGCAGATGCCGGCACACGGCCAGCCATCACCGCTGCGCATCGACACCCTCTCGCGATAATGTCGGCGGGTCCTCCGTCCCTGCCTGTCATGTCCAGCGAACGCTTCGAGCTCCCCACGCCCATCGCGCTCTGGCGCCTCTTGCACCAATGGCGGCGGAAGCACCTGGTCGAGCCCACCGATCGCGTCGCGGTGCTTTCGCACGTGGCCGATGCCGGCACGTTCGGGCCACGCTTCGCCTTCCTGATGCTGATGTCGGTCGGCATCGCCATGTTCGGCCTGCTGCAGAACTCGGCGGCGGTGATCATTGGTGCGATGCTGATCGCCCCGCTCATGGGTCCGATCATCGAGCTCGGCATGGGCCTGGCCACGTTCGACCTGCGTACCGTGCGCTCGGCCCTGCGCGCGATCACCGGCGGCATCGCCCTTGCACTGGCGATGGCGATGCCGATCGTCTGGGCTTCGCCGCTGCAGCAGGCCACGCCGGAAATCCTCGCCCGCACCCAGCCCACTTTCTTCGACCTGATGGTCGCGGTCTTCTCCGGCCTGGCCGGGGCCTATGCGACGATTTCCCGCAAGGGCGAGGCGATCGTCGGCGTGGCCATCGCCACCTCGCTGGTGCCGCCGCTGGCCGTGCTCGCCTACGGTCTCGCGCTGCGGAACATGGGCGTGGCCGGCGGGGCCGGCCTCCTGTTCATGACCAACCTGCTGGCGATCGCGCTTTCGGCCACGATGGTGGCTCGGCTGTACGGCTTCGGCGGCACCGACTCGCCCAGGCAGACCGCATGGCAGGCCTTTTTGATCATCGGCACGTTCATCCTGCTGTCGATCCCGCTCGGGCTGTCGCTGCAGCGCATTGCCCGCCAGACCCAACTGGAACTCGGCATCCGCGCCGCACTGGATGCAGCCGCCAGCGAAATGGATGGCCGGATCTCCGCGCTGCGCGTCGACCTGGCCGGCGAAGCGGTCACGGTGGATGCCGTGTTGATGACGCCTCGGCACGTCAACGGCATCGATGCGCGCCTGTCGAAGGAACTGAGCGAGCGGATGAGCCGGCGCATCGACGTGCAGCTGCGCGAGGTGCTGACCGCCGACGACGCCCGCATCGCGCGCGAACAGGCCACGCTTTCAGAGCTCGGCCAGTCGATCGCCGCGCTCCAGCAGGCCGAAGCCGAGCGCGGGGCCAGCCGGCGTCAACGGCTGGAGATGCGCGAAGCGGTGCTGGAACGGCTGGCGGCTCCGGTCGGGACGCTGGAAGATGCCACCGATGGCGGCCTGATCCTTCGCATCGCCCCCGCCTCGCGATTGTCGCTGGACGATGCACTCGCGCTCGAACGACAGCTGCAGGCAGCCACCGGCTCCGATGCCGTGCGCGTGCTGCCGCCGTTGCAGCGGCTCGCAGCGGTGCCATGGCAGCTGGACGATGACGGCCGGCTGCGGAAGCCGTCCGCCGAAGCACTCGATGTGCAAATGTGGGCACTGCGGCGCTGGGGCGTCGGCAACATCGAGGTCGTCGCGCTGGGCGAGGATGCCGCTGCTGGCAGACAACGCGCGATCGATGTCGCGGTGCTGGCTCGCCATCGGGGCGTACCGGCGGCCGAGCCGCGCGTCGCCAATCCCGCGGAACGCGCCAGCGCCGGCGTGGAAGGCGAAGCGGTCTGGCTGCGGCTACCCGCCGACCCGGCGCTTCGGCGACAATGAGCGCCTCGCCATCGGGAGCCGCCTCATGCCGCATTCGTCCAGCCAGATTTCCCTGACCCGCTTCCTGATCGAGGAAGAGCGCGCCGGCCACGTCAACGC
Organism: Pseudomonadota bacterium; assembly: GCA_023394655.1. Classification (GTDB taxonomy): domain Bacteria; phylum Pseudomonadota; class Gammaproteobacteria; order Xanthomonadales; family Xanthomonadaceae; genus Solilutibacter. The sequence goes on from JAEXAG010000021.1 coordinate 7,966, forward strand.
CGAGCTGCGCCTGCTCATCGAAGTGGTGGCGCGTGCCTGCAAGCGCATCTCGGTGGCGGTCGGCAAGGGCGCCCTGGGCGGCGTGCTGGGCGATGCCGGCACCGGCAATATCCAGGGCGAGGCGCAGAAGAAGCTGGACGTCATCGCCAACGACGTGCTGCTGGAAGCCAATGCCTGGGGCGGCCATCTCGCCGCCTGTGCCTCCGAGGAAATGGACGAGCCCTACCCGATCCCGGACGCCTACCCGCGCGGCAACTTCCTGCTGCTGTTCGATCCGCTGGACGGCTCCTCCAACATCGACGTCAACGTCTCGGTCGGCACCATCTTCTCGGTGCTCAAGTGCAAGGTCGATGCCGCCTGCGTGGATACCGCCGCGTTCCTGCAGCCGGGCAGCGAGCAGGTCGCCGCCGGCTACTGCGTGTATGGCCCGGCCACCACCCTGATCCTGACCGTGGGCAGCGGCGTGCACCAGTTCACGCTCGATCGCGAGCAGGGCAGCTTCGTGCTGACCCAGCGCGGCATGACGGTGCCGGAGGAAACGAAGGAATTCGCCATCAACATGTCCAACAAGCGGCATTGGGAAGCCCCGATGCAGCAATACGTGGACGACCTGCTGGTGGGCAAGGAAGGGCCGCGCGGCAAGGATTTCAACATGCGCTGGATCGCCTCGATGGTGGCCGACGTGCATCGCATCCTGACCCGCGGCGGCATCTTCATCTATCCGTGGGACAAGAAGGATCCGAAGAAGCCGGGCAAGCTGCGCCTGATGTACGAAGCGAACCCGATGAGCTTCCTGGTGGAGCAGGCCGGCGGCGCGGCGACCAACGGCCGCCAGCGGATCATGGACATCGAGCCGACCGAACTGCACCAGCGCGTGCCGGTGTTCCTGGGCTCGAAGAAGGAAGTCGAGGCCGCCACCCGCTACCACACCGACCACGACGCCCTGCCGAAGTGAGTGCCGGGACCGGGACCGGGACCGGCGCGGACGATTTCATCCTGGTCGAGCCGGACGCGCTGCGCGCCGAAGCCTGCGCGGAAATCGTCGAGCGCATGCGCGTCGCCCCGGGCCTCGGCCCCGGCCGCACCGGCGGCGGGCTGTTCCCGGAACTCAAGTCCAGCCTCGATCTGGACATCGAGGGGCGCGAGGAATGGAGCGCGGTACGCCGCCTGATCAACAGCGCGATGATCGCCGGCCTGCGCCGCTACCTGCGGCAATGGCCGCAGGCGTTGATCGCGCCGCTGATGCTGGAACTGCCCGGCAGCGACGGCAAACCCCGGCGACTGACCGCCTCCGACGTCGAATCGATGGCGGACGACACGCTGAACTCGCTCATCGTGCGCTGCTTCCGGCCGGGCGGCATCAACCTGCAGTGGTACCGCGACGGCGAAGGCGGCTATCCCTACTGGCATTGCGAGCTGTATCCGCGCGATCCGGCCGCGGAAACGCTGCATCGCCACCTGCTGTGGACGCTCTACCTCAACGACGGCTTCGAGGAAGGCGAAACCGAGTTCCTCGCGCAGCGCCGCAAGATCACGCCCAAAACCGGCAGCCTGCTGTTCGCGCCCGCCGGTTTCACCCACACCCATCGCGGCAACCGCCCGCGCGGCGGCGACAAATACATCGCCACGAGCTGGATCCTGTTCCAGCGGGCCGAGCAGTTGTTTCCGGCGAGTTAGGGAGTCAATCCGACTCCCACCACAACCAGAATCCATCGCTGATGCGGCTGAAGAACCCGGCCTCCGGCGCATCGGCGAGTGCGACCAGCGGGCGTTCGGCCAGCGGCTTGCCGTCGAGGGAGATGCGCAGGGTGCCGACCTGCTGGCCGCGGGTGTACGGGGCGACGAGCTGGCGCGGCAGGTCCATTTCCGCCTTCACCTGCTCGTAACGGCCGCGCGGCACGGT
>JAEXAG010000052.1 GCA_023394655.1 Pseudomonadota bacterium
CGACTCGATGATCCCGATCGGCCGTGGCCAGCGCGAGCTGATCATCGGTGACCGCCAGACCGGCAAGACCGCCATGGCGATCGATGCGGTGATCAACCAGAAGGGCACCGGCATCAAGTGCGTGTACGTTGCGATCGGCCAGAAGGCGTCGACCATCGCCAACATCGGGCGCAAGCTGGAAGAGAACGGCGCGCTGGCCCACACCATCGTGGTGGCCGCGACCGCTTCCGAATCGGCTGCCATGCAGTACATCAGCGCCTACTCGGGCTGCACCATGGGTGAGTACTTCATGGACCGCGGTGAAGACGCGCTGATCGTGTACGACGATCTGTCCAAGCAGGCCGTCGCCTACCGCCAGATCTCCCTGCTGCTGAAGCGTCCGCCGGGCCGCGAAGCCTACCCGGGTGACGTGTTCTATCTGCACTCGCGCCTGCTGGAACGCGCTGCCCGCGTGTCCGAGGAATACGTCGAGAAGTTCACCGAAGGCAAGGTCACCGGCAAGACCGGCTCGCTGACCGCGCTGCCGATCATCGAAACCCAGGCCGGCGACGTGTCCGCCTTCGTTCCGACCAACGTGATCTCGATCACCGACGGCCAGATCTTCCTGGAAACCGACCTGTTCAACGCCGGCATCCGCCCGGCCGTGAACGCCGGTATCTCGGTGTCGCGCGTGGGTGGCGCGGCCCAGACCAAGATCATGAAGAAGCTCTCCGGCGGCATCCGCATCGCGCTGGCGCAGTACCGCGAGCTGGCGGCCTTCGCCCAGTTCGCCTCCGATCTGGACGATGCCACCCGCAAGCAGCTCGAGCGCGGCCAGCGCGTCACCGAGCTGATGAAGCAGAAGCAGTACGCGCCGATGTCGGTCGCCGAGCAGGCGCTGTCGATCTACGCCGTGGACAAGGGCTACATGGACGACGTGCCGGTCGCCAAGATCGGTGCCTTCGAGGAAGGCCTGCAGTCGCACTTCGCCAACAGCCAGGGCGAGCTGATGAAGCAGGTCGATGGCAGCGGCAACTGGAACGACGAGATCGAGGCCGCCTTCAAGGCCGGCATCGAGGACTTCAAGAAGACCGGCAGCTGGTAATCCCGGCGTGACCAGGCCCGCGCGGATCCATTCTCCGCGCGGTTCGGCCCCAAGAAGACGAGAGAAGCATGGCAGGCGGACGCGAAATCAAAACCAAGATCAAGTCGGTGCAGAACACCCGCAAGGTGACGCGCGCGCTTGAAATGGTCTCGGCCTCCAAGATCCGCAAGGCGCAGGATCGGATGAAGGCCTCGCGCCCGTACGCGCGGGCGATGAAGCAGCTGATCGGCCACGTCGCCCAAGCCAACGGCACCGATTACGTGCATCCGTGGATGGTCGAGCGCAAGGACGTCAAGCGCGTCGGCTACATCGTGGTGTCCTCCGACCGCGGCCTCGCCGGTGGTCTCAACAACAACCTGTTCCGCAAGCTGCTGGGCGAAATCCGCAAGTGGCAGGACCAGGGCGTCGAAGTGGACATCGTCACCATCGGCCAGAAGGCTTCGGTGTTCTTCCGCCGCATCAAGGTCAACATGCTGGCCTCGGTCAGCCACCTGGGCGATACCCCGACGGTGGAGCAGCTGATCGGCGTGATCAAGGTAATGCTGGATGCCTTCGATGCCGGCAGCGTCGATCGCGTGCATCTCTGCTACAACGACTTCGTCAACACCATGACCCAGCGCGCGGCGTTCGACCAGCTGCTGCCGCTGCCCCCGGCCGACGCGCAGATGGCGCGCCACAGCTGGGACTACATCTACGAGCCGGACGCGCAGACGGTGCTGGAGCACCTGATGACCCGCTACGTGGAATCGCTGGTGTACCAGGCGGTGATGGAGAACGTGGCCTCCGAACACGCCGCGCGCATGGTGGCGATGAAGGCCGCCAGCGACAACGCCACCAAGATGATCGGCACGCTGAACCTGGTCTACAACAAGGCCCGGCAGGCTGCGATCACCCAGGAAATCTCGGAAATCGTCGGCGGCGCGGCGGCGGTTTGACAAGAACAACGGAAATCGCGGGCGGCGCGGCGGCGGTCTGAGGCCCAAGCGACGCAAGCAAAAGACCAGGACTGAGGAAGCAATCATGAGCCAAGGCAAGATCGTCCAGATCATCGGCGCCGTCGTCGACGTCGAATTCCCGCGCGAGAGCGTGCCGAAGGTGTACGACGCGCTGAAGGTGCAGAACACCGACATCACGCTGGAAGTGCAGCAGCAGTTGGGCGACGGCGTGGTCCGCTCGATCGCGCTGGGCTCCACCGACGGCCTCAAGCGCAACTTGGTGGCAGAGAACACCGGCAAGGCGATTTCGGTACCGGTCGGCATCGGCACCCTGGGCCGCATCATGGACGTGCTGGGCAACCCGATCGACGAGTGCGGCGAAGTCAAGGCCGACGCGCACTGGGAAATCCACCGCGCGGCCCCGTCCTACGAGGACCAGGCCTCCACCACGGAGCTGCTGGAAACCGGCATCAAGGTGATCGACCTGATGTGTCCGTTCGCCAAGGGCGGCAAGGTCGGCCTGTTCGGCGGCGCCGGCGTGGGCAAGACCGTGAACATGATGGAGCTCATCAACAACATCGCCACCGAGCACAGCGGCCTGTCCGTGTTCGCCGGCGTCGGCGAGCGCACCCGCGAAGGCAACGACTTCTACCACGAGATGCAGGAGTCGGGCGTCGTCAACGTGGAAGAGCACGCCAAGTCCAAGGTGGCGATGGTCTACGGCCAGATGAACGAGCCGCCGGGCAACCGCCTGCGCGTGGCCCTGACCGGCCTGACCATGGCCGAGTACTTCCGCGACGAAGGCCGCGACGTGCTGCTGTTCGTGGACAACATCTACCGTTACACCCTGGCCGGTACCGAAGTGTCGGCGCTGCTGGGCCGCATGCCGTCGGCGGTGGGCTACCAGCCGACCCTGGCCGAGGAAATGGGCGTGCTGCAGGAGCGCATCACCTCGACCAAGACCGGCTCGATCACCTCGATCCAGGCCGTGTACGTGCCCGCGGACGACCTGACCGACCCGTCGCCGGCCACCACCTTCGCGCA
>JAEXAG010000137.1 GCA_023394655.1 Pseudomonadota bacterium
TCGACCTACGAGGGAGCGCCCAAGTGAGCCAGTTGCCTTTGCTCAGCCTGCTGATCTGGCTGCCGATCCTCGGCGGCGCGGCGCTGCTCGCCATGGGCCGCATGCCCGCCAATGCCGCGCGCTGGACCGCGCTGCTGGTTTCGCTGGTGGTGCTGCTGCTCTCGCTGCCGCTGGTGACCGGTTTCGACCACGCCAACGCGGGGCTGCAGTTCGTCGAACTGCGCAGCTGGATCTCCGCATTCGACATTTTCTACCACCTCGGCGCGGACGGCATCGCGGTCGCGTTGATCGTGCTCACCACGATCACCTCGGTGCTGGTGGTGCTCGGCGCCTGGGGTTCGGTGAATGACCGGGTGAACCAGTACTTCGCCGCGTTCCTGATCCTCGAAGGCATGATGATCGGCGTGTTCTCGGCGGCCGACGCCATCCTGTTCTACGTGTTCTTCGAGGCGATGCTGATCCCGATGTTCATCATCATCGGCATCTGGGGCGGCCCGCGCCGCGTGCATGCCTCGATCAAGTTCTTCCTCTACACCTTCCTCGGCTCGGTCCTCATGCTGGTCGGCCTGGTCTACCTGTACCTGCAGGGCGGCAGCTGGCAGCTCGCGGACATGGCCGCGCTGCCGCTGACGATGAAGGAACAGAGCTGGCTGTTCTTCGCCTTCCTTGCCGCGTTCGCGGTGAAGGTGCCGATGTTCCCGGTGCACACCTGGTTGCCGGACGCGCACGTCGAGGCGCCGACCGCGGGCTCGGTGGTGCTGGCGGCGATCATGCTGAAGATCGGCGGCTACGGCTTCCTGCGTTTCAACCTGCCGATCGTGCCGGATGCCAGCCACGAGTTCGCCTGGCTGGTGATCCTGCTGTCGATGATCGCGATCATCTACATCGGCCTGGTGGCGCTGGTGCAGGACGACATGAAGAAGCTGATCGCCTATTCGTCGATCGCGCACATGGGCTTCGTGACGCTCGGCATCTTCATCGCCATGGGACTGATGCGGGACGCCGGCAACGCCGATGCCGCGCGCCTCGGCCTGCAGGGCGCGATGGTGCAGATGATCTCGCACGGCTTCATCTCCGGCGCGATGTTCTCCTGCGTCGGCGTGCTCTACGACCGCATGCACAGCCGCATGATCCGCGATTACGGCGGCGTGGCCAACACCATGCCGTGGTTCGCGATGTTCTTCGTGCTGTTCGCCTTCGCCAACTCCGGCCTGCCGGCCACCAGCGGCTTCGTCGGCGAGTTCATGGTGGTGCTGGCCAGCTTCCAGCTCAACCCGTGGCTGGCGCTGGGCGCCGCCACCACGCTGATCACCGGCGCCGCCTACACGCTGTGGCTGACCAAGCGGGTGATCTGGGGCGAGGTGGCCAATCCGCAGGTGGCCGCGCTCAAGGACATCAACCTGCGCGAGGGCGCAGTGCTGGTGGCGTTCGCGCTCGGGGTGATGGCCATCGGCCTGTATCCGAAGCCGCTCACCGACCTGATGGAACCCTCCATCGCGCAGCTGGCCAACCAGCTCGCGAACAGCAAGCTCAACGGACCGTAATCGATGGACATCACGCAGCACGTATTCGATTCCGCAGAGCTCCGGCACCTGTTGCCGGAGCTGGTGCTGGCCGCTTCGGCCTTCATCCTCCTGCTGTTCGACCTGTTCGTCGACACCCGGCAGAAGGGCATGACCCACTGGCTCGCGATGGCGCTGCTGGTGGTGGTCGGCTGGATGGCGATCAGCGGCGTCGGCGGGCAGCCTGCGGACGGCAACGCCGTGCTCAACGGCATGTTCGTGCGCGACGGCCTGGCCGACCTCGCCAAGGGCGTCATCTGCTGGGTGGCGGCCGCGGGGTTCGTCTACGTGCTGCCCTACCTGCGCGAGCGCGGCATCTACAAGGGTGAAGTGCCGGTGCTGATGCTGTTCGGCACCCTCGGCATGATGGTGCTGGTCTCTTCCGGCAGCCTGGTGATGGTGTACGTGGGCCTGGAGATGCTGGCCCTGTGTTCCTACGCGCTGGTGGCGGTCGATCGTGACAGCCCGCTCGCCACGGAAGCGGGCATGAAGTACTTCGTGCTGGGCGCGCTGTCCTCGGGCATGCTGCTCTACGGCATGTCGCTGGTCTATGGCGCGACCGGCACGCTGGACCTGCCGGGCATCCACATGGCGGCGGTGGCCGGCGAGAACGGCCAGCTGCTGCTTGCCGGCATGGTGTTCATCGTGGCCGGCATCGCGTTCAAGCTCGGCGCGGCACCGTTCCACATGTGGCTGCCGGACGTGTACCACGGCGCACCGACCCCGATCACCCAGTTCATCGGCGCGGCGCCCAAACTGGCCGCCTTCGTCATGGCCTACCGCCTGCTGGAATCCGGTCTTGGCCCGGTGGCCGAAAACTGGCGCGTGCTGCTCGGCGGGCTCGCCGCGCTCTCGCTGGTGGTCGGCAACGTGTTCGCCCTGGTGCAGGCCAACCTCAAGCGCATGCTGGCGTATTCCACCATCTCGCACATCGGTTTCCTGCTGATGGGCCTGGCCGGCGGTGGTGCGCAGGGCTATGGCGCGGCACTGTTCTACGCGGTGGTCTACGCATTCACCACGGTGGCCGCCTTCGGCGCGATCGTGTTGATGTCGCGCAAGGGGTTCGAGGCCGACGAGATCGCGGATTACCGCGGACTTGCCAAGCGCCATCCGTGGATGGCCTTCCTGATCCTCTGCATCATGGCCTCGCTGGCAGGCGTGCCGCCGTTCATCGGTTTCTTCGCCAAGGTGGACGTCATCACCGCCGCGATCAACGGCGGGATGCTGTGGCTGGCCGTGCTCGGCATCGTGTTTGCGGTCATCGGCGCCTTCTACTACCTGCGGGTGATGAAGGTGATGTTCTTCGACCCGGCGCCGGAAGGAGACGCGATGGCCCCGCGCAACGATCGCCCGATGCGCTCGGTGTTCGCGGTCAACGCGCTGCTGCTCTTGGCACTGGCCGTGGCGATCGACCCGATCCTGGCCTGGTGCCGCCACGTCTTCCTCGCCTGAACGACGTGCAACCGGGGGCTTGCATGAATGCGCGGAATCCCCCATAATCTCGCTTCTCTGCTGCGGGGTGGAGCAGTCTGGCAGCTCGTCGGGCTCATAACCCGAAGGTCGCAGGTTCAAATCCTGCCCCCGCTACCAAACTCCAGCAGATCGAACGCCGCATCCCCACGGGTGCGGCGTTTTTCTTTGCGCCGATGTCAGCGGCGGCCCATGAAACTCAGCAGGTGCTCGGTCATCGGGCCGTAGGGCGGGCGCACCAGCCGGCCGAGGACGCGCGCGGTGATGCCGCTCTGCGCGAGCACGGCCTTGCGGTGGGAGAAAGTGCGGAAGCCATCGATGCCGTGATAGGCCCCCATGCCGCTGGCACCGATGCCGCCGAAAGGCAGCCGGTGTTGCGCCAGATAGAAGATGCAATCGTTGAGGGTGACGCCGCCGGCATGGGTGCCGGCGAGGACGCGGGCGATGCGCGCGCGGTCGTGATCGAAGTAGTACATCGCCAGCGGACGGTCGCCGGTGCGGATGAGCGCCAGTGCGTCCTCCAGCCGCTCGTAGCCGATCACCGGCAGCACCGGGCCGAAGATTTCCTCCTGCATCACCGCCATCTCCCGGCTGGCGCCGATCACCAGCGTCGGAGGAAAAGCCCCCGAGCCGGACTCGCCCTCCGGCGGTTGCGGCTGCAGCACGCGCGCGCCGCGTTCGCGGGCGTCGTCCACCATCGCCTGCATCCGGCCCCAGGCGCGCGCGTCGATCATGTGGGTGTAATCGGGGTTGCCTTCAGCCTGTGGCCAGCGGCGCTGGATCACGGCGCTGGCCGCGGCGGCGAAGGCATCGATCTCGGCACGCGGCACCAGTGCGTAATCCGGCGCGACGCAGGTCTGGCCGCCATTCCAGAGCTTGGCTCCGACGATGCGGTCGGCGGCGTCCTCGATCCGGAAGCCGGCGTGGACCAGTGCCGGCGACTTGCCGCCCAGTTCCAGCGTGACCGGCGTGAGGTTGGCAGCCGCCGCCTGCATCACCTTGCGCCCGGTGGCGGTGGAGCCGGTGAACAGCAGGTGGTCGAAGGGAAGGGCGGAGAAGGCCGCCGAGACATCGGGGCCGCCGGTCACGACGTGGACGTGCTCGGGCGCGAAGGCTTCCGCCATCATCCGGGCAAGCAGCTCCGCGGTGGCCGGGGCGCGCTCGGAAGGCTTGATCATCACCTGGTTGCCGGCCCCCAGCGCATTGGCAAGCGGCGACAGGTTCAGCAGCAGCGGGTAGTTCCAGGCACCGATCACCCCGACCACGCCGAGCGGCTGGCTCTCGGTGCGCGCGCGGCTCGGCAGGAAGGTCCAGTTGGCGGAGACGCGCTCCGGGCGCATCCAGCGCGGTAGCCGGGCGCGGATGTGGCGGATTTCGTCCAGCAGCGGCATCCATTCCAGCAGCCGGGTTTCCTGCGCGGCGCGCCGGCCGAAATCGGCGGAAATCGCCTCGATCAGCGCCTGCTCGTTGCGACGCACGACATCGGCCAGGGCATCCAGTGATTGGCGTCGTTCGGCCACGCTTCGCGGCGGGCGGGCGGCGAAGGCGGCGCGCTGCGCATCGAAGCGGGGGCGCAGGGTGGCGATGGTCTCGTCGGTGGCTGGGGTGGGGCTCATGTCGGGGTCTCCTGCGCCCCATCCTCCCACGATCGGCCGTTCGCCTGCGGGATGCCGGACATGACGTGCTCGGCCAACGCGGTGATGGTCAGGCTCGGGTTCACGCCGAGGTTGGAGGACACCAGCGACCCGTCGCAGACCAGCAGGTTGCGGTAGCCGAACACGCGGCCGCGGGCATCGCAGGTGCCTTGCCGTGCATCCGCGCCCATGCCGGCGCCGCCGAGGCAGTGGGCGGTCATCGGGATGTCGAACAAGACTTCGGGCAGCGAGGTCATGGCGATGCCGCCGTGACGCGCGGCCAGCGCCCGCGCGAATTCGTTGGCTTCCGGGATGCAGGCGGGGATCGGCTGGCCGTGGCTGGCGAGGCCGCGACGGAACGGCCACCACCAGCGCCGCGCGAGGCGCATTTCCAGATGGCCGTCGAGCGTCTGCATGCACAGCAGGATCATGCATTCCCGCGCCCAGTCACGCGGGCGCATCGCCCGGATGAACCGGCACGGCCGGCGCAGGAATTGCCCGAGCGCATGCAGCGGCCAGCGCCATCCACGCGCTTCGCCCATCGGCGCGCAGAGCAGCGCCATGGCGTCGGAACCAGCCGGGTAACGGGTGGCCTCGACATGGGTTTCGTCGTCGATGTGCACGCGCGAGCCGATCGCGACCCCCTGCGAGAGATCCTCGCCGCAGCCCGGGAAGCGCACGCCGATCAGGGATTCCGCATTGGTGCGCACCCGCTTGCCGAGTTCGGCGGACAGTCGCGGCAGGCAGCCGTCATCGCGCATGCGCAGCAACAGTTCCTGGGTGCCGAGCGAGGACGCCGCCATGACCACGCCGCGGCAGCGCAGCCGGATGCGTTTGCGCATCCGTCCGGCTACCGACGCGATCTCGACGTCGTAGCCCTTGCCGCCATCCTCGGCGCCCGGCAGCGGCCGGATCCGGAACACGCGGGTTTCCGCCATCACCTTCGCGCCGCGCTTCTCGGCCAGGTACAGATAGTTCATGTCGAGGCTGTTCTTGGCGCCGTGGCGACAGCCGACCATGCAGCCGCCGCAGCCGATGCAGCTGCGCCGCGGCGGGCCTTCGCCATCGAAATAGGGATCGGGATGCGGCGTGCCGGGCGCTTCGCCCTCGGCGCCGAAATACACGCCGACATCGGTGGGATGGCAGCGATCACCGATGCCGCGCGCGATCGCCAGCTCGCGCAGGCGGGCGTCGGCCGGGCCGGGCAGGCGATTGCGGGTGACCCCGAGCATGCGCCGCGCGGTGGCGAAGTGCGCGGGCATGATCGCGGCCCAGTCGGCGAGGCCCGCCCATTCGCCCTGCTGCCAGACTTTCGCCGGCGGCTCCAGCAGGGTGTTGGCGTAGGTGATGGAGCCGCCGCCGACGGCGTTGCCGTGCAGCACGACGACGTGGCGGAAGATGCGCAGGCCGAAGAAGCCGTGCCAGCCGAGCGCGGGCTGCCAGAGCCAGCGGCGCAGGTTGCGGTTGCTTTCGGGCAGCGTTTCCGGCGTCCAGCGCCGGCCCTGTTCGATCACCGTGACGCGGTAGCCTTTTTCCGCCAGCCTCAGCGCCGCGACGCTGACGCCGAAGCCGGAGCCGACGACCAAATAGTCGACGTCGAATTCGTCGTGCTCGGGCATGTGGGGATCGGCGGCCGGGTTGCCGCCATCCTAGCGCTCCCGCGTCAGACCAGCCCGGTGGCGTAGAACACGCCGATGATCAGGAAGACCGCCAGCGTCTTGATGATGGTGATCGCGAAGATGTCCTTGTAGGCCTGCCGGTGGGTCAGGCCGGTGACCGCGAGCAGGGTGATGACCGCGCCGTTGTGCGGCAGGGTGTCCATGCCGCCGGAGGCCATCGAGGCGACGCGGTGCAGGACGTCCATCGGAATGCCCGCAGCGTTGGCGTTGGCGATGAAGGTATCGGCCATGGCCGCCAGCGCGATGGACATGCCCCCGGAGGCCGAACCGGTGATGCCGGCCAGCGAGGTGACGGTGATCGCTTCGTTGACCAGCGGGTCGGGGATCGCGGAAAGCGCGTTGGCCACCACGAGGAAGCCGGGCAGGCCGGCGATCACCGCGCCGAAACCGTATTCCGATGCGGTGTTCATCGAGGCCAGCAGCGAGCCGCCGATCGCCGACCTGGTGCCTTCGGCGAACGTCGCCGCGACGGTTTTCCACGCGAACAGCAGCACGCAGAGGATGCCGACCAGGAGCGCGCCCATCACCGCCCAGATCGCGGAAATCTTCGCGATTTCCTGCACCACCGGCGCCGGGCTGCCGATCACCGCCGGCACGAACTCGTGGCTGGCACCATAGAAACGCGGGATCAGCACGGTGAACAGCTTGTTGCTCACGCCCACCAGCACCAGCGGCAGCAGCGCGATGAACGGATTGGCCAGCTTGCCACCGGTGAACGCCGCCGGCTCGTTGAGCAGGTGGGCGGCATCGCCGTAGCCTTCGCCTTTGGCCAGCGCGACGCGGCGACGCCAGTCGAGATACATCAGGCCGACGATCAGGATGAAGATGCCGCCGATGGTGCCGAGCGACGGTGCCGCCCAGGTATCGGTCTTGAAGAAAGTGGTCGGGATGATGTTTTGGATCTGCGGCGTGCCCGGCAGCGCATCCATCGTGAAGGTGAACGCACCGAGCGCGATGGTGCCCGGGATCAGGCGCTTGGGGATGTCGCTCTGGCGGAACAGCTCGGCGGCGAAGGGGTACACCGCGAACACCACCACGAACAACGAGACGCCGCCATAGGTCAGCAGGGCGCAGACCAGAACGATCGCCAGCATCGCCCGTTGCGCGCCGACCACGCGGATCGTGGCGGCGACGATCGATTTCGAGAAGCCCGAGATCTCGATCAGCTTGCCGAACACCGCACCCAGCAGGAACACGGGGAAGTAGTTCTTGAGGAAGGCGACCATCTTGTCCATGAACAGGCCGGTGAACATCGGCGCCACCAGCCCCGGGTCGGTCAGCAGCACCGCGCCGAGCGCGGCGATCGGCGCGAACAGGATGACACTGTGCCCGCGATAGGCCACGTACATGAGGAAGCACAGCGCGGCCAGCACGATCAGGAACGACATCGGCAACTCCATCGCCCGCACGGGCATCGACATGGCCTGCAGTCTCGCCGTCGCCCGGGCGCGCTCCCATTGTCCGAAGGTACGATGTCACGCCCGTGCATGCCGGCCCATCATCCGTCCCACGAACCCGGAGGAGGGAGCATGAAGAACAAGCATCTGTGCGTGGCGATCGCCGCCGCGCTGGCAGCCACGGCAATCGGCGCGGCGCCGGCCCGGGCCCAGGACACCGGCAGCACCGGCACCACGGCCACGCAATCCGACACCCTCGACACCATCGTGGTGACCGCGCGCCGCCGCGCGGAATCCATCGACGACGTGCCGGTGGCGGTGAGCGCATTCGGCGAGAGCTCGCTGCGCGACCTGCAGGCCACCAACATCGACGGCCTGCAGGGCGCCGTGCCCAACATGAACATCGTGCAGGGCCGCGGTTCCTCGAACTCGGTGAACGTCTTCATCCGCGGCATCGGCCAGCCCGACGCGCTGCAGACCTTCGATCCGGGCGTCGGCATGTACGTCGACGACGTGTACTACTCGCGCATCAACGGCGCGCTGTTCTCGCTGTTCGACGTGGCGCAGGTGGAAGTGCTGCGCGGCCCGCAGGGCACGCTGTACGGCAAGAACTCCACCGGTGGCGCGATCAAGATCAATACCCGCGATCCGTTCCAGGACACCGGCGGTGCCGCCGAGCTGACCCTCGGCAACTACGGTCGCGCCGAAGCGCGCGCCTACTTCTCCGGCCAGATGAGCGAGTCGCTGGCGATGAGCCTTGCCGCGGCCAGGATCACCCGCGACGGCTACATCACCGATCCTTCGAACGGCCGCGACTACAACGATGAAAACACCACCGCGGCGCGCCTGAAGGTTGGTTTCCGCGGCGGCGAGAACTTCTCCGGCACCTTCTCGCTGGACTACACCCGCCAGGACAACGACCTGACGGTCGGCCAGCCGGTGGCGCCGCTGTACTCGGTCAACCTGGCCGGCGGCATCAAGGTGCTGCACGTGCCCGGCAGCGGCGAGTACGATTTCCGCACCCGCGCTTCGTTCGCGCCCGACCAGGGCCAGGAGCTGACCCACAAGGGGGCTTCGCTGAACATGCAGTGGCAGCTGGGCGATGCCTGGACGGCCAAGTCGATCACCGCGTGGCGCAAGCTCGATACCGCATCGTTCATCGACATCGACGCATCCGAGTTCCAGCTGGGCGACGTGTTCGTGGGCGTGGACCAGCGTCAGACCAGCCAGGAGTTCCAGCTGCAGTACGATGCCGGCGGGGATGTCCGCGCCATCCTCGGCCTGTATTACATGGATGAACGCGTGCCGTCCTACCAGGAGGCGTATGCGCACGACTTCCTGATCTTCGGCGCGATGCCGATCAGTTTCCTGCGCACCATCGACGACGATCTGCGCAACAAGTCGGTCGCCGGCTTCGCCCATGTCGACTGGAACTTCGCGCCGACCTGGAACCTGGCCGTCGGCCTGCGCTACACCAAGGACAGCAAGGACTACTACCGCACCACCTCCACGTTCTCCAACGTGCTGGGCAATGCGGATCCGGCGCTGGCCTTCGACATCGACGGCAGCTGGACCGCGCTCACCCCGAGCGTGAGCCTGCAGAAGAGCTTCAGCGACAACATGATGGGCTACGTCTCGGCCAACCGCGGCTACAAGGCGGGCGGTTTCAACGGCCGCGCCAATGCCGCCACCGAGATCAGCGCATTCGAACCGGAGTACGTCTGGACCTACGAGACCGGCCTGAAGATGAGCTCCGGCGATGGCCGCCTGTCCGGTCGCCTCGCGGCCTTCCGCAGCAACTACAAGGACTTCCAGGCCCGCGTTTCCGAGATCATCAACCCGAACGACCCGATCCCGAACTTCGCCTTCCCGGTGCTGAACGCGGCCGAGCTGGTGATCGACGGCATCGAGTTCGAAGGCGTCGCCCGCTTCGGGCAGGGCACCACGCTGTCCGGTCAGTTCGGCTGGATGGATGCCCGCTACAAGGAGTTCAACGATCCGCGCGTGGCCCTCAACCCGGCGCTGGCGGCACTGCACGCCCACGTGCCGTTCTCGCCGGAGTTCACCGCCCGCATCGCCGCCCAGCACAGCATCGATCTGTCCAACGGCAGCGTGCTCACCTTCGGTGGCGATCTGTCCTACCGCTCGGAGACCTGGCTGAGCGTGGACAACGCGCCGGGCCTGCGCCAGGGCGCCTATACGTTGGCCGGCCTCTACGGCGGCTGGGATTCGGCGGATGATCGCTGGCAGCTGCGCGC
>JAEXAG010000146.1 GCA_023394655.1 Pseudomonadota bacterium
GCGCGCAGCACGCGGAAGCGGCTGCCGGAATCGCCCTCGAAATACAGCACCGCATCCACCATGTGCTCCAGCACGCGCGGCCCGGCGATGCCGCCTTCCTTGGTCACGTGGCCGACGAGGAACACCGCGGTGCCGGTTTCCTTGGCATAGCGCACCAGCCGCGCCGCCGCCTCGCGCACTTGGCTCACCGAGCCGGGCGCGGCGGTCAACGTTTCGGTCCACAGGGTCTGGATGGAATCGGCGATGATGAAACGCGGCTTCGCCACGATGGCCTGCTCGAGAATCCGCTCGACACAGGTTTCCGCCAGCGCCTTGAGGCCCTCCAGCGGCAGGCCGAGGCGCGCCGCGCGCCCGGCGACCTGCCCCAGCGATTCCTCGCCGGTGACGTACAGCCCCGGCAGCACCCCGGCCATCGAGGCCAGCGCCTGGGTCAGCAAAGTGGACTTGCCGATGCCCGGATCGCCGCCGATCAGCACCACCGCGCCTTCCACCAGCCCGCCGCCCAGCACCCGGTCGAACTCGCCGATGCCGGTGGATACCCGCGCCGTTTCGGTCTGCGCGACGTCCTTCAGCGCGGTGATCTTCGGCGCATCCACCTTGCCGGCCCAGCCGGCCCTGCGCGAGGCCGGCGATTTCGCCGCCGCCGCGCTTCCCAGCATGATCTCCGCCAGCGTGTCCCAGGCGCCGCAGGCCCCGCACTGGCCCTGCCATTTGGGGTAATCGGCGCCGCACTCGCTGCAGACGTAGGCGGTGCGGGTCTTGGGGGCAGTCTTCATGCGCGGGCCGTGGCGGGAGGGCAGACAAGCGTAGCCCGGCCGGGTCGCAGGCCGCGAGATCGTCAGATCACCGCGTAGCCGGATTCGTCCATGTCGCGCAGGATTTCCGGCCAGCGCCCGGCCAGGAGCGGGTGATCCAGTGGCACCGCTTCCCCCGCGGAAACCCGGCCGAAGACGTTGCGCGCCGCCGCCGGCAGACCGGCCGCAAGATCGCCCAGCAGGGTAGTGCCATCCTCGGCCATGAACAGCGCGAAGCGCCGGCGCATTCCATCGACTTGCAAGGCATTCATGCTTGGAACCTCGATTCGGGAGACATGATGCTGCCATCCCTCCATGGCAGTTCCCATCATCCACTGCCCTGCATCGGCGTCGGGGTTTTCCTACCGCACAGGGAGAAAACCCGCCTCAGCGCGCCTCGTCGCGGGCGTCCGGCACCTTCACCTCGGCGGGCACGCCATCAGCCCGCAAGTCGCGGCCGCGCCAATCGGGCATTACGCGCTTCGCCTGGCGGAAGAACGCCACCGTGCGCTCGCGGTGGCCGGTCATCCAGAACCACAGCAGGCACAGCGCGATGAAGGCAAGCAGCAGTAGCGGCTCCGGCACGTCCCAGCGCAGCGATTGCGCCGCCAGCAGGCCGCTGGCAAGACTGAAGAGGCTCAGCATCATCGCCCCGCGGGTCGGGCCGATGCCGGCTTCGAGCATGAAGTGATGGATGTGGTTGCGATCGGCGATGAACGGTGACTTGCGGCTGCGCAGGCGGCGCACCATCAGCACCAGCGTGTCCATCACCGGGATCGGGATCAGCCACAGCGCCAGCACCGGGCTCACGTTGTGATGGGTGTCCTGCGTGAGCCGGAACGCCGACCACGCGACCACGAAGCCCAGGAACATGCTGCCGGCATTGCCCATGAACAGCTTGGCGCGCTGCCGCCACGGAAAGCGCAGGTTGTAGGCCAGGAAGCCGGACACCGCGCCGGACAGCACCGCCAGACGCAGTGCCAGCGTCTGGTTGCCCGAATAAAAGGCCGCCGCGGTCAGCATGATGAGCGCCGCGAACACCAGCGAACCGGCCAGGCCATCGGCACCGTCGATCATGTTGACCGAGTTGATGAGGCCCACCGTGGCGAACACGGTGAACGGCACCGCCAACGCGCCCAGCTGGGTCTCGCCCAGCCCGAACATCGGGCCCAGCCGCTCCACCTGCACCCCGCCGATGTAGACCATCAGGAGCGCGGCCAGCACCTGCGCGACGATGCGGATCGTCCAGTGCAGGTCGTACTTGTCGTCGAGGAGCCCGATCACCAGCAACAGCCCGCCGCCCAGCACGAAACCGTAGAACGGTGCCGACATCTCCAGCGGCGAAAGCGACATCACCGCGACCGCCCCCAGCGCCATCGCCAGCCCGCCGATCACCGGCGTCGGCCGCTCATGGTCCTTGCGCCCCTTCGGGTAGTCGATCAGCTCGAAGCGATGCGCCACCGGCTGCAGGATTATCTGCAGCAGGCACGTCAGCAGGCACGCCCCCCCGGCGAGCAGCAACGCGAAACCCACGTTTTCCAGCATCATCACCTTCATCCTTGTGTGACAGCACGCCTGCTCCCCCCCGCAGGCGTGTCGATCATTCTAGCGCGTCAGCATAGGCGCGTCGTGTGGCTTGGGGATGAATGGCGGGGGTGGATCAAACCCGGTAATAGTCCCGGTACCACGCCACGAAGCGCGACACACCCTCTTCCACGTCCACCACCGGGCGATAGCCGACGTTCGCCACCAGTGCGGAGACGTCCGCCTCGGTATCCGGCACGTCGCCGGCCTGCAGCGGCAGCATTTCCATCACCGCCTTGCGACCGAGGCACTGTTCCAGCACCTCGATGTACCGGAGCAGTTCCACCTGCGTCTCGTTGCCGATGTTGTAGATGCGGTAAGGCGCAACGCCGCTGGTCGCCGGGTCCGGATTCTCGCCCTGCCACGATGCATCCACGGAAGGCGGCCGGTCCAGCGTGCGCACCACCCCTTCCACGATGTCATCAACATAGGTGAAGCTGCGCTTGTGATGGCCGTGGTTGAACACCTTGATGGGCTCACCGGCCAGGATTGCCTTGGTGAACAGGAACAGCGCCATGTCCGGGCGCCCCCACGGCCCATACACCGTGAAGAAACGCAGCCCGGAGCACGGAATGCCGTAGAGATGCGCGTAGCTGTGCGCCATCATCTCGTTGGCTTTCTTGGTTGCCGCGTACAGGGTCAGCGGATGCTCAGTGCCCTGATGCTCGTTGAAGGGCATCGACCGGTTGGCGCCATAGACCGAGCTGGTCGATGCGAACACCAGATGATCCACATCGTGGTGCCGGCAACCTTCCAGGATGTGCAGTGTCCCCGTGACATTGCTGGACACGTAAACATGCGGATTCTTGGCCGCGTAGCGCACACCGGCCTGTGCGGCCAGATGCACCACGCGTTGTGGCTTGTGGGTTTCGAACACCGCCTCTATCGCCTCGCGGTCCGCCAGCTCCGCATGGACATGCTGGTATCCCGGATGGTCCTTGAAACGATCCAGTCGCGCCTGCTTCAGCGAGACATCGTAGTAATCGTTGAGATTGTCGATACCGACCACCTCATCGCCGCGTGCAAGCAGCACTTGCGCGACGTGTGAGCCGATGAAACCGGCGGTGCCGGTGACGAGGATTTTCATGATATGGATTCCGATGAAACATGATCCAGAACTGCAAGCAGCTTGTCTGCCTGATGGTCCCGCGAATAGAGTGGCGCGGCTGCCACCGCCGCAGCGCGCAATTCGGCCATTTTGGCAGCATCAGTCGCCAATGAAGCTATCGCCTTGGCCATGGCGTCGGGGTTTTCTGGCGGCACACAAATACCCGACCGTGTGGACTGGACGATTCCCGTGGCCTCTCCTTCAGGAAGACTCATCAGGATGGGAACCCCCATCCCCATGGCTTCAAAGATCTTCGACGGGATGACTGTCGAAAAAACCGGCGTGTCCCGCAACGGCACGATCGCCACGTCACATGCGCTCCATAGGGCCGGCATGCGCTCCTTGGGCTGGCGCGGAATCAGGCGCACATTGTGCAGCTGTCTTTCCGCAACGATCTGCTCCACTTTCCCCCGCTCGGCCCCGGAGCCGGCAAAAAAGAACGCAATGTCTTCCCGATGCAGCAGCTTCTCGGCGGCCTCCAGCACCTTCGGCAGTGCATGCGCCATCCCATGCGTCCCCATGTAACCGGCAACGAATTTGCCAGTCAGTCCGAATTCGGTCTCCAGCGCGATGCAGCGAGGCCTCGGCTCGTAGCGCTCCAGGTCCACGCCATTGATCACGACGTGGATCTTCTCGCGCGGAACGCCACGCGCCACCAGATCCTCGCGGAAACTCTCAGTCACGGAAATGATCGCCGCGGCGCGCCGGTACAGGAACAGCTCGATCTTCTCGAGCACGCGGATAACCAGGCTCTTCTTCATCGCGCCCACGGCGATGATCGAGGCCGGCCACAGGTCGCGCAGCTCGAACACGAACGGCCTGCGCTTCGCCAACGACAGCGCCCACCCGCCGATCGCGCAGAAGAACTGGGGCGAAGTCGCCACCACCACGTCCGGACGCTTCTCGAGCAGTCCCATGACGAAACCCATGAGCATGAAGCTCATGTAGTCCAGCGTGCGCTTGATGAAGCCCTCGTTGGCCGTGATGTAGGTCTTGACCCGTACCACGCG
>JAEXAG010000001.1 GCA_023394655.1 Pseudomonadota bacterium
GGGTCGAAACGCCGATCTTAACGCGAGTGCCGCCGCATCCCGCCCGCCGGCATCACTCCGATCGCGCGCCGCCGATGTGCCGGCCGAGGAAGTCCAGCAGCTTGCGCTGGTATTCGAGGCGGTTGGCCAGCAGGTTCGGCGAGATCGCCCCGATCTGCGCGAGCGGTCCGGCACTGGCATACTCCGGCGATTCCACCGGGGATCGCCCATGTCCACACCTTCGCCTGTCCATGCCGCCGCCGGCAACTCGGATTTCCTCGGCCACCCGAAGGGCCTCTACGTCTGCTTCATGACCGAAATGTGGGAGCGCTTCGCCTTCTACGGCATGAAGGCGCTGCTTTTCCTCTATCTCACCAAGCACCATCTCTTCAGTGACGCCAGCGGCTACCTGCTGCTCGGCACCTACGCCGGCCTGGCCTACGCGCTGCCGCTGCTCGGCGGCATCCTGGCCGACAAGTACATCGGCATGCGCAAGGCCGTGGTGTTCGGCGGCGTGCTGCTGGTGCTGGGGCAACTCGGCATGGCCTGGACCGGTCACCAGGCCAGCGGGATCCAGGGCCAGGCGCAACAGGATGCCGTCGCCGTGCAGGCGATGTACTTCTCGCTGGCCCTGATCGCGGTCGGCGTGGGCTTCCTCAAGCCCAACATCTCCACCATCGTCGGCCGGCTCTATGCCGACCGCGATCCGCGCCGCGATTCCGGCTTCACAATCTTCTACATGGGCATCAACGTCGGCGCGTTCATTTCCTCGCTCGTCGTGGCCTACATCGGCGAGAAGATCGGCTGGGGCTACGGCTTCGCGCTCTCCGGCGTGATGATGGCGCTGGGCCTGGTGCAGTTCGTCCTCGGCCGCCGCCACCTGCAGGGCCAGGCCGAACCTGCCGACCCGGCCGCGCTGCGCGCCCCTGTGCTGGCCGGCATTTCCCGCGAATGGGCGATCTATCTCGGCGGCGTGCTGCTGACTTTCGTGGTCTGGAAGGTGTTGCAGACCAAGATCGATTTCGGGCCGCTCTCGCGGCTGGTGGGCGGCCACGAAGTGACCCTGACCGAAGTGGTCGCGGTGCTGCTGGGCACCGGCCTGTACATCTGGTTCTTCCGCCTGCTGTTCACCGGCATCAGCGCCGCCGAAAAGGGCCGCATGGTGATGCTGATGACGCTGATCACCATCAGTGCGCTGTTCTGGGGCCTCTACGAGCAGACCTACGGGCCGTGGGTGGCGATGGCCGATCGCGTCATGGATCGCACCACCTTCGGCATCGAGTGGACCGCCGGCCAGACCACGGCCTTCGGCGCGTTGTTCGTCATCGCACTGAGCCCGGTATTCGCCTTGCTCTGGCCGCGGCTGGACCGGATGCGACTCAACCCGAGCTATCCGGCCAAGTTCGCCTGGGCACTGGTCTGCTGTGGCCTCGCGTTCGCCGTCCTCGCCCATGCCGCCCGCCATGCCGACGGCGCGATGGTGAGCCTGTGGTGGATGATCCTGGCTTACTTCGTGCTGGTGCTGGGCGAGATGATGCTCTCGCCGGTGGGCCTCTCGGCAGTGACCTCGCTGTCGATCCCGCGCGCGGTCGGCATGATGATGGGCGCGTGGTTCCTGTTCTCCGCATTCGGCGAAATCATCGCCGGACGCATGGGCACCTGGGCCGCGATTCCGCCGGAAGCCACCCAGGCCGAGGCGCTTGCCGTCTTCGCCGATGTCTTCACGAAGATGATGTGGATCGGCCTCGGCGCCGGTGTGCTGATGTTCCTCGCCACGCCGGTCCTGAAGCGGCTTGTGCGCGAGGGCTGAGGCCGGCCCAATCACGAGTCCGCGCAGCCGGAGTGACACCGCTTCGGCCTGCACTCCGACATGATCTGGCACGAAAAAGCCCCTTCGCGAAGAAGGGGCTTTTCGTTGGATACGGAATGCGGCGGGGACGCCCCGCTGGGCTCGTCAGAACGGGATGTCGTCCTCGTCGAAGCCTTCGTTGCCGCCGAAATCCGCCGGCTGGGCAGCCGGTGCCTGGCGCTGCGGCTCCCGGCGCTGCGCGGGCTGGCGCGGACCACGCTCGTAGCTGCCTCCACCGCCGCCACCGAAGCCGCCGCCCTCGCCACCGCCGCCGCGGCCGCCGAGCATCTGCATCTCGTTGGCGACGATCTCGGTGAAGAACTTCTCAACCCCGTCCTGGCCGGTGTACTTGTCGTAGCGGATCTCGCCCTCGACGTAGACCTGGGATCCCTTGCGCAGGTACTCGGCGGCGATCTCGCCGAGCTTGCCGAAGAAGGTCACCCGGTGCCACTGGGTCTGCTCCTGGTTGTTGCCGTCGCGGTCCTTCCGGACCGAAGTGGTGGCCAGGCTGATCTTGGTGATCGCCATGCCGCCCTGGGTGTACTTGGTTTCCGGGTCGTTGCCGAGGTTGCCGACCAGAATCACCTTGTTGATGCCACGTGCCATGCCTGTTCCTTTCCGGTTGTGATCTGTCTGGGAGGGGGCGGCGGGAGACGCCGCCCTTGGGGGGTATTGGATGATACAGCGCGGGCGGCGGCTGCCGGCCTGGAGCCCGGCTTCGTGTCGGCGTATGCCGCACCGGCGGGTAGGCCGCCACCTATAATGACGCGATGCAAAACGTCCCCGCCGCCATGCCCGATACACGCCCCGCCTTGGACCTGCCCGCCATCCAGCAGCTGGCCGCCGCCGACATGGCCGCCGTGGACGCGCTGATCCGCCGCCGCCTGGCATCGGATGTGGTGCTGATCAACCAGATCGCGGAATACATCGTCGGGGCCGGCGGCAAGCGCTTGCGGCCAATGTTGCATCTCCTTGCGGCGCGCGCGCTGGGCCACATGGGCCCGGATGCCCACCAGCTGGCGGCGGTGATCGAGTTCATCCACACCTCCACCCTGCTCCACGACGACGTGGTGGACGAGTCCGAACTGCGCCGCGGCCGCCGCACCGCCAACGCGGTCTGGGGCAATGCCGCCAGCGTGCTGGTCGGCGACTTCCTGTACTCGCGCAGCTTCCAGTTGATGGTGGAACTGGATTCGATGCAGGTGCAGCGCATCCTCGCCGACACCACCAACCAGATCGCCGAGGGCGAGGTGCTGCAACTGCTGCACGTGCGCAACCCGGATACCGACGAGGCCGCATACCTGAAGGTGATCGAGCGCAAGACCGCGATCCTGTTCGCCGCCGCCACCCGCCTCGGCGCGCTGCTGGCCGGTGCCGACGAAGCGGTGCAACGCCAACTGCACGTTTACGGCCTGAACCTGGGCTACGCCTTCCAGATCGCCGACGACGTGCTCGATTACGCCTCGGATACGGAGACGCTCGGCAAGAACCTCGGCGACGATCTGGCCGAAGGCAAGATGACCCTGCCGCTGATCCATGCGATGCAACATGCCGATGCGGCCACACGGACCCGCCTGCGCGAGATCGTCGAGCAGGGCGATATCGATGCGCTGCCGGAAGTCGTCGCCGCGATCGATGCCCATGACAGCCTGGCCTACAGCCGCGCGCGTGCGACATCGTTCGCCGAGCGTGCCGATGCCGCGCTGGCCTCGCTGCCCGACAACGAGGCGATGGCGGCCTTGCGCGGGCTGGCCCGCTACGCGGTCTCGCGCGACAAGTAAGTCACGCCCGATCCACGAGGTAATCGCGCAAGGCCACCGGATTGTTGTGCGCCTCGTCGCGCGCCGCGTACAGCAGGGTCGTCCTGCCTTTCCCGAGGTGCTCCCGCAGCGCCGCGACCGCATCGGGCCTGTCATCGAGTTCGGCGAAATAGCGATGGCGGAACTCGGCCCACTTCGCCGGCTCATGCCCGAACCATTTCCGCAACGCGGCCGAAGGCGCGACCTCCTTCAGCCATGCATCGATCGCCGCATCGGCGAGAGAGAGTCCGCGCGGCCAGAGGCGATCGACCAGGATGCGCACCCCGTCTTCCGCCGCGAGCGGCGCATGAATGCGCCTGATCGCAAGCTTGCCTGGTCTCGCCATCCGCTCGACCCTCCGCTGCGGTGATGCCACGACGCTACGCCCGCCGACGCCCGGCCGCCGTGAAGGCGTACTTCAGGCGATGTCGATCAAGCGAGATGGATCAGACGATGCCGAGGCCGGCGATGGCAGTGATCGCCGCCGGATCGAAGCCGTTGAGAACGGCGAAGTGCCGGCCACGCGCGACGTAATCGCGGTAGGCGCCGAAGCTCGGAGCGCCCGGCGAGAGCAGCAGCACGCCCTGCCCCTGCAGCGCCTCGCGCCCGAGCGCCACGGCCTCGGCCAAGTCCTTCGCGGCATGCAGGCCAAAGCGTCCCTCTTCCGCCAGCGGTGCCAGCAGCGCGTGGATGCGCGGACCATTGGCGCCCATGGTCACGATGCAGTGCGGTGCCTTCGCCCGCATGGCATCGGCAAAGGCCTGCCAGTCCAGGCCCCGGTCATGGCCGCCCACCAGCAGCGCGATGCGCTCGCCGGCATACACTTCCAGCGCGGCAAGCGTGGCATGCGGCGTGGTGCTGATGGAATCGTTGACGACGCGGATGCCATCGCGCTCGCCAAGCGGCTGCAGGCGATTGGGCAGCGGCTGGAAGCCGGCCGCATGCGGTGCCAGCGCGAGCGCATTGAAGCCCAGCGCGTCCAGCGCGGTCAGGACCGCGCACAGGTTGCCGCGGTTGTGGCGGCCCGGCAGTGGCAGGCCGCGGGTATCGAGCACCGCCGCGTCGCCGGCATGCAGCATGTCGCCGCGCAGGTGCCAGCCATCCTCGCGCCCGTACCAGCGCACGTCGCTGTCGGGCAGTACGAGGGCGGCGAGTCGCGGATCGGCCGCATTGAGCACCGCGATGCGTGGCCTGGCTTCGGTCAGGAGCGCCAGCTTGTCATCGACGTAGCGTTGCTCGGAGCCATGCCAATCCAGATGCTCCGGGAAGATGTTGGTGACGATGGCGAGCGTGGGCCGCACGCCGCTGGCGGCGACATCGCGGGTCTGGTAGCTGGAGAGTTCGATGGCCCAGGCATTGGCCCGGGCATCCAGCAACTCCAGCAGCGGCATGCCGATGTTGCCGGCCAGGGCGGTGCGTTGCCCGGCAGCACGCAACAGGTGCGCCAGCAGCGAGGTCGTGGTGCTCTTGCCCTTGGTGCCGGTGACGCAGAGCGTGGTTTCGTTGGCGGCGCGCTCGGCGAACCACAGGCTGGTGCCGCCGATGAAGCGGGTGCCGGCTGCGGCCGCTGCCGTGGCGAGTCCGGAATACGGGCTGATGCCCGGCGACTTCACCACCAGCTCGTGCGCCGAGAGACGGGCCGCGTCCACCGCGCAATCGACGTGCAGGAGCGGATCGGCAAGGGCTTGGGCTTCTTCGGCCTCCGCCTCGCTGCAGAACAGCGTCAGCGCCTGCGCGGGCAGCCGCGCACGCAATGCCCGATAGGCGGCGCGACCTTCGCTGCCCCAGCCCCAGAGCGCGACCCGGCGCCCTTCAAGCGCCGAAATGCGCACGCACGCGTTCCCATACCGCGGCGGGGATGCGGTGTTCGTCGTCCAGCACCATCAACGCATCCAGCGACAGCGCTGCTTCGTCCAGCTGCGGTGCCACTTCGCGCGCGAAGCGCTTCACCACCACGTCCTCGCGCCATTCCGGGCGTGCCGCGAGTGCGGCCATCGCCGCGCGCGATTCCCGGCCTTCGCCGACGCATTCGAAGGGCTTGTGGTCGCGGAATTCGAGCAGGGCATCGTAGCCGGCCACTTCGCTTTCCTCGTCCAGCAGGTTGCGTCCGAACAGCGCGGTCAGGCGCGGCTTGGGCATGAACGGTGCCAGCGCCAGGAACACGAAGTGGCACTTCGGGCAGACCCCGCACCAGCGCCCGACCGGACGCTCGCCGAGGATGTGGAAGTTGCGGTTGCAGCTGGAGAAATGGGCGTCGTAGTGCGTGGTCCGCGCGAACTGGCGCGCCACGGCCAGCTCGCTCATCGGCCGCAGCAGCGAGTAGTAATGCAGGTCGGCCGCGATGTTCGCCTCGACGTGCTCGCCGAAGTGGCGTTCGAACGCCCAGCCCTTCGACCACTGGTGGTTCACTTCGCCGGCGCCTTCGATCAGGCTGCCGTAGCTGGCCGAGCGCTCGTTGGAGAACACCACCTGGTCGACGCCCTGCAGGATCGCCGCGACGACAAGGATCGAGGAGTTGATCGCGGTGACCGGGATGTGGCCGTTCCAGGCACCGAGCCGATTGAACTCGAAGAGTTCCGGCGCGATCCGGCGCTGGATGTTGAGCATCGGCAAGCCGGTGCGCTCGGCGCAGGCACGAATGAGCTGGGAGCCGCCGATCCACGCCACCGTCTGCTCGATGCCGGCGGCGCGCAGGGCTTCGATCGACACCAGCGAATCCTTGCCGCCACCGATCGCGACCAGCGCATGCGGGCGCAGCCCGAGCGGCGCGGCCTTGGTCGATGGCGCATCGCCGCCGTGCGGGAAGCGGATCCGGCCGGAAAGATCGAGGCCGTTGCGATAGGCGAACTCGCCCAACCCGTGCCGGTAGATTTCTTCCAGCAGCGCGGCGGTCGCGGCATCGGGCAGGTGCGAATCGACGCGGATCTCCCCGGGCACCGCGGCCTTGTAGTAGCTCACGCCGGCGATCAGGTGCAACAGGTCCAAGGCCTTCCGCAGTGCCTCGCCGCGGGCTTCGTCCAGCACGAACGGGGCGCCGGGGAAGGTGATCGTCTCCACCAGCTCGGGGCCGTCATCGAAGGCATAGACCAGCTCCGCCACGCCGCTGGCGGGATCGAAACCGTTGCGGACGAAACGGAAGGCGCGGATGGCATCGCGCTCGAAACGGATCTCAGTCATCCAGCATGTCCTCTTCCGGCAGCGCGCGGAGGTTGTAGCGGCTGGCCATGGTGTAACCGTAGGCGCCGGCATCGGCGACCAGCATCACGTCGCCCTCGGCAGTCGCGGCGGGCAGGTCGCGGCCGAGGCCCAGCACATCGCTGCTTTCGCAGATGG
>JAEXAG010000035.1 GCA_023394655.1 Pseudomonadota bacterium
CCTCGGAAGGAACGGGTCACTTCTACACCACCGACAAGAACAAGAAGAACACCCCGGGCAAGATGGAGATGAAGAAGTACGATCCCGTCGTCCGCAAGCACGTGATCTACAAGGAAGGCAAGATCAAGTAAGCCTTCCGGTTCCATCGGAACCCGACAGGAAACCCGCCGCGAGGCGGGTTTTCCTTTTCCCGGCACCCGGCACCCGGCCGGCCCGGCGGCCTACTCGCCGGATGGCGACGCCGCCCCGCCTTCGCGCCAGCCGGTTTCGCGCAGCGCCAGCCAGCAGGCCGCGACGGTGCTGGCATCGCCCAGCGCCGTGTGGCGCCCGACCACGGGCACGCCGAGCGTATCGGCGATGTGCTGGAAGCCGAGTTGCGGCGGCGCATCCGGGCGCGCGCGACGCTGCAGCGCCAGCACCTCGTCGGCCAGATCGACGCGTGGGTTGGGCAGCGCGAATCCGCAGATCGTGCGCACGTGCGGCGCCAGCATCCGCAGGTCGAAATCCAGGTAGTAGCCGAGCAGCGCGCGCGGCCCCAGCCATTGCAGGAACTCGCGCACCGCCGCCGTCACCGCGATGCCGCCGGCCGCCTCTTCCGGCGTGATGTGGTGATGGCGGATGGATTCGATGTCGAAGCCGCGATCCGGGCGGATGCGCCTGGTGAAGCGCTCGGAAAGCATCACCCGCCCATCGCGCACCGGCACGGCGGCGAGGCTGAGGATGTGGTCGGTGGCCGGATCCATGCCGGTGGTTTCGAGATCGAGGCTGACCCATTCGCCCGGCGGTGGCGACGCGAGCAGGGCCTGCCACTCGCCATCGCCATGCCGACGGCGCAACCACCATCGTCCCAGTGGCGCGTGCGGCTTCATTCGCTCAGGTGGAACTCGGTGCGCACCAGCTGGCGGAAACCCTTCACCACGCGCAGGGCATCGCGCAACAGCTCGCGATCGAGCCGGCGCAGGCGGTCGGCATGGAGGAAATCATCCGGCGCGCGCCCTTCGTCCAGCGCGGAAAGCTGCGCATCCAGCCGCAGGCGTTGGAACACGTCGAGCGCCTGCGGCAGGTCGCGTCCCATCTCTTCAGGCAGCCGGCCCAGCGCCACCAGCGCGGCACAGCGCTCGAAGCTGTTGCGATCGGCCACGCCATGGCGCAGGGCCATGCAGCGCAGGCCGTGGACGATCGGGAAGATGCCGCCTTTCTTGATGTCGGTGCCCTGGGCATCCCCCTTGACCTGGCCAAGCAGGGTCAAGGGCGTCTCGAAGCGCAGGGTGGCCGCCGCCAGCTGGTGCAGCAGGCGGTCGTCGCCGCCGAGCGCCGCCAGCGCCGTTTCCACCGGCTCGAACAAGGCGGCATTGCCGGCCACCGGGCGCGCATCGAGGGTAATGGCCAGGTCCAGCGCCGCCTCCGGCGTGTGCAGCCAGCGCCAGCTTTCGATGCGCTTGCGCCAGTCATCCGCGCCCATGCGCCAGTGCGGGTTCCGCACCATCACCCCGCCCGGGCAGGGCGGATAGCCGGCCTCGCCCAGTGCCGCGCTGAAGCGCTGCATGGCCGCGTCCAGCCCGGGCCAATCCAGTCCATCGGCGATGATCAGGGCATTGTCCTGGTCGGTCCTGAGCAACTGCTCGCGGCGGCCTTCGCTGCCCATCACCAGCAGGCACAGGCTGTCGTGGTGTTCGCGCGGAACCACCAGCTCCAAGATCCGCCGCATCACCCGGCTGTTGAGCGCGCTGACCAGCTCCATCAGGCAGGGCACGCGGGCACCCTGCGCGTGCAGGGTCCGCACCAGCCGGGTCATGCCGCGGGCGGCCTCGGCCACTTCGGCCAGCGTCGCGGCGCGCCCCAGCCGCAGGCTGATGAGGTGCGAGTGGCTGGCGTAATGCGACAGCACTTCGGCCATGCCGAGGGTGCCGGCGATGCTTCCGCCATCGCTCACCACCACCCGCTCGATATGGCGCTCGGTCATCACGATGAGCGCCTGGAACAGCACGTCGCTGGAGCGCACCGTCGCCAGCGGGCGGCTCGCCAGCGGTCCCACCGGCGCCGACTGCGGCAGGTCGCGGCCGGTCAGCGCATCCAGCAGGTCGGTGCGGGTGACGATGCCGGGCGCATCGAAGGCGGGATCGTCCACCAGCAGGCAATCCACGCGACGCTCGCGCAGCACGCGCGAGGCATCGCGGATGCTGGTATCGGCCGCGATGCGCTCGGCCGGCGCCAGGTGGCCGTCGCCCACCCGCGTGACCATCAGCTCGGCCAGCTCCGAATCGCGCCCGCGGTTGCGGTTGGCCAACTGCCCCTTCGCCGACAGTCCTTCGTTGAAATAGGCGCGGAACGCCGGGTAATCCGCCACCAGGCCGGCGAACACCGAGGCCGGGATCTCGAAGATCAGGCAATCGCTCTCGGCGCGGTAGCCGTGGCGCGCGCGGCCGGCCATCACCGCCCAGGCACCGAACACGTCGCCGGGGCCGTAATCGCCGAAGCGCTCCTCGTGCCCGGCGGCATCCAGATCGAAGGCGTAGATGCGCCCCTTCAGCACCACCATCGCGCAGGGCGATGGCTTGCCGCCTTCGATCAGCAGGTCGCCGCCGCGATGGAAGGCGAGATCCACGCTGGCGGCCAGCCGCGCGCGGCCGGCATCGTCGAGCAGGTCGAAGGGCGGAAGCGAGAGATCGAGGCCGGGGACGGGTTCCATGCGCCGCACTCGTTGGAGCCTGCGGCCATTCTGTCATCGGCCGGCGCGGCCCGCCCTTCGACTTTCGGCAAGGATGGAGGCGCCACGGCGATACACTCGGGCTTTCGGGCCGGACCTGCGCCACGCATGATTTCGAGCTGGACCCTGCTGACGACCTCGATCCTCTACGTGGCGCTGCTGTTCGGTGTGGCCACCTGGGGCGAGCGCGGCCGGATGCCCGCCCGCTACGACCAGCTGCGGCCGGCGATCTACGCGCTGGCGCTGGCGGTGTATTGCTCGTCCTGGACGTTCTTCGGCGCGGTCGGCACCGCGGCCCGCACCGGGCTCGGCTTCCTGCCGATCTACCTCGGGCCGATGCTGCTGCTGGTGTTCGGCTGGCGCATCCTCGAACGGCTGATCCTGGTCAGCGACGAGCACAAGATCGTCTCCATCGCCGATTTCCTGTCCTCGCGCTACGGCCGCATGCCCGGCCTCGCGGCATTGGTGGCGATGCTGGCGCTGGTGGCGGCCACGCCCTACGTGAGCCTGCAGTACAAGGCGGTGGCGATGAGCGTGGGCACGCTGACCGGCACTGCGCCCGACGGCGACGTGCTGGCCGATCCGGCGCTGTACGTGGCGCTTTTGCTGGCGCTGTTCGCGATCCTCTTCGGAACCCGCCGCACCGACGCCACCGAACACCATCGCGGCATGGTGCTCGCGGTGGCGATGGAATCGCTGGTGAAGCTGCTTGCGTTCATCGCGATCGGCGCTTTCGCGCTGTGGCACCTGCCCGGCAACGGCATGTTGCCCGCACGCATGGCGCAGGCCGCGCAGACGGTGGTGGCCCAACCCTTGCCGGGCAGCGCGCTGGCGCAGACCTTCATCGCCTTCCTCGCCATCATCTGCCTGCCACGTCAGTTCCACGTCGCGGTGGTGGAATGCCAGGACGTGCGCGACCTGCGCAAGGCACGCTGGATGTTCTGCGGCTACCTCGCGCTGTTCTCGCTGCTAGTGATCCCGGTGAGCCTGACCGGAAGCTCGCTGTTCGCCGGCAGCACGGTCTCGCCCGACAGCTACGTGCTGGCGATGCCGATCCACTTCAATCAGGAATGGCTGGCGCTGGCGGCCTACCTGGGGGGCTTCTCGGCGGCGACCGGCATGGTGATCATGTCCAGCATCGCGCTGGCCACGATGGTCAGCAACGATCTGGTGATGCCGGTGCTGCT
>JAEXAG010000014.1 GCA_023394655.1 Pseudomonadota bacterium
GCGCGGGCTTCCGGCGCATCGCCGAGATCGAACTCCGCGTTCAGTTCCGCGCGTTCGGCGCCGTGGCGGACCACGCCGGCATCCGCACGCTGGCCGGAAAGAAAGCCCAGCGCATCGACCAGCAGGGACTTGCCGGCGCCGGTTTCGCCGGAAATGACGGTCATGCCGGGGCCGAAAGCCAGTTCGGCTTCACGCACCACGGCGAAGTCGGTGATCGAAAGGCGGGTCAGCATGGCGCATAGATTAAGGCGTGGAATCCCGCGGCGTGAGACTGGCGGCTACTTTCTTCGCAATGGCTTGCGGGATCGCCTCGCGGCACCTATATCTCCTGCATGAGCGAACGCCCCGACCTCGATGCCCGCTCCCGGCAATTGCTCCGGGCGCTCATCTCCCGCCACGTGGCCGATGGCGCGCCGGTCGGTTCGCAGACCCTGGCGCGACATGCCGGCCTGCAGGTCAGCCCGGCGACGATCCGCAACATCCTGGCCGACCTGGAAGAGCTTGGGCTGGTCGCGGCACCGCATGTCTCGGCCGGCCGGGTGCCGACCGTGCAGGGCTGGCGGGTGTTCGTGGACAGCCTGGTGGAATGCCGGCCGTTGCCGGCGGGCGAAGTGCAACGACTGCGCGCGGAGCTGGCGGGCAGCGATCCACGTCAGCTGCTGGGCAGCGCTTCCGAAATGCTTTCCGCGATGAGCCGCTTCGTGGGCGTGGTCGCGGCCCCGCGCGAAGAGGCGCTGGCGTTCCGCTACATCGATTTCGTGCGCCTCGATCCCGAGCGCGTGCTCGCCATCCTCGTCCTCCACGATGGCCGGGTGCAGAACCGGGTGCTCTCGCCGGGGCCGGGCTTCGATGCCGGGATGCTGGAGATGGTGGCCAATTACCTCAACCGGCAATTCGCCGGCCTGCCGCTGCCGCAGGTCCGCCGCCAGCTGCTGGCGGATCTGCGCGCCGCCCGCGATGAAATGCAGGCGCTGTTGAGCCGGGCGGTCGAGCTGGCCGAACAGGCCCTGCCGACGGGCGGCGACGGCGATGATCTGCTGCTGGCCGGGCAGACCCGGTTGATGGGGGCCGAAGGCATCAGTGATGTCCAGCGCCTGCGCGAGTTGTTCGAGGCCTTCGCGGAGAAGCGCGGCATCCTGCAACTCCTGGAGCGGACGCTGGATGCACGGGGCGTGCAGGTGTTCATCGGCGAGGAAACCGGCATCGCGCCGCTCGAGGACCTGACCCTGGTGACGGCCCCTTATGGCCGCGAAGGCCAGGTGCTGGGCGTGCTCGGGGTCATCGGCCCGACCCGCATGGCCTACGAGCGGGTGATCCCTCTGGTGCAGGCGACCGCCGAGGCTCTTGGCGCGACGATCGACGCGCGCAACGCGCCCGCGCCTTGAAACCCGCGCCCATCGGCCTCACGTGGCGGGTATTGCCCACATGGACGCCGCCGCATGACCCGCGAAACCGAAATCGACCCCAACAGCCACGATCCGATCGATCCGGAAATCGACGAGCTTGAAGTGCTCCGCGCCGAAGTGGAGCAGCTTCGCGCGCAATCCCTGCTCGAACGCGCGGATCTGGAGAACCAGCGCAAGCGCCTGGCCCGCGAGATCGACGCCGCACGCCGCTTCGCCAATGAAAAGCTGCTGGCCGACCTGCTGCCGGTGTTCGACAGCATCGAGGCGGGGCTTGCCAGCGCCGCCGAAGGCGATCCGCTGCGCACCGGCCTGGAGCTCACCCGCAAGCAGCTGCTCGACATGGCGGGCAAGAACGGCCTGTCGGAAGTCGCGCCGGGTCCGGGCGATGCCTTCAATCCCGAGCACCACAACGCGATCAGCCAGATGCCGGCGGAAGGCGTGGCCAGCGGCGCGGTCGCCCAGCTGTTCCAGAAGGGCTACCTGCTGAACGAGCGCCTGCTGCGCCCGGCGATGGTGGTCGTCGCCGCCTGATCGCGACGATCGATCCCTTGAATCGAACGCACCGAACCCCAGATAGCAATCATCGCGGCACGGCCGCATCCAACTGAAATCCAGAGAGAGCACACATGGCCAAGATCATCGGCATCGACCTCGGTACCACCAACAGCTGCGTCGCGGTGATGGACGGCGGCAAGGCCCGCGTCATCGAAAACGCCGAGGGCGACCGCACCACGCCTTCGGTCGTCGCCTGGACCAAGGACGGTGAAGTCCTGGTCGGCGCCAGCGCCAAGCGCCAGGCGGTCACCAACCCGCAGAACACCTTCTTCGCGGTCAAGCGCCTTATCGGCCGCAAGTTCACCGACGCCGAGGTCAAGAAGGATCTCGACTTGGTGCCGTACGCGATCATCGCGCACGACAACGGCGACGCCTGGGTGCAGACCAGCGACGGCCGCAAGCTGGCCCCGCAGGAAGTCAGCGCCAAGGTGCTGGAGAAGATGAAGAAGACCGCCGAGGCCTTCCTGGGCGAGACCGTGACCGAGGCGGTGATCACCGTGCCGGCCTACTTCAACGACAGCCAACGCCAGGCCACCAAGGATGCCGGCCGCATCGCCGGCCTGGACGTCAAGCGCATCATCAACGAGCCGACCGCGGCGGCCTTGGCCTATGGCCTCGACAAGGCCGGCGGCGACCGCAAGATCGTCGTGTACGACCTCGGCGGCGGCACCTTCGACGTCTCGATCATCGAGATCGCCGATGTCGATGGCGAGAAGCAGTTCGAAGTGCTGGCCACCAACGGCGACACCTTCCTGGGCGGCGAGGACTTCGACAAGCGCGTCATCGATTACCTCGTCGAGGAGTTCCAGAAGACCGATGGCGTCGACCTGCGCAAGGATCCGCTGGCCCTGCAGCGCCTGAAGGACGCCGCCGAGCGCGCCAAGATCGAGCTGTCCTCGAGCCAGCAGACCGACGTCAACCTGCCGTACGTGACCGCCGATGCCAGCGGCCCGAAGCACCTCAACATCAAGCTGACCCGCGCCAAGCTGGAAGCGCTGGTGGATGACCTGGTGAAGCGCACCATCGAGCCCTGCCGCACCGCGCTCAACGATGCCGGCATCAAGGGCAGCGACATCGGCGAGGTGATCCTGGTCGGCGGCCAGACCCGCATGCCCAAGGTGCAGGCGGCGGTGGCCGAGTTCTTCGGCAAGGAACCGCGCAAGGACGTGAACCCCGACGAGGCCGTGGCGCTCGGTGCCGCGATCCAGGGCGGCGTGCTGGCCGGCGACGTCAAGGACGTGCTGCTGCTGGACGTGACCCCGCTTTCGCTGGGCATCGAGACGCTCGGTGGCGTGTTCACCAAGATCATCGAGAAGAACACCACGATCCCGACCAAGGCCTCGCAGGTGTTCTCCACCGCCGATGACAACCAGTCCGCGGTCACCGTGCACGTGCTGCAGGGCGAGCGCGAGCAGGCCCAGTTCAACAAGTCGCTGGCCCGCTTCGACCTGACCGGCATCGAGCCGGCGCCGCGCGGCATGCCGCAGATCGAGGTCAGCTTCGACATCGACGCCAACGGCATCGTGCACGTGACCGCCAAGGACAAGAAGACCGGCAAGGAGCAGAAGGTCGAGATCAAGGCCGGCTCGGGCCTGTCGGACGAGGAAATCCAGCGCATGGTCCAGGACGCCGAGGCCCACCGCGAGGACGACCGCAAGTTCCAGGAACTTGTGGCCGCCCGCAACCAGGCCGACGCCCTGATCCACGCCACGCGCAGCGCGATCAAGGACAACGGCGACAAGGTGCCGGGCGACGTGATCGGTCGCGCCGAAACCGCCATCGCCGACCTCGAATCGGCAATGAAGGCCGACGACAAGGGCCAGATCGAGGCCAAGTCGAAGGCGCTGGAAGAGGCCGCGCAGTCGCTGTTCGCCGCTGCCGCGGCCGGCCAGCCCGGCGGCGACGCCGGCGTGGGCCCGCAGCCGGGCGCCGGCAGCAACGATGACGTGGTGGACGCCGAATTCACCGAAGTCAAGGACGACGACCAGGCCAAGTGAGGTCCGTCGGTCGATGTCCGACCGGCCGGTGCGACGGGCAGGCCATGCGGTCTGCCCGTTCGCGTAGGCGCAACAGGAAGATTCAGCAACGATGAGCAAGCGCGACTACTACGAAGTCCTCGGTGTCTCCCGCACCGTCAACGAAGCGGAGTTGAAGGTGGCCTACCGCCGCGCGGCGGCCAAGCACCATCCCGACCGCAACCACGGCAACGAGAAGGAAGCCGAGGCCGCCTTCAAGGAGTGCAAGGAGGCCTATGAAGTGCTGTCGGATGCCGGCAAGCGCCGCGCCTACGACCAGCACGGCCATGCCGCGTTCGAGCACGGCATGGGCGGCGGCGGTGCCGGCGGCTATGCCGACGTCAACGACATCTTCGGCGACATCTTCGGCAACATCTTCGGCGGCGGCATGGGCGGCGCCCAGCGTCCGCGGCGCGGTGCCGACGTCGGCTACCGGCTGGATCTCGATCTCGAAGAGGCGGTGTCGGGCCTGAAGAAAACCATCGACCTGCCGACCTTGGCCGAATGCGGGGATTGCCAGGGTTCCGGCTCCGAGGACGGGCAGATGGACACCTGCGCGCCCTGCGGCGGCCGTGGCCAGGTGGTCATGCAGCGCGGTCCGTTCCGCATGCAGCAGCCGTGCCCGCACTGCATGGGGCGTGGCCAGACGATCGCGCGTCCGTGCAAGAGCTGCCACGGCAATGGCCGGGTGCAGAAGGACAAGGTGCTGGAAGTGGTGATCCCCGCCGGCGTGGACAACGGCGATCGCATCCGATTGGCGGGCGAGGGCGAGGCCGGTCCCGCGGGCAGCCCGCCGGGCGATCTGTACGTGGAGATCCGCGTCCGCGAGCACGCCATCTTCAACCGTGACGGCGACGACCTGCACTGCGAGGTGCCGATCCGCATTTCGCAGGCGGCCCTGGGCGATACGGTGCGCGTGCCGACCCTCAACGGCGAGGCCGAGATCCGCATTCCCGCCGAAACCCAGAGCGGCAAGGTGTTCCGCCTGCGCGGCAAGGGCGTGAAATCCGTCCGCAGCCGCGGCGCAGGCGATCTCTATTGCACCGCCATCGTCGAGACCCCGGTGAATCTCACCAACGAGCAGCGCGAATTGCTGGAACGTTTCGAAGCGACCTTCGTCGGCGAGAACGCACGCAAGCATTCGCCCAAGTCCGCGACCTTCATGGACGGCGTCAAGGGTATCTGGGACCGGATGACCGGCTGATCCCCGCGGGCCGCCCATCATCCGGGCGGTCTCTGCCGGCGGCATGACGCATGCGCATGCCGCTGGCATCATGGCGTTCCTCCCGTTGCGCGGCATCCCCATGAACGATTCCGTTTCCCTCTTGATCCACGGTGCCAACGGGCGCATGGGACAGGCATTGATGCGCCTGTGTGCGGCGGAGGCCGGCTGCCACGTGGTGGCGGCGGTTTCCCGGCGTCCACCCGCGCAGCGCGTGGTGGATGGCGTGGCGCACATCGCGGCAAGCGAGATGAACGCGGCACCGGATTTCGGCGTGGCCATCGATTTCAGCCTGCCCGAAGCCTTCGACGCGCTGCTGGCGATGGCGGAATCGCGCGGGGTGCCACTGGTTTCCGGCACGACCGGACTGGACGAGGCGCAGCGTCGGCGCATGGCGGAGGCGGCGACACGGATCCCGGTGCTCTGGGCCAGCAACTTCAGCATCGGCGTCGCGGTGCTGCATGCGCTGGTGCGGCAGGCGGCAGCGGCGCTGCCGGGCTGGGATTGCGACATCATCGAGATGCACCATACCCGCAAGCTTGACGCGCCTTCCGGCACCGCGCTGACGCTGGGCGCCAAGGCCGCCGAGGGCGGCGCGGAGCCGCGATACGCCGCCATCCGCGCCGGCGACATCGTGGGCGAGCACTGCGTGCAGTTCGCCGGGCAGGGCGAGCGGATCGAGTTGGTCCATCGGGCCACCAACCGCGACATCTTCGCGCTGGGCGCGCTGCGTGCCGCCCGCTGGCTGGCGTCGAAGCCGGCCGGCCTCTACGCCATCGCCGACCTCGTCGCCGAGCATTCCGGGCTGGATTCGGACGCCCATCGCGGCTAGAATTCGTCCTCGCCTCACTCCATTGCCCCCGGGTCCGCGCATCGCGCCCCGGCGGTTTCTTGCAACCCGAAAGTCCCGGTCGGCCCCGAATGCCGGCCCTGCAGTACAAGGCGAAGCCCGTGACCCATTCCGCAATCCTCGCGCTCGAAGACGGGACTGTCTTCAGGGGCGTGTCCATCGGTGCGCCCGGCCTTTCGGTGGGCGAGGTGGTCTTCAATACCGCGATGACCGGTTACCAGGAAGTCCTGACCGATCCCTCCTATGCGCGCCAGATCGTCACGCTGACCTATCCGCACATCGGCAGCACCGGCATCACCCCGCAGGACGACGAGTCCGGCCGCACCTGGGCTTCCGGCCTGATCGTGCGCGACGTGCCGCGCCGCCCCAGCAACTGGCGCAGCCGGATCGCGCTGCCGGAGTGGCTGACCGAGCGTGGCGTGGTCGGCATCGCCGGCATTGACACCCGCAAGCTCACCCGCATCCTGCGCGAGCGCGGCTCGCAGGCGGGTGCGCTGATGGCGGGCGAGGCCCTGGACGAAGCCGCGGCGATCGAGGCGGCGCGCAAGTTCCCCGGCCTGCAAGGCATGGACCTGGCACAGGTGGTCACCACCGACGCGCCCTACGTCTGGCGCGAAGGTTCGCTTGACCTGGATCGCAACGCCTTCACCGCGCCGGAACCGAAGTTCAAGGTGGTGGCCTACGATTTCGGCGTGAAGACCAACATCCTGCGCATGCTGGTGGATCGCGGCTGCGAAGTGCACGTCGTGCCGGCCCGCACCCCGGCGGCGGACGTGCTGGCGATGGCCCCCGATGGCGTGTTCCTCTCCAACGGCCCCGGCGATCCGGCCCCCTGCGATTACGCGATCACCGCGATCCGCGAGCTGCTGGCCAGGCGCGTGCCGATCTACGGCATCTGCCTGGGCCACCAGCTGCTCGGCCTCGCGATCGGTGCCGGCACGATGAAAATGCCGCACGGCCACCACGGCGCCAACCATCCGGTCCAGGACCTGGAAAGCGGCCGGGTGCTGATCACTTCCCAGAACCACGGCTTCTGCCTGGACGAATCGACGCTGCCGGCCAACGCACGCGCCACCCATCGATCGCTGTTCGACGGCACCAACCAGGGCATTTCCCTGACCGATGCGCCGGCCTACAGCTTCCAGGGGCATCCCGAAGCCTCGCCCGGCCCGCAGGACGTGGCCGGTCTGTTCGATCGCTTCATCGCCATGATGGCCGCGGACGGTGCCTCGGCGACCTGAGTCGCCACGCACCCGGGTCCGCACGCCGCGGACGTCGCCTCACAACTGATTCGAACCCATGCCAAAACGCACCGACATCAAGACCATCCTCATCATCGGCGCCGGCCCGATCGTCATCGGCCAGGCCTGCGAGTTCGATTACTCGGGCGCGCAGGCGTGCAAGGCCCTGCGTGAAGAGGGCTACCGGGTGGTGCTGGTCAACAGCAACCCGGCCACGATCATGACCGATCCGGACATGGCCGACGCCGTGTACATCGAGCCGATCAACTGGCGCTCGGTCGAGAAGATCATCGCCAAGGAAAAGCCCGACGCGCTGCTGCCGACGATGGGCGGGCAGACCGCGCTCAATTGCGCGCTGGACTTGGCCGACAACGGCGTGCTGGAGCGCTTCGGCGTGGAGTTGATCGGCGCCAGCCGCGATGCCATCCGCATGGCGGAGGACCGCGAGCTGTTCCGCGTGGCGATGGAGGAAATCGGCTTGGAATGCCCGAAGGCCGAAGTCGCGCGCACCTTCGAGCAGGCGGTCGAGATCCAGGCGAAAGTGGGCTATCCGACCATCATCCGCCCGAGCTTCACGCTGGGCGGCAGCGGCGGCGGCATCGCCTACAACCGCGAGGAGTTCGAGGAGATCGTCAAGCGCGGTCTGGAGCTTTCGCCGGTCGGCGAGGTGCTGGTCGAGGAGTCCGTGCTGGGCTGGAAGGAGTTCGAGATGGAGGTCGTCCGCGACCGCGCGGACAACTGCATCATCGTCTGCTCCATCGAGAACCTGGATGCGATGGGCGTGCACACCGGCGATTCGATCACGGTGGCGCCGGCGCAGACCCTCACCGACAAGGAGTACCAGCGCCTGCGCGATGCCTCGATCGCGGTGCTGCGCAAGATCGGCGTGGATACCGGTGGTTCCAACGTGCAGTTCGGGATCAATGCGAGCACCGGCCGCGTGGTGGTCATCGAGATGAACCCGCGCGTGTCGCGTTCCTCGGCACTGGCCTCGAAGGCGACCGGTTTCCCGATCGCCAAGATCGCGGCGAAGCTTGCCGTCGGCTACACGCTTGACGAGCTCCGCAACGACATCACCGGCGGCCTCACCCCGGCCTCGTTCGAGCCGGCCATCGATTACGTGGTCACCAAGATCCCGCGCTTCGCCTTCGAGAAGTTCCCGGCGGCGGATTCGCGCCTGACCACGCAGATGAAATCGGTTGGCGAGGTGATGGCGATCGGCCGCACCTTCCAGGAATCCATGCAGAAGGCCTTGCGCGGGCTTGAGACCGGCAAGACCGGTTTCGATCCGACCGGGCTGGACTGGAACGACGAGGACCAGCTCATCCGCCTGAAGCGCGAGGTGAAGGAGCCGGGCCCGGAACGCCTGTTCTACCTGGCCGATGCCTTGCGCGCCGGCATGTCGGTGGAAGAGGTGCACGCGCTGTCCTTCGTCGATCCGTGGTTCCTCGACCAGATCGAGGACATCGTGCGCGCCGAGCAGGCGATGGCGAAGGGCGGGCTGGCCGCGCTGGATGCCGGCGCGCTGCGCGATGCCAAGCGCATGGGTTTCTCCGATGCCCGCATCGCGGAAGTCGTCGGCACCAACGAGGCGGCGATCCGCGCCCTGCGCCGCGGCTTCGGCATCCGTCCGGTGTACAAGCGCGTGGACAGCTGCGCCGGCGAATTCGCCACCAGCACGGCCTATATGTACTCCACCTACGAGGAGGAGTGCGAAGCCGACCCGAGTGATCGCGACAAGATCATCGTGCTCGGCGGCGGACCGAACCGCATCGGCCAGGGCATCGAGTTCGACTATTGCTGTGTGCACGCCGCGCTTGCCCTGCGCGAGGACGGCTACGAAACCATCATGGTCAACTGCAATCCGGAGACCGTGTCGACCGATTACGACACCTCCGATCGCTTGTATTTCGAGCCGCTGACGCTGGAAGACGTGCTCGAGATCATCGAGCTGGAGAAGCCGAAGGGCGTGATCGTGCAGTACGGCGGGCAGACGCCGCTGAAGCTCGCGAAGGCGCTGGAAGCCGCCGGCGCGCCGATCATCGGCACCTCGCCGGAATCGATCGACCTCGCCGAGGACCGCGAGCGCTTCCAGCAACTGGTCGAGAAGCTGGGCCTGACCCAGCCTCCGAACCGTACCGCCCGCAGTGCCGAGGAAGCGCTGGTGCTGGCCCGCGAGATCGGCTACCCGCTGGTGGTGCGCCCGAGCTACGTACTCGGCGGCCGCGCGATGGAAGTGGTGCATGCCGATGCCGACCTCGAGCGCTACATGCGCGAGGCCGTGAAGGTCAGCAACGACTCCCCGGTGCTGCTGGACCGCTTCCTCGACAACGCGGTGGAAGTGGACATCGACGTCATCGCCGACCGCGAGGGCAACGTGTTGATCGGCGGGGTGATGGAGCACATCGAGGAAGCCGGCGTGCATTCCGGCGATTCCTCCTGCTCGCTGCCGCCGTACTCGCTGTCGCAGAAGGTGCAGGCCGAATTGCGCGAGCAAGTGGCGGCACTGGCGCGGGCGCTGGACGTGGTCGGTCTGATGAACACCCAGTTCGCCATCCAGACCGATGCTGACGGCGAGCACACCATCTTCCTGCTGGAAGTGAATCCGCGTGCCTCGCGCACGGTGCCGTTCGTCTCCAAGGCCATCGGCCGCCCGCTGGCGAAGATCGCCGCGCGCTGCATGGCCGGCCGCACGCTGGCGGAGCAGGGCGCGACGGAAGAAATCGTGCCGGCGTACTACTCGGTCAAGGAAGCGGTGTTCCCGTTCGCCAAGTTCCAGGGCGTGGATCCGATCCTCGGCCCGGAAATGCGCTCGACCGGCGAAGTGATGGGCGTGGGCCGCAGTTTCGGCGCGGCCTTCGCGCGGGCCGAGGAGGCCGCCAACATCCGTGCGCCCATGCCGGGCAAGGCCTTCGTTTCCGTGCGCGACCCGGACAAGCAGCGCGTGTTGCCGGTAGCGAAGGAACTGGTGCGCCGCGGCTTCGAGATCGTGGCCACGCGCGGTACCGCGCAGTGGCTGGACGAGAACGGCATCGCCTGCGCCGTGGTCAACAAGGTGGTCGAGGGCCGCCCGCACATCGTCGATCTGATCAAGAACGGCGAAATCACCTACATCGTCAACACCACCGAGGGCAAGCAGGCGATCAGCGATTCGTTCTCGATCCGCCGCGAAGCGCTCCAGCACCGCGTCACCTATTCGACCACCATCGCCGGTGCGCGCGCGCTTCTGCATTCCCTCGATTTCCGCGACAGCGGCCCGGTCTGGTCGCTGCAGGAACTGCACAAGGAGCTGCAAGAGGCATGAACCGTCCGCCCATGACCGCCACCGGCGCCGCCCGGCTGCGCGCCGAACTGGAAGAGCTGAAATCGGTGAAGCGGCCGGCGGTGATCCAGGCGATCGCCGAGGCACGCGCCCACGGTGATCTCAAGGAAAACGCCGAGTACGCCGCCGCGCGCGAGCAGCAGGGCTTCATCGAGGGCCGCATCAAGCAACTGGAAGGCGAACTTTCGCACGCGCAGATCATCGACGTGGCGAAGCTCGGCGCCGGCGACAAGATCGTGTTCGGTGCCACGGTCGACCTGCTCGATCTCTCGACCGATCAGGAAATCACCTATCAGATCGTGGGTGACCTGGAAGCCGACATCAAGCAGAAGCTGATCGCGATCTCCTCGCCAATCGCCCGGGCCCTGATCGGCAAGCACGAAGGCGACGAGGTGACGCTGGAAGCCCCCGGCGGTACCCACGAGTTCGAGATCATCGGCGTCCGATACGAAGCCTGAGTGGCCGATCCGGAACTCCATCTGCTGTTGCCGCCGCCGCGGCATTGGCCGGCCGGGTGGCCGGAAGCGCTGGGAGCGGCGATGGGCCGGGCCGACCGCGTGGAGCAGACTGCCGATGCGGTGCTCGGCAAGCTGTTCGGGCTGCCCGGCGTGCCGGCTTCCGCGGCACTGGCACGGCTCGGCGAGGGCGATCTCGCGGCCGATGCCCTGCAGGGCAGGCGTTGGCTGCGCGCCGATCCGGCGTGGGTGCGCGCCGACATCAACGGTGCCCGCCTGCTCGGCATCGGACCGATGCTGGCACCCGACGCGGATGACGTGGACGCGTTCCGGCCCGCGCTGGAAGAATTGTTCGCAGGCGAGGGCATGGCGCTCTCGATGCCGGATCCGGCGCGCTGGTATCTGTCGATGGACGAGGGCCACGCGCTCCCGCGTTTCTCGACCCCGGCCGACGCGCTCGGTGCCGATCCGTTCGATCATCGCCCCGATGGCGACGACGCCCGGCGCTGGCGGCGGCTCGACAGCGAAGCGCAGGTGCTGCTGCACCAGCATCCCCGACAGGCAGCGCGACAGCAACGCGGACGCCATCCACTGAACGCACTGTGGTTCTGGGGCGGGGAGCCATTGCCCGACGCGGTATCGAGCCGGCTTCCGACCCTCGCCTCGGAGGATCCCCTGCTGCGCGGACTGGCCCACCTTGCCAACATGCCGGTGGACCGGGTGCCGGGGGCATGGTCGCCCGGCCTGCAAGGATTGCTGGACCTGCGCGCCGCGCCACTCGCCACGCTGGTGGATGCCTGGCTGCGGCCGGCGCTGGAAAGCCTGTCGGGGAGAGGCGCGATGCAATGGATCTGCGAGGAAGGCCCGGTGCTGCGGATGACGCACGCGCAGCGTTGGCGCTTCTGGCGGAAACCGGTCGATGCCGCATCCCTGACGGCAGGCCCAAGGGCGTGAATGCCGTGAAGCGCATCGTCCGGCGGGAGGTGCCTGCCGAGCCGGCCGCTACCGATTGGCCCGCGCACTGGCCCGAGGCGCTGCGCCGTGTCCACGCCTTGCGCGGCAGCCGCGACCATGCCGCGGCCATGCCCGGACTCGCGATGCTGCCGCCCCCCGACGGCCTGCTGGACCTTCCGGAGGGCGTCGCGCTGTTGCGCCGGGCCATCGTCGCGGATGCCCACATCGTGGTGACGGCGGATTTCGATTGCGATGGCGCCACCGCCTGTGCCGTGGCGGTTCGCGGCCTGCGCATGCTCGGTGCCGGACGCGTGTCCTACGCGGTGCCGGACCGCATGGTGCACGGATACGGACTGACGCCCGAGCTCGTCGAGTCGCTGGCAGCGCTCGAGCCGGACGTGCTGCTGACGGTCGATCACGGCATCGCCTGCCACGCCGGCATCGCGGCGGCCAAGGCGCGAGGCTGGCAGGTGATCGTCACCGACCACCACCTGCCCGGCGAAACCCTGCCGGAGGCCGATGCCGTCATCGACCCGCAGCGTCGCGGCGACACTTTCCCGGCGAAATCGTTGGCGGGTGTCGGCGTGCTGTTCTACCTGCTGCTGGCCCTGCGCGCGGCGGCGAGAGAGGCCGGCGAGCCGGCGGGGCAGGCCGATCTGGCCTCGCTGCTCGATCTGGTCGCGGTGGGCACCGTCGCGGATCTGGTGCCGCTGGATCCGGTCAATCGCGCGCTGGTCGGTGCCGGGCTGCGGCGCCTGCGCAAGGGGCAGGGATGCGCCGGTCTCGCCGCGCTGGTCGAAGTGTCCGGACGCGATGTTTCGCGCCTGACCAGCAGTGACATCGGCTTCGCCATCGCACCGCGCATCAACGCGGCCGGTCGTCTGGAGGACATGCGGCTCGGCATCGAATGCCTGCTGGCCGATGATCCTGCCATCTGCCGCGGCCATGCCGAGGCACTGGACGCCATCAACCGCGAGCGCAGGCAGATGCAGCAGGCGATGGTGGATACGGCCGTGGCATTGCCGGAAGTGGCCGGCGACGTGCTGATTCCCTGCGTGTCCGACGATGGCTGGCATCCCGGCGTCGTGGGCCTGGTGGCATCACGGCTGAAGGAGCGCCTGCACCGCCCGGTGTTCGCGTTTGCCCCGGCCGGCGAGGACGAATGGCGCGGATCGGCGCGCTCAGTGCCGGGCTTCCATCTGCGCGATGCGATCGCGCTGGTCGATGCCCGCCATCCCGGCCTGGTGACGCGCTTCGGCGGTCATGCCATGGCGGCGGGACTCAGCCTGCCGAAGGCGGCGCTGCCCGCGTTCATCGCGGCCATCGGCGAGGTGGCCGAGGCGAATGCCGCGCACCTCCGGCAGGAAGAAACCCTGTGGAGCGATGGCGAGCTGCCGGTGGAAACGCTCGACATCCGGCATGCGCTGGCTTTCCGCGACGGTGGCGCCTGGGGCCAGGCCTATCCGGAGCCGGTGTTCGACGGCGTGTTCACGCCGGTGGACTGGCGCATCGTCGGGGAGCGCCATCTCAAGCTCACGCTGGAAGCGGAGGGGCGCCGTTTCAATGCCATCCATTTCGATGGCTGGCAGGGCGAGGCCCCTTCCGGGCGCCTGCACGTGGCCTATCGGCTGGTGCCGGACGACTGGCGCGGTGGTGACGCGGTGCAGCTCGTCGTGCTGCATCGCCAAACGGCCTGAAGCCGTTCAGATCGAATCGAGGAAGCCCTGCACGGCCGGGCCGAAACGCTCGATGTCCACCAGGAAGGCATCGTGGCCTTCCGGCGAAGGCATGGCCTGCATCCGCGCATCGCATCCGCCCCGACGCAGGCCTTCGGCGATTTCCTCCTGCTGCTCCAGCGGGAACAACAGGTCGGTTTCTGCACCGATCACCAGTGCCCGCTCCAGCTTCAGCGTGGCCAGGGCTTCCAGCACATCCACGTGGCGATCGCCGCAGGGCAGTGCCGCGCACTCGCCCAGATCGAACCAGTCCATCGCGCGGCCGAGGTAGAGATAGCAGTTCGGA
Source organism: Pseudomonadota bacterium (assembly GCA_023394655.1). Classification (GTDB taxonomy): domain Bacteria; phylum Pseudomonadota; class Gammaproteobacteria; order Xanthomonadales; family Xanthomonadaceae; genus Solilutibacter. The sequence continues at coordinate 14,043 of JAEXAG010000014.1, forward strand.
TCGAACTGGCGGACGAAGCGGCGCGCGTGGTGCTCCAGATAGCTTTCGACCTGGAACTCCGCCGAGAACGGCGCGTCGTCGTCGCGGGTATCGGCATCGAGGCGGATGCGCCCGAAGCGGCCTTTCCATTCCAGCGCGGATCGATAGGTGATCACTCCGAGCTTGCGGGCGATGCGCATGCCGGATTCGGGATAGGCATCGTCCCGGTATTCGCCGCCGTTCCAGGCCGGATCCAAGCGGATCGCCTCGCGCTGCAGGGAGCGCACCGCGATGGTGAAGGGCAGGGCCCGCGCGGCGCCGGAGATGTCCAGAAGTTGGCGCGCGATGCCCGGATGCTGCGCCAGCATGGAAAGCGCGGTCATGCCGCCCATCGAGTTGCCGATCACGCAGGCCAGCTGGCGGATGCCGAGCTGGCGGACGACATGTGCCGCCGCATCCGCGCAATCCTCGATGGAAAGCTCCGGGAAGCGCAGGCGATAGGGCTCTCCCGTGGCGGGATCCGGCGACGCCGGTCCGGTGGAGCCCTTGCAGCTGCCCAGCGTATTGATGCAGACCACGAACCAGCGGCGGGTGTCGATGTACTTGCCCGGGCCGAGCATCCGCTCCCACCAGCCGGGGGCATCGTTGCCGGCGTTCCGCGCCGCATGCGCGTCCGGCGACAGCCCGGTGTGGATCAGGATCGCGTTGCCGCCGTCGGCATCGAGTTCGCCCCAGGTCTCGTAGGCCATGCGGGCACCATGCAGCTGGCCGCCGCGTTTCATGGCGAACGGCGAGGGCAGGTCGATGAAGTGGGTGCCGGGCGGAATGAATTCGGTCATGGAGGATGAATGGGCTGGCGTTGGAACGCTCGCGGCAACTCAGTCGGTGCCGATCACCAGGCGGACCGGCGCATCCGCAGGCAGCCGGACGCGAACCGGTGCGGACTCGACATCGCCTTCGCCGCGATCGGCGCTGCCGCTCATCGACAGCCGGGCGACGATTTCGACATCCTGCAGCTCCGAGAGCTTGCGGCCCCCCATCAGGTTGTCAGCGTCCGAGAGCGTCAGCGTCAACGGGAGCGCGGCGGCATCGTGTTTCTCCGCGGCCACGGGCATGGGAGGTCCGCCAGCCGCTCGCGCAAGCACGAAGACCTGCGCGCCGGCGGGCAGCGAGGCACGATCACGGAAGCCGGGTGCGAAATTCACCTCCACGCGGATGCCGCTTTCAGCGACCACGGCAGGGCGCTCGATTGCCGGCAGGCCGGCATCGGAACGGGCTTCGTTGACCTGCTCGAGCAGGCTCGCGAGGGTCTTTTCGTCCTGGATCCGGGTCAGCAACGGGGTCCAGGTTTCCGCTGCGCGGGCCGGTTCCCCGGCCTGGCGCTGGCTGATGCCGAGGAACCAGCGGGCGCGCTGGTGCTGCGGGTTCAGTGCGAGTGCCTTCTCCAGCTGCTCGACGGCCCGTGGATCGAAGCGGCGGTCCGCCGATGCCAGTGCACGGGCTTCCGCGGCTTCGGTCAGCACGTCCGCATCCTCGGGTGCCAGCCGGGCGGCCTCGGCGTAGGCTTCCGCCGCCTTGTCCAGGCGATTCTCGGCGGTGTAGGCGCGGCCGAGCAGGCGCCAGCCATCCGCGTCGTCGGGGCTGTCGGCAAGCCGGCGTTCGAGTTGCGCACGGGCTTCCTGCAGGGTTTCGGGGGCCTTCAGCATCGCCGGATCCAGTGCGTCGGGCGTGCCGAATCGCCAGTACAGGCCGGCGCTGCCGAGGATCGTCAGGATCGCGAGGCCGGCGGCGAGGCCGCGTTGCGCGGACAGCAGGGGTCGGAGCACCGCGAACAGGGTGAGCAACAGCAGCAGCGCGGCGGCCATCAGGAATATGGTCATCGCCTCACCACTCCTGGCGTTCGTCGATCGGCACCGCGCGATTCCTGCCGTTGCGGCGCACGATGGAAAAAACCGCGAGCCCGCCGCCGATCACCAGCAGCAGCGGCCCGAACCAGAGCAGCGCGGTCTGCGCCTGCAGCCGCGGCTTGTAGAGCACGAACTCGCCATAGCGCTGGACCATGAAATCGCGGATCTCCGCATCGGTCTTGCCCTGGCGCATCAGCACCAGCAGCTCGTTGCGGAGGTCGCGGGCGATTTCCGCATTGGAATCGGCCAGCGACTGGTTCTGGCACATCACGCAACGCAGCTCGTGGGTCAGGTTGCGGAAGCGCACTTCCTCGAAATCGTCGCGGAACACCGGCGGCGCGACATCGCCCTGTACCTGCGCCGATGCCAGCGCCGGCCATGAGAATGCCAGTGCGAGCAAGAGCGCGCGGATCACTTGCCTTGCTCCACCTGCTCGAGGATCGGCAGCAGCTGTTGCTCGATGAGTTCCGGCGTCAGCACGCCGACGTGCTTCCAGCGGATCATGCCGGCGGCGTCGATCAGGAAAGTCTCGGGCGCGCCGTAGATGCCGAAATCGAGCGCGGTGCGGCCTTCGATGTCCTGCACCACGGTGTAGTAGGGGTTGCCGAGCTGGGCGAGCCAGCGCTTGGCGTCCTCGGGTTCGTCCTTCCAGTTGTAGCCGATGACGCGCACGCGCTTGGTTTCCGCGAAGGCGGACAGGGCGGCGTGCTCGTCGCGGCAGGCGACGCACCAGCTGCCCCAGACGTTCATCACGAACGGTGCCCCGCGCAGGTCGCCGAGCGTGACCGTGCGCTCCGGGCGGAACAGATCGGGCAGGGCGAACTCCGGCGCGGGTTTGCCGATCAGTGGCGAGGGGATCGCGTCGCGATCGGGGTTGCGGCTCATCAGGACACCGGCGCCCAGCAGGATTGCCAATGCGATGAAGATGCCCAAAGGCAGCCAGCGTCGGCTCATGCCCTTTCCTCCTGGTAGCGATGGAAGCGGTGATCGGCGGCGGTGATGAAGCCTCCCAGCCCCACCAGCACCATCGCCAGCCAGATGAAGCCCATCATCGGCTTGCTGTGCACGCGCACCGCCCACGCGCCTCCGCCCAGCGACTCGCCGAGCGCGACGTAACGGTCGCGGAATGTGGTGGAGTGGACGGCGGCCTCGGTCATGACCTGACCACCGCTGGCGTAGGCGCGCTTTTCAGGATGCAGGACGGCGATGCCGCGCCCTTCGCGGCTCACGGTGATGTCGCCGATGTCCGCCATGTAGTTGGGCCCGGGCTGCTTGCGAACGCCATCGAAGCGGTATTCGTCGCCGTGCAGCACCACGGCCTCGCCCGGCTTGAGCGCGAGTTCGCGTTGTTCGTTGAGGGCCGCGTTCATCAGCGCGCCGACCACGAACAGCCCCACGCCGAAGTGCGCCAGCGCCATGCCCCACATCTCGCGGGTCATGCGACCGCTCTTGCGCAGGCGTTCGACGACGAAGCGCAGGGTGCCGAACCCGATCCAGACCGATGCGGCGACGCCCGCGGCCGTCTTCAGCGGCCCCTGCGGCGCCAGCCACCAGGCGATCGCCGCCGCGGCCAGGGCCAGCAGCGCCCAGGGCAGCAGCGCGGCCAGCACCGGGCGCGGCTGCTCGCGCTGCCAGCGTGTCAGCGGCCCGAAAGGCAGCAGCACCGCGATCGGCGTCATCAGGATCAGGAACATCAGCGAGAAATAGGGCGGCCCCACCGAAATCTTGCCGAGATCCAGGGCATCGGCCAGCATGGGATAGAGCGTGCCGAGCAGAACCATCGCGCAGGCCACCGAAAGCAGCAGGTTGTTGAGCAGCAGGAGGGTTTCGCGGGAGAAGGGCGCGAACGGACGCGCTTCCGGCGTCGCGCCCGGGGCGCGGAAGGCGTACAGCAGCAGCGAGCCGCCGACGACCACCGCGAGATAGCCGAGGATGAACATGCCGCGCTCCGGATCGGCCGCGAAGGCGTGCACGCTGGTGATCGCGCCGGAGCGCACCAGGAAGGTGCCCAGCAGCGAGAGCGAGAAGGCCGCGATTGCCAGCAGCAGGGTCCAGCTGGCGAAGCTGCCGCGCTTCTCGGTCACGGCCTGCGAGTGGATCAGCGCCGCGCCGACCAGCCAGGGCATGAAGCTGGCGTTCTCGACCGGATCCCAGAACCACCAGCCGCCCCAGCCGAGCTCGTAATAGGCCCACCAGCTCCCGAGGCCGATGCCGAGGGTGAGGAAACCGAACGCGACGTTGGTCCAGGGCCGGGTCCAGCGCTGCCAGCGCACGTCCACGCGGCCGTCCAGCAGGGCGGCGATGGCGAATGCGAACGGCACCGAAAAGCCGACGTAGCCGAGGTAGAGCATCGGCGGGTGCAGGATCATGCCGGGATCCTGCAGCAGCGGGTTCAGGTCGCGGCCTTCGACGGCGGCCGGCAGCAGGCGGCGGAAGGGATCGCTGGTGAACAGCAGCAGCGCAAGGAAGCCGATCGCCACGATGCCCATCACGCCAAGCACGCGCGAAACCACCGGCAGCGGCAGATGGCGCGAGAACGCGGCGACCGCGGCGGTCCAGCCGGCCAGCACCAGCACCCACAGCAGCAGCGAGCCTTCGTGGGCGCCCCAGACCGCGGTGAAGCGATAGATGACCGGCAGCAGGGAGTTGCTGTTGTCGGCCACGTAGCGCAGCGAGAAATCCTGGGAGACGAAGCCGTGGGTCAGGATGATGAAGGAAAGCAGCACCAGCGCGAGCTGGGCGTAGGCGGCCGGTCGCGCAATGGCCATCCACTCCGTGCGCCCGCGATGCGCACCGGCCAGCGGCAGCACCGATTGCAGCACCGCCACCAGCAGCGCCAGGCAGAGCGCGAAATGTCCGAGTTCGGGCAGCATCAGTCGGCTGCCGCCGGCGCGTCTTCCACGCCGTGCTTCTTGTGCGCCGCGCCCATCTTGTCGGCCACTTCTTTGGGCATGTAGGTCTCGTCGTGCTTGGCCAGCACCTGTTCGGCGACGAACACGCCGTTTTCCATGCGGCCGGTGGCGACCACGGCCTGGTTCTCGCGGAACAGGTCGGGGAGGATGCCGTTGTAGACCACGGGCAGCCGCGCATCGCCGTCATCGACTTCGAAGCGCGACTCCATCGAGCCCGGCGTGCGCTGGAACGAATTGGCGGCCACCATCCCGCCGAGGCGGAAGCGCGCCCGCTCGCCGGCCTCGCCACGCAGGACTTCCGCCGGGGTGTAGAGGTAGGCGACGTTGCGTTGCAGCGCCAGGGCGCCGAGGGTGATGGCGATGGCGGCTGCCGCGAGGATCAGGAGCACGCCGATCAGGCGGCGCTTGCGGGTCGGGTTCATGGTGTCGTTTTTCCTTGGCCGGTGCGGCTGGCGCGGCGGCGCGCGACTTGCCGCGCGGCGCGCAACGCGGCGGCAACCTGCAACCTGGGGGCCAGCCAATCCCAAGCCATCACGACCACGAACACCAGGTAGGCGGCAAGAATGAAGTGTTCATGGATGACGTTGCCGTCGGCGGTGTAGAAGAGATTCATGTGGCTGGCTGCTCCAATCGCCTCAGCACCCAGTCCTTGCCGGCCTCGCGGCGCAGGTTGTCGGCGCGTGCCCGGGCCAGCAGGGAGCCGACGAACCAGACATGGGTGCCGAGCACCATGATCCACAGCGGACCCTGCATCGATGCATCCATGGAAGATTGACCGAAGAGCTTGATGGTCTGCCCTTGATGCAGCGAGTTCCACCACAGCACCGAGTAACGGATCACTGGCAACAATGCGACGCCGACGATTGCCAGGAAGCAGGCGGCGCGGGCCGCGGCGCGGCGGTCTTCGATCGCGTGGTAAAGCCCGATCACGCCGAGGTACATGAAAAACAGGATCAGCTCGGTGGTGAGCCGCGGGTCCCAGTCCCACCAGGCCCCCCAGCTGCCGCCACCCCAGATCGAGCCGGTCAGGAGCGTGACCAGCGTGAAGGCCGCACCCGGTGCCGCGCAGGCCATCGCCAGGATTTCGCAGAGCTTGATCCGCCACACCAGGGCGATGGCGGCATAAATCGCCATGCCGACGAAGATGCCCATGCTCATCCAGGCCGCAGGCACGTGGATGTAGATGATGCGGAAGACTTCGCCTTGCCAGCGGTCCGCGGGAATGGCAAATCGGTCGCCGAGTGGCGCCAGCCAGTTCAGCCCCCATGCCATGCCGATCAGCATGAGAATGCCGCCGATGCCATATGCCCATGGCGTCCAGCGCGCCGCGAAGCGGTCGAAGTACGGTGGGGAACCGAGTTGGTGGAACCAGCGGACGAGGGGATTCATGCGTTGCATTCAGGCGGCGCGGCATGGGTCGAAACGCCTGCGACCATGCCGTGAAAGGACAGTGAAGGATAACAGCCCGCCGAATCCGGCGTGACGTTTTGGGGCAGGAACCACGCGTCCGGCCGGATGGCAGGACGCCCGCGCGAGGCGGGCGTCCGATGCCGTGGCCGGAGATGCCGGCACGGGCAGGATCACTTCAGGGTCAGGGTGCCATTCATCAGGGCGGCGTGGCCCGGGAACGAGCAGAAGAACGAGAAGCCGCCATCGGCGATCTTGGAGACCTCGAAGGTCACCGAGGTGCTCTCGCCACCCCCCACCATGCTGCTGTGGGCCACGACGCGGGTGTCGCCGGCCTTGACGTGGTCGGGCTTCACGGTGGCGCCATCGGCGGCGATGCCGTTGATGTCGCCGGACTTGGCGATCACCACGTTGTGGCCCATCGCGGCGACCGGCATGGTGCCGGTGTGCTTCAGGTTGATGGTGAACTCGGTGCAGGAACGCGGAACGTCGATGTTCTTCACGTTGAACTGCATGGCGTCGTTGCCTTCCAGGTTGAAGGCGCACTCGCCGGCGGCGGCCACCGGGGCGGCATCGGCAGCCGGGGCGGTGGTGTCGGCCGGGGTGGCTTCAGGCGCCGGCGCTTCGGCGGCCGGGGCGGGGGTGGTGTCGGCGACCGGCGCTTCCGCCGGCTTGTTGCAAGCGGTCAGGGCCAGCAGGACGGACGCGGCCAGCAGGGTGGAATGCAGTTTCATGGAGATCTCCATTGGGTTGAGGGGCATGCCGGTCCAGGTCGCGGGGCAACGTGATCCGTCATGGCGGCGGCCATTGTCGTTCATCGGATGTTACGGCCGAGTTGACTTGGCTCAAGCGCAAGCGCGATTCCCCGTCATTCGCCGGCCAGCGCGATTCGGATGGCGGCGGCGGCGGCCAGCGGCGCCAACACCGAGGCCGCGGCCACCCCGGCGGCGAGCATGAGCAGCGCGCCGCTGGCATCGAGGCCCTGCGCCGATGCCACCACCGCGCCGGCACCGAACACCAGGATCGGGACATAGAGCGGCAAGGCTAGGAGCGCCAGCAGGATGCCGGCCCGCCGCATGCCCACGGTCAGGGCCGCCACCACCGCACCCACCATGCTGAGCAGGGGCGTGCCGAGCAGCAGGGTCGCCAGCAGCATCCCCCATTGGGCGCGCGGCAGGTGCATCAGCTCCGCCAGCAGGGGCATCGCCAGCAGGACCGGCAGGGCCGTGGTCAGCCAGTGCCCGAGGATGCGCGCGCCCACCAGCCAGGAAAGCGGCACCGGTGCCAGCAGCCATTGGTCCAGCGAGCCGTCCTCGGCATCGCTACGGAACAGGCTGTCCAGAGAGAGCAGGCCCGAAAGCAGCACCGCGAGCCACAGCACGGCGGGCGCGACCTTCGCGAGCAGGGTCTTTTCACCGCCCAGCCCCAGGGCGAACAGCACCACCACCAGCACCGCGAACAGCGCCGGCTGGAAGGCATCGCCGCGCCGACGCCAGAGCAGGCGCAGGTCGCGCACGAGCATGGCGCGTGCGGCGCCGATCACGCGACGGCCCCCGTTTCGTGCAGTGCGGCTCGGGTCATGCGCAGCTCGCGGGTCCGGACCGGCGGCGCGGCGTAGGCACCGTGCGTGGTGACCAGTGCGGCACCGCCATCCGCAAGATGCGCGGAAATCAGGCGGTTGACCAGATCGATGCCGCCCAGATCCAGGTTGGCGTAGGGCTCGTCGAGCAGCCACAACGGCGCCGGCGACAGCCACATCCGGGCCAATGACAGCCGCTTCTTCTGCCCGGCCGACAGGGTTCGCGAAAGACTGTCCTCGTAACCGGCCAGCCCCACCATCGTCATCGCCTCGTCCAGCTTGCGGTTCGGTCGGCGGCCATGCAGCGCGCACAGGAACTCGAGGTTCTCGAGCGCCGTGAGATCGGCCTTGAACGCCGGGAGGTGGCCGAGGTAGGCGATGCCCCGGGCGCGGCGCTCGCGGTCCGCAGGGGCGCCTTCCACTTCGAGTTCGCCGCCATCGGCGCGCAAGAGCCCGGCGAGGATCCGCAGCAGGGTGGTCTTGCCGACCCCGTTGTCGCCGCGCACCAGCAGCGCTTCGCCGGCCTCCACGCTGAAATCCAGCGGGCCGAACAGGGGCTCCTCGTTGTGGGAGAACGACAGTCCGCGCACGGCGAGCAGGGGCGGCAGGGAAGCGGGCACGGCGGCACGGGGCGTGGAGGTGCCTCATCTTAACTTGGGCCGCGTACACTCGAGCCCGGGCCATTCAACCGCCAGGACATGCAGAGCAAGCTTCCCAACGTCGGTACCACCATCTTCACCGTGATGTCGCAACTGGCCGCGCAGCACGGCGCGGTCAACCTCGGGCAGGGCTTTCCGGACTTCGCGGTGCCCGGGCGACTCGTCGATGCGCTCGAGCGCGCGATGCGCGAAGGCGCCAACCAGTACGCGATGATGACCGGCACGCCGGGCCTGCGTGCGGCGATCGCCGGCAAGACCGAGCGCTGCTACGGCGTGCGCCCGGATGCGGATGCCGAAATCACCGTCACCAGCGGTGCCTCCGAAGCGATCTTCGATGCCGTGCATGCGGTGGTGCGCGCCGGCGAGGAAGTGATCGTGCTCGACCCCAGCTACGACTGCTACGAGCCGGCCATCGAGCTGGCGGGGGCGCGTGCGGTGCATGTCGCGCTGGATGCGGAAACCTTCGCCCCGGATTGGCAAAAGGTGCGCGATGCCATCACCCCGAAGACCCGGATGATCATCACCAACACGCCGCACAACCCGTCCGGCGCGATGCTCGATGCCGACGACATGCGCGAACTTGCCGCCATCCTCGGGCAACACGGGCTCTACCTGATCTCCGACGAGGTCTACGAGCACATTGTGTACGACGGCGCGCGCCACGAATCCGCGCTGTATTACCCGGAATTGCGCGAGCGTGCCTTCGTCATCTCGAGTTTCGGCAAGACCTACCACTGCACGGGCTGGAAGGTCGGCTACGTGGTGGCGCCGCCCGCGCTCACCACCGAGCTGCGCAAGGTGCACCAGTACAACACCTTCTGCACGTTCCACCCCGCGCAGGCCGCGTTCGCCGAGATGATCGAGGCCGAACCGGAGCACTACCAGACGCTCGGCGCGTTCTACCAGGAGAAACGCGACCGCTTCCGCGAGCAGTTGCTGACCACGAAGTTCCGCCCGCTGGCGGTGCCCGGAGGCTATTTCCAGCTGGTCGATTACTCGGCGGTGAGCGACATGGACGACATCGGGTTCAGCCGCTGGTTGACCATCGAGCACGGCGTCACCGGCGTGCCGCTTTCGCCGTTCTACCAACGACCGCCCGAAGGGCAGCGCCTGCTGCGGCTGTGCTTCGCAAAGAGCGAGGCCACGCTGGATGCGGCGATCGAGCGCCTCGTGCGGCTCTGACGGCGGGAACCCCGGCGCGGCGGCGGGGTCCAACCGGGCATGAAAACGAACATCGTCGCCGTGCTGATCGCCTTGGCCGTGGCCGGTCTGCTGGTGATGTTCATGTTGCGGCCGCCGGGAGCCAGTCCTTTGCTGCCATCGGGAGACAGACAGATGAATGCGCAAACCGAATCGATCGTTTTCGGAATGGGGTGTTTCTGGGGCGCGGAGCGGCGCATGGCGGCCATTCCGGGTGTTTTGCACGTGGAATCCGGCTATGCCAATGGTGATGACGCGAATGCCGGCTATGACGAAGTGCTGGCGCTCGAACGCGAGATCCAGCGCGGTCGCGCTTCGGCGCGCAACCACGCGGAAGTGGTGAAGGTCACTTTCGACCCGAAGCGGGTGGAGCTGGCGACGATCCTCGCCGCCTTCTGGGAAAACCACGATCCCACCCAGGCCGACGGGCAGGGCAACGACATCGGAAGCAATTACCGCAGCGCGATCTACGGATCCAATTCTTCGCAACTGGCGCTGGCCGTGCAGACCCGCGACGTGTACCAGCAAGCACTGACGCGTGCCGGTTTCGGGCCCATCGTCACCGAGATCGAGCCGCTTCGGACCTACATCCGCGCCGAGGAATACCATCAGGACTATCTGGTGAAGAACCCGAACGGCTATTGCGGACTCGGCGGCACCGGCGTCCCTTACGGGCTGGAAGGCGGCGGCCACGCGCCACTGGATCCCGCCACGCTCGATGCCGAGCGGCAGCTGGTGGTGTTCGAGGCCGAGACCTGTCCTTATTGCCGGCAATTCAAGACGGACGTGCTGGATCATTGGCAGGCCGAGGTGCCGGTGGCGCGCTCGCTTTCGCCCGCCGCACCCGCCGGCTGGACGCTGGAAAAGGCCTTGTTCGCCACGCCGACCATCGTGCTGTTCGAGTCCGGCCGGGAAGTGGCGCGTTACACCGGCTACGACGGCGATGCCCCGGCCTTCTGGCGCTGGCTGGGCTTCCACCTGCTGACACCCGAGCAGCAACGCATCGCCTTCGAGCAGGGCACGGAGCGGCCGGGCAGCGGCATGCACCTGGAAGAGAAGCGGCCGGGCACCTATGTCGATCCGATCACCGGCGCGGCGCTGTTCCGCTCCGATGCCAAGTTCGACAGCGGCAGCGGCTGGCCGAGCTTCTTCAATCCGGTCGAAGGCGCATTGGAACTGCACCGCGACGACAGCCACGGCATGCGCCGCGTCGAAGTGCGCAGCGCCAGTTCCGGCATCCATCTCGGCCACGTGTTCGAGGACGGCCCACCGCCGACCGGCCTGCGCTACTGCATCAACGGCAACGTGCTGAAGTTCGTCCCGGACCCCTGATCCGGCCCGAACCGCACGCCGGGGCACGGAGCGCGCGATAATGTCCGCCCGTTTTTGCTTCGAGGCCCGCCCGAATGACCACCGCCGCCCGGATCCTGGATGGAAAGCGCATCGCCGACGAAGCCCTGGCCACGATGCGCGGGGAAGTCGAG
>JAEXAG010000013.1 GCA_023394655.1 Pseudomonadota bacterium
CCGACCGCCTCGAAGCCGAACGTCTCGAAGCCGAGCGTCTCGAAGCGGAACGCCTCGAAGCCGAGCGTCTCGAAGCCGAACGTCTCGAAGCCGAGCGTCTCGAAGCGGAGCGCCTCGAAGCCGAACGTCTCGAAGCGGAACGCCTCGAAGCCGAACGCCTCGAAGCCGAACGCCTCGAAGCCGAACGTCTCGAAGCGGAACGCCTCGAAGCCGAACGTCTCGAAGCGGAACGCCTCGAAGCCGAGCGTCTCGAAGCGGAGCGCCTCGAAGCGGAGCGCCTCGAAGCAGATCTTGCGGAAGCGAAACGTCTCGAGGCCGGTTGGCTCGAAATTGCCCGCGTCGAAGCCGAACGTCTCGAAGCGGAACGTCTCGAAGCCGAGCGTCTCGAAGCCGAACGTCTCGAAGCCGAACGTCTCGAAGCCGAACGTCTCGAAGCCGAGCGCGTCGAGGTGGACGACGAGATCGGGCCGGCGCGTCCGCTCGACATCCCGGGCCTTGACGAGGATCTCCTCGACGTGTTCATCGAGGAAGGCCACGACCTGCTCGATCACGGCGATGGCCTGGCCGCGCGCCTGCGTGCCGACCACGCCGACCGTGATGCACTGGTTGCGCTGCAACGCGACCTGCACACCCTGAAGGGTGGTGCGCGCATGGCCGGCATCATGTCCATCGGCGATCTCGGCCACGCGGTCGAAAGCCTGCTTGAATCGGTGGCCGAGGACCGCGTCGCGCTGACCGACGATGACCTGCCGCTGCTCGAAAAGGCGCTCGACCGCCTGCATGCGATGCTCGGCCGGGTCTCGCGTCGTCGCGCCATCCATCCGGCCGATGCTCTGGTGTCCTCGCTGGTCCGTCGCGCACGCGGCGAGGCCATCGGTGAAGTCGCCGTTGCCGACGCGCAGCCGATCACGGTCGAGCTGCCGGCACTGTCCGAGCCGGTCATGAGCGGCGACGAGAGCGGCGAGCAGGGTGCACGCGCGCCGCAGGAAATGGTCCGCATCCGTGCCGACCTGCTCGACCGCCTGGTGAACTACGCCGGTGAAGTCGCGATCTACCGTTCGCGTCTGGAACAGCAGCTGGGGGCGTTCCGAGGCGCCATGGGCGAAATGGAGCAGACCAACGCGCGATTGCGCGACCAGCTGCGCCGCCTCGAGATCGAGACCGAAGCACAGATCATCGCGCGCTACCAGCGTGAGCAGGAAACCGCCGATCCGGCGTTCGATCCGCTTGAACTCGATCGCTTCTCCACCTTGCAGCAGCTTTCGCGGGCGCTGGGCGAATCCGCCAACGACATGAGCAGCCTGCAAGGCTCGCTGGAAGACCTCACCCGTCAGTACGAAACCCTGTTGCTGCAGCAGTCGCGGGTGAGCACGGAGCTGCAGGAAGGCCTCATGCGCACGCGCATGGTGCCGGTCGAAACCGTCCTGCCGCGTCTGCGCAGGGTGGTCCGCCAGGCCGCCGGTGATGCCGGCAAGTCGGCGCAGTTCACGCTGGACGGTGCGCATGGCGAACTCGATCGCAACGTGCTCGATCGCATGCTCGGCCCGCTGGAACATTTGCTGCGCAACGCCGTTGCGCACGGCATCGAGGCGCCGCAAGCGCGCGCGGCCGCCGGCAAGCCGGAGAGCGGCGAGATCCGCCTGATGGTCCGCCAGGAAGGTTCGGAAGTCGTGCTCGCGGTAAGCGACGACGGGGCCGGCATCGACCGTGCCGCCGTTCGCCGCCGCGGCGAGGAACGCGGCCTGATCGCCGCGGGCGAGGACGTGTCCGATGCCGCCATCGACAATCTCATCCTGTTGCCGGGCTTCAGCACCGCGAGCGAGCTGAGCCAGCTGTCCGGCCGCGGCGTGGGCCTGGACGTGGTCGACAACGAGGTCCGCCAGATCGGCGGCAGCCTGGAAATCGCCTCGAACCCGGGGCAGGGCACCCGCTTCACGCTGCACTTGCCGCAGAAGCTGGCGGTGACGCAGGCGGTATTCGTCCGCATCGGCGAAGACACGTTCGCGGTGCCGGTGGCCTCGGTGCGCGGCGTTTCGCGCATCGATCGCGAGGCCTACCGCAGCGAGGGCGCGACGCATCGCTACGGTGGCGAGGACTATGCGGTCCACGATCTCGGCGTGCTGCTCGATCGCGCGCCGGCACAGGCCGAAGGCCAGCTGCAGCAGCCCTTGCTGCTGGTGCGCGCGGGCGACCTCCGCGTCGCCGTGGGCGTCGACCAGATCATCGGCAACCGCGAAATCGTGGTGAAGCCGACCGGGCCGCAGATCGCGTCGGTGCCGGGCATCTTCGGTGCCACGGTGATGGGCGATGGCCGGGTGATGATCATTCTCGACATCGCACCGTTGGCGCGTCGCCATGCCGCACGTCTGGCGCAGGGCAAGGCCACCGAGTCCGCGCCGGTGCAGGCGGTGGATGCCGAGAGGGTGCCGTTGGTGATGGTGGTCGACGACTCCATCACCATGCGCAAGGTGACCGGCCGCGTGCTGGGCCGAAATGGCTTCGAGGTGGCGCTGGCGAAGGACGGCATCGACGCACTGGAACGCCTCGAGGAGCGCGTGCCGGATCTGATGCTGCTGGACATCGAGATGCCGCGCATGGACGGCTACGAGCTGGCCGCGGAAATGAAGCGCCATGCTCATCTGCGCCACGTGCCGATCATCATGATCACCTCGCGCACCGGCGACAAGCATCGCCAGCGCGCCTTCGATCTCGGGGTGAACCGTTACCTCGGCAAGCCCTACCAGGAGCCGGAGCTGCTCCGCAACGTCAACGAACTATTGGGATTGGGACGTGAATGAGACCAGGACGGTCCTGCTGGCGCGCAGCGGGGAGGATGCGGAGCGGCTGAAGGCCGCGATGACCGAAGCCGGCGTGGAACCGATCGCCGTGTTCGATCCGCTGCTGGCGAGCGCGCAGGACGTGCTGGCACTGGCGCCGGGCAACGTGGTGGTGCTGATGGACGCGGAAGTCGAGGACGCGCTGGAGCGTTTCGATGACCTGCTGGTCGATCCCAGTTGCCAGATCCTGTTCGAGGAAGCCGCGTTGCTGCGCGCCCGCGATGGCTGGGAGGCCGCCCGTTGGGCGCGCCACCTCGCGGCGAAGCTGCAGGGGCATCGCGACGTGCTCCCGGCCGGGCATGAACCGGATGATGCCGATGGCGATTCGGGCGGACCCGCGCCGGAACCGGCGACCGTGACGGATGCCGACCCCGCCGTCGGATCGTCCGACGCGGCCGAGGTGGTCGAATCCGTCGAAGGGGTCGAGGCGGGGCTGCCGGTCGAGGCCATGTCTGCCGCCCCCCATCCGGTTGCAAGCGTGCCGGAAGCCCGGGGTCTCGATGCGGAGGTCGTCGAGATTGCGGTCGACCCAGCTGATGAGGCCGCTGCACTTCCGGCGTCGGTGGATGCGGGCTTGCCGGATCTTGCGGACTGGAACATCGAGTTCGACGCCGATGCGATCCCGTCCGCACCCGCACTGACGGAAGAAAACGGAGCGCTGTCCGGCGCGATGGAAGGCCTGGAAACCGCACCGGATTTATCCGATGCGCCGCCTTCGATCCTGGACAGTCTCGAGGATGCGCTGCCGGCACCATCGCCCGAAGCACCAAGCTGGATCTCCTACGAAGTCGATGCCGCCGAAGTCGCATTGCCGCCGGTAAGCGCTCCGGATGCGGCAGATGCCAGCTACCGCGGCGCGCTGGCGCCCCTGGAGCCGCCCCAGGCCGCGCCGGATGAAGCCTACGAACAGGCCTTCGGCGAATTGGAACGTTTCGACGCCGGCGATGCCGAAGACCAGTGGCAGGATTTCGAACGCCCGGTACCGGAGCCGCCCGCACCGGCCCCCGCCCTGGCTCCCGGGAACTGGGCGCTCACCGACGAGCCGCTGCCATCGGCGAGCCCGGCTTCTGCGGGCACTCTTCACGGGAGACTCGAGCACCTGGCCGAGCGCATCGCGGGATTGAGCCTGGTCGATGACGATGCGCCGGCTGTCGATTCGACCGGATCGACGGCGACCACCGCCGGGCCCGAGCCTGGGACTGCCGGCTTCGGCAATGAGGGCGCTCTCGTGCTCGCAGGCGGCATCGGCGGACCGGATCCGCTTCGCCAGATCCTCCAGCTGCTGCCCGCGGATTTCCCCGTGCCGGTGCTGGTCCAGCAATGGTTGGATGCCGGCCATTACGATCGACTGGTGCGGCAGATGTCGCGGGCCAGCCGCATGCCGGTGGTGCTGGCCGAGGCCGGCAAGGTGCCGCTTCCCGGCCACGTGCACATCGTTGCGCCGGGGCTTTCCCTGCAGCGCGATGGCCGCGAACTCCGCTTTGCCGCCGAAGGCTCGAACCGCAGCTTTGCCGACCTGCTCGAAGCACTGCCGGCGGCCGCCAGTGCGATCGCCTTGCTGAGCGGCACCACCGAGGATTTCGTTGCGCCGGCGATGCGCTTCCAGCAGGCCGGCGGCGCCCTGTTCGCGCAGGCCGCCGAAGGGTGCTACGACCATCAGGTGCCGGCGCTCTTGATCAGCCGCGGTGCCGCGCCGCACTTGCCGCCCGCGCTCGCCACCGCGATTCGCGCGCATTGGCAGACCCAGGAAGCAGAATGAACGAGATGAGCAACGATTCCGGCGAATTGCGCGGGGTGATGATCCAGGTGGCCGGTGACAGCCTGCTGCTGCCCAACGCCAGCATCGCGGAGATCCTGTCGGTGGTGGATCCCGAGCCGATCGAGAATGCCCCGGAATGGCTGCTCGGGCAGGTGCGCTGGCGTGGCTGGCAGGTGCCGCTGGTGGACTTCCCGACCCTGGCCGGACAGGGCGGGCCGGAGCGCAACCTGCGTGGCCGGCGCGCGCTGGTGCTGAAGGCGCTGGGCGGCAATCCGCGCATGCCCTTCTTCGGCGTGCTGACCCAGGGCTTCCCGCGACTGGTCACGGTCTCGCCCTCCACGCTGGAGGAAATGACCGCATCCGAATCCACCGGCGCGGACGACGTCGCGGTGCCGGTGCTTTACCAAGGCGAACAGGTCCTGATCCCGGACATGGATCGGGTGGAAGCGATGCTGGGCGAAGCGCTCGCCGGCTGATCGATCAGCCGAGATCCCCCAAGCGAAGCTGCAAGGCGGCAATCGCCGCGAGCCCGGCGGTTTCCGTCCGCAGGATGCGCGGCCCGAGCCGGCGCCCGCGTGATCCCGCGGACTCCAGCGCTTGCAGGTCGCGTGGCGACCATCCCCCTTCCGGCCCGACGGCGACCAGCAGTCGCCCGTCGTCGGGCATCGCCAGCGCCGTGATGCCTGCCTCGGCCAGCGGTGACAGATGGAAGCGGCTGCCCGGCAATCCCGGCCGTGCCACGGCTTGGGCGAGCGGAAGTGGCGCGGCGACATCCGGAACTCGTGCGCGTCCGCTCTGTTCGCAGGCGGACACCACCACGCCGCGCCAGTGCGCGAGGCGCTTTTCCGCGCGCGCGCCCTCCAGCCGCACTTCGCTGCGCTCGCTGTGGACCGGGACGATGGCGGCGACGCCGAGTTCCGTGGCTTTCTGCAGGATGAGGTCCATCTATTCTCCGCGTGCGATCCCCTGCAGCAGGGTGATGGCCAGCGGCGATTCATTGGCGATCTCCCGTCGCGCGATGATCTCGGCCCGCGCGCCGCGCTTGCCGCATTCCAGCAGGCGGGCATCGTGATCGTGCCCGTCGCCATTGAAGAGCACGCAGGCATCGCCATCGGCCAGGCGCAGCACGCGCACCAGATGGCCGGCCGCCTGCTCGGGCAGCGCCACGACATCGCCCGGTGCCAGTGGCATGTCGACATGGACGCGGGTCATGCGCATCGGGTGGCCTCCGTGATCACCTCGGCGGTGACTTCCGCCAGCAGCTCCAGATCGGAATCTTCCGCGCAATAGGGCGGCATCC
The DNA here is from genome assembly GCA_023394655.1 of Pseudomonadota bacterium. Lineage (GTDB taxonomy): Bacteria > Pseudomonadota > Gammaproteobacteria > Xanthomonadales > Xanthomonadaceae > Solilutibacter. Next base: position 5,897 of record JAEXAG010000013.1, read on the forward strand.
AGTACAGCACGTCGCCCAGTGGGCGCAGGATCACGCCACGCTCGAGCGCCGCCACGTAGGCGCGCCGGCCGATCTTCAGCGCCGGATCGAAAGGCGCATGGCGATCACCGTCGCGGCCCAGTTCGAAGGCGCAGACCATGCCGAGCTGCCGAGCGTCGGCCAAGTGCGGCAGCCTTGCGATGCCCGCGGCGTGCCCGGCCATCGTCGCGGTGGTCCGCTGGTTGCGTGCCAGCACGTCGTCCTCGCGGAAGATCTCCAGCGAGGCTAGCGCCGCCGCGCAGGCCAGCGGATTGCCGGTGTAGCTGTGCGAATGCAGGAAGGCGCGTTCGCGCGATTCATCGAGGAAACCGTCGTAGAGCGATTGCGTGGCCAGCACCGCGGCCAGCGGCAGGAAGCCGCCGGTGAGCCCCTTGGAGACGCACATCAGGTCGGGCTGGATGCCGGCCTGCTCGCAGGCGAACAGGGTGCCGGTGCGACCGAAGCCGGTGGCGATCTCGTCGGCGATCATGAAGCTGCCGTGCGCGTCGCAGAGCTCGCGCACCCGCCGCAGATAGGCCGGATGATGCATGCGCATCCCGCCGGCGCATTGCAGCAGCGGCTCGACGATGACCGCGCAGATCTCGCCGGGGTGGCGATCGAACACGGTGGCCAGCGCATCGGCGGCGCGCAGCGCGCAGGCCTCGGCAGTCTCGCCGGGAAGCGCGTCGAAGGCATCGGGCGACGGCGTGAACAGGCACTCCGACAGCAGCGGCGCGTAGGTGCGCCGATACAGCGGGATGTCCCCGACCGAAAGCGCGCCCAGGGTTTCCCCGTGATAGCCGTTTTCCAGCGCGACGAAACGGGTGCGACGCGGCTCGCCGGCATTGCGGAACCAGTGGAAGGCCATTTTCAGCGCGACTTCGACCCCGGCCGAGCCGTTGTCCGCGTAGAACACTTTGGCCAGCGGCGCGCGGCCGCGCTGGCGCGGGGCGATGGACAGCAGTTGCTCCGCCAGCTCGATGGCCGGTGCGTGCGAGAAGCCGGCCAGGATCACCTGTTCCAGCGTGCCGGCCTGACGCGCGATGGCCGCGGCGATGCGCGCTTCGGCGTGGCCGTGGATATTCGTCCACCAGCTTGAAATCGCATCCAGGTAGCGGCGTCCGTCCATGCCGACCAGCCACGCCCCCCGGCCGGAGGCGATCGGCACCAGCGGCAGCTCGCGCGGGTGCTCGCGCATCTGCGTGCAGGGATGCCAGAGCACGGCGAGATCGCGTGCCTGCCAGCCATCGGCCTCGGATAAGATGGAACCCAGATGAACATCGTTCTGCATGCCCAGCATTATCGCCGGTCACGCGGGGTGTGCCGATGAGCCGCACGCCACCGCGGATCCACGCCACCCGCTGCCTCGATGACGGCGGCGGACGCGTCGTGGAGGAACTCGACCTCGAGTTTTCCAACGGCGAGCGTCGGCTTTATCGTCGCCTCGTCGCGCAGGGGCCGGGTGCGGTGATCGTGGTGGCGATGCCCGATCCGGACACGGTGCTCCTGGTGCGCGAATACGCCGCCGGCATGGGGCGCTACGAACTCGGCCCGGTGAAGGGCGCGATCGATCCGGGCGAGGGCATCGAGGAGGCCGCCAACCGCGAGTTGATGGAGGAAGCCGGCTTCGGCGCCCGCGAGCTGCGGGTGCTGCGCGAGCTGGCGCAATCGCCCTCCTACATGACCCACACCGCCCACGTGGTGCTGGCGCGGGATCTCTATCCGCAATCGCTGCCGGGCGACGAGCCGGAGCCGATGGAGCAGGTGCGCTGGCCGATCGCTCGGCTCGGCGAGCTGGTCGAACGCGAAGATGTCTCCGACGGCCGGGCGATCGCGGCGCTGTTCATCGTGCGCGAGTGGCTGGAGGCCGGGCGATGAGCCTCGACGCGCAGGTGCGCGAAGGCGTCATCGCCATCGCCCATGCCGCGGCCGCCGAGATCATGGCGGTGTACGCGCTGGATTTCGAAGTGTCGAACAAGGCCGATGCCTCGCCGGTGACCGCCGCCGATCTCGCGGCGCATCGCACGATCGTCGCCGGGCTGGCGGCACTGACGCCGGACATCCCGGTGCTGTCCGAGGAATCCGCCGATGCCTGCTTCGTCGCCCGTCACGACTGGACGCGTTTCTGGCTGGTGGATCCGCTCGACGGCACCCGCGAGTTCGTCAAGAAGAACGGCGAGTTCAGCGTCAACATCGCGCTGATCGACGATGGCGAGGCGTTATTCGGGGTGATCCAGCAGCCGGTGGACGGCGTGTTGTGGCACGGCGGCGCGGCACACGGCGCTTTCCGGCGCGATGCCGGAGGCGAACGCCCGATCTCCACCCGCCGCTCGCCCGAATCCCCGCTGGTGATTGCCGCCAGCCGCTCGCACCGCGATGCGCGGACCGATGCGGTGATCGCCCGCTTCCCCGGCGCCGAGGTCATCGGCCTCGGTTCCTCGCTCAAGTTCTGCCGGATCGCCGAAGGCCTGCTCGATCTCTACCCGCGCTTCGGCCCCACCAGCGAATGGGACACCGCGGCCGGGCAGGCCATCCTCGAAGGCGCCGGCGGCGTGCTGCTGGATCCGCGCGGCCGGCCGTTCCGCTACAACCAGCGCGAAACGCTGCTCAACGGCGACTTCATCGCGAGCGGCGATCCCGGCCTTGCGCAGGCGATCCTTGCCGGCTGAGCGCCCGGCCTACAATCGGCGCAACCCGATCCACGATTCCGCCGATGCCCATCCAGCGACTGCTCGACATCATGGCCCGCCTGCGCGACCCGGAAACCGGCTGCCCGTGGGATCGCGCGCAGGATTTCGCCAGCATCGTGCCGTACACCATCGAAGAGGCCTATGAAGTGGCCGATGCGATCGATCGCGGCGACATGGCGGATCTGCGCGAAGAACTCGGTGACCTGCTGCTGCAGGTGGTGTTCCATGCCCGGATGGCCGAGGAAGCGGGCGCCTTCGATTTCGCCGACGTGGCGGAAGGCATCACCGAAAAGATGTGGCGCCGGCACCCGCACGTGTTCGGTGAGGCCGAAATCCGCGATGCCGATGCCCAGACCGAGGCCTGGGAAGCGCACAAGCAGGCCGAGCGCGCGGCGCGTGGTGTCGCCGACACCTCGGCGCTGGCCGGCATCGCCCGCGGCCTGCCGGAATGGCAACGGGCGCTGAAGCTGCAGAACCGCGCGGCACGTACCGGCTTCACTTGGCCGGACTGGCAGCCGGTGATCGTCCGGATGCGCGAGGAGCTGGACGAGCTGGAGGCCGAATTCCGCGCCCGCGATCTCGTGCCCGGGGACGAAGCGGTTGCGGGGCGACTGGAAGAGGAGCTGGGGGACGTGCTGTTCGTGGCGGCCAACCTGGCCCGTCAGGCGAAGGTCGATCCGGGGGCGGCGATGCGTCGTGCCAACCTCAAGTTCGAGCATCGTTTCCGCGCGATGGAGGCCGAGGCCGCCCGACGCGGGCAGCGATTCGACCAGCTCGACTTGGCCGCGCAGGAAGCGCTGTGGGAGACGGTCAAGCGCGCCACTTCGGAATGAGTGCGGACCGGTTTCTTCACGCTCTCTCCACCGGCCCCCTTTGAGACTTCACAAAACTGAAGGGGATGCCCATGCCGCACACGCAAGAGCCGAACGGCCTTGTCCTGATCATCGAGGACAACCGCAACATTTCCGAGATGGTCGGTGAATACCTGGAAAGCAAGGGCTTCGAAGTGGACTACGCCGTCGATGGACTGGACGGTTTCCGCCTCGCGGCCGAGAACACCTACGACGTCATCATCCTCGATTTGATGCTGCCGCGGATGGACGGGCTGGAAGTCTGCCGCCGCCTGCGCGAGGAAGCCCGCAAGTCCACGCCGATCCTCATGCTGACCGCCCGCGACACGCTGGACGAGAAGCTGACCGGCCTGTCCGCGGGCGCCGACGACTACCTGACCAAGCCGTTCGCCATCCAGGAACTGGAAGCACGCCTGCGCGTGCTGATCCGCCGCGAGCGCCGGCAGGTCGGCTCCGAGGTGCTCAAGGTGGCCGATCTGGTGCTGGATCCGGCCAGCCTGCGCGCCACCCGCGGCGGCAGCGAACTGCTGCTTTCGCCGATCGGACTGAAGCTGCTGACCATCCTGATGCGCGAATCGCCGCGCGTGGTCAGCCGACAGGAAATCGAGCGCGAGATCTGGGGCAACAGCCTGCCGGATTCGGACACCCTGCGCAGCCATCTTTACAACCTGCGCAAGGTCATCGACAAGCCGTTCGACAAGCCGTTGCTGCACACCGTGCAGAGCGCCGGCTACCGCATCGCCGACATCGAGCAGCCGCCGGCGTAAGGCGTCATGGCGCCGAACGAGAACCTCTCGGGGAAACTCCGCTGGATCTTCATTCGGCAGGCGATCGTGGCGTCGCTGGTCGTGGTGGTGGGAACCTATCTGGGCAGCCTCGTGCTTCGCGATGCATTGCTCAAGCAGCGCATGATGACCGAGGCCAACGCCGCGTGGGCGCAGGTCGATCGCGGCGACCAGCGCAACTTGCGCAAAAGCGTCAGCTTCCAGGTGTTTTTCGTCCCCGCCGGCGGCATGCCCGACAATGTGCCGGCACCGCTGCGCACGCTCACCCCCGGCATGCACAAGATGCCGGGCAAGTGGCGTCTGGCCCTGGTGAGCGAACGGGCCGCCGGGCGCGTCTATCTCCTGATGGCGCCCGGCACGTCAGACCGACTGGTGTTCTGGATGTCGGTGCTGGCCGGTTCGCTGGCGGTGCTGGGCATCGGCCTGATCTCGCTGCTCGGCTATCGCCGCAGCATGCGGGTCGTGGCACCGGTGGCCCGGCTTTCCGAGGCGGTGCTGGCCTGGGATCCGCGCAATGCCCCAAGCAGCGATTTGCGGATCAGCGTGCGTCCGGATGCGAATACCTACGAGGTTGCGCAGCTCGGCGATGCGCTGGCGAGCATGGCCGAGCGCGTGCAGGCCTACGTCGAGCGCGAGCGTGACTTCACCCGCGATGCCAGCCACGAGCTGCGCACGCCGCTGACCGTCATCCGTGTCGCCAGCGATCTGCTCGCGGCGGGTGACCTGGATGATCGCGGGATGCGGTCAGTGCGACGCATCCAGTCGGCCACCCGCGACATGGGCGAGGTCCTGGATGCCTTCCTGATCCTCGCCCGGCATCCCGACGTGCCGGTGGATTCCGAGCCGATGCGCGTGCTGGACATCGCCCACGAGGAAGCGGCCAACACGCAGGACTGGCTGGAAGGCAAGCCGGTCGAGGTGGAGGTGGTGACCCATGCCGCCCCGGAAGTGCAGGCACCGCCGCGGGTCATCGGCCACATCCTCTCGCAGTTCCTGCGCAATGCCTGCCGCTTCACCGAGAGCGGGCGGATCGCCATCGAGGTGGAAGCCGATGCCGTGCACGTGCGCGATACCGGCATCGGCATGGATGCGGATGCGATGGCACGCGCCTTCGATCCGTTCTGGCGTGCCGACATTTCCGATTACACGGCCAAGGGCATGGGGCTGACCGTGGCAAGGCGGCTGGCCGAACGCTTCGGCTGGCACATCGGCCTGCAGAGCGAGCCGGGCAAAGGCACGGTGGCGAGCCTGGTGTTCCGGCCACCGGGTACGTCAACCAAGGCGATGCCCGCGCGTTCACAATAGCCGACGCGGCCGGTTCCGGCCGCGAAGCCTTCCCGATACAGGTCCGCCATGCCGAATCCACATCCTGCGCAGCGCCGCAAGCGTTTCCTCGTTCCCGCCGTGATCGCCGTGGTCGCGCTTGCCGCCGGCGGCTGGTGGTGGACCAGCCGCAAGGAAGCGCAGGCCGATTCCGGCTTCCGGACCACCAAGGTCGAGCGTGGCGACATCCGCGTGGCGATTTCCGCCACCGGCACGCTTTCGGCGATTTCCACCGTCACCGTCGGCAGCCAGATTTCCGGCCAGGTCACCGACGTGCTGGTGGACTTCAACGACCGGGTGACCAAGGGCCAGGTGCTGGCGCGGATCGACCCCTCCACCTACGAGGCGCAGATCGCGCAAGGCTCCGCGCAGATCGCCAGCGCGCAGGCGCAGCTGCGGCAGGCGCAGGCCAGTCTCGCCAACGCGCAGGCGGATTACGGCCGCAAGGCCGCGCTCGGTCGCCAGCAACTGGTTTCGCAGGCCGACATCGACCTGGCGCGCACCGCCGTCCAGCAGGCGCAGGCGCAGGTCAACAGCGCCTTGGCGCAGATCCGCCAGCAGACCGCATCCACCCAGACCACCCGGGTGAACCTGCAGCGCACGGTGATCCGCTCGCCGGTGGACGGCGTGGTGCTGACCCGCAAGATCGAGCCGGGCCAGACCGTGGCCGCCAGCCTGCAGGCGCCGGAGCTGTTCACCATTGCCGAGGATCTTTCCAAGATGAAGATCGAGCTGGCGGTGGACGAGTCCGACATCGGCCAGGTCAAGACCGGCCAGACGGTGAGCTTCAGCGCCGACGCCTTCCCCGACCGCCAGTTCCGCGGCGTGGTGGACCAGGTGCGCCTGTCCGCCACCACCACCAACAACGTGGTGACCTATCCGGTCGTGGTCGCGGTGGACAACAGCGACGGCACCCTCTTGCCGGGGCTGACGGTGAACGCGGAAATCGAAGTGAGCAAGCGCGAGAACGTGCTCAAGCTGGCGAACGCGGCACTGCGTTACAAGCCGGCCGAGAACACCGCCGACCCGCAGGCCGCGATGCGCAGCGCGATGCAGCGCGGCGCGGGCGGCATTGGCGCCGGCGAGGAACTCAAGGCCGTGGCGGCCAGCCTCGACCTGCAGCCGAACCAGCAGGCGGCCTTCGACGCGGCGCTGGAAGAGATGCAGAAGCGCCAGCAGGAGCGGATGAAGCAGATGCAGCAGGCGATGGCGCAGGCGCAGCAGGGCGGCAACCGGATCACCGGCGGCGGCATGGGCGGCGGCATGCGCGTGCGCATGGGGGGCGGCGATGCCTCGATGCAGGCGCAGATGCGCCAGCGCGCCCGCGAGCGCATGCAGCAGCAGTTCGCCGGCTTCCGCGCCACGCTCGACGACGATCGCAAGGCGCGTTGGGACAGCGCGATCCAGGCCCAGCTCAACGCGCGTCGTGCGCCCATTTACAAGCTGGTGGGCGGCACGCCGGAGATGGCGATGGTCCGCGTCGGCGCCAGCGACGGCACCAGCACGGAGGTCTCCGGCAATATCGCCGCGGGCGACGAAGTGGTGACCGGCGAGCGTTCGGCTTCGGCGGCGGGGCGCCAGTGAGCGAGGCGCCTGCCCGCGGCAGGGTCCCGGTGATCGCCACCCGGGATCTGAGGAAGGTGTATGCGCAGGGCACGCAGGCCGAGGTCGTCGCCCTGCGCGATGCGGACCTGGTGGTCGGTCGCGGTGAATTCGTGGCGATCATGGGGCCGTCCGGCTCGGGAAAATCGACGCTGATGAACCTGATCGGCTGCCTCGATACCCCGACTTCCGGCGAATACGCCTGCGACGGCGTCGATGTCTCGCGGCTTGACCGCGAGGAGCTGGCCACCATCCGCCGCGAGAAAATCGGTTTCGTGTTCCAAGGCTTCCACCTGCTGACCCGCATGAGTGCGCTGGACAACGTGGCGATGCCGCTGACCTACACCGGCGTGCCGGCGGCGCAGCGGCGCGAGAAGGCCCAGAAGCTGCTGGAAACGGTGGGCTTGGGCGAGCGTTCGCACCACCTGCCGAGCGAGCTTTCCGGTGGCCAGCAGCAGCGCGTGGCGATCGCCCGCGCGCTGGTCAACGATCCGCCGATCCTGCTGGCCGACGAGCCCACCGGCGCGCTCGACAGCAGGACCGGCGAGGAAATCCTCGCCCTGTTCAAGCGCCTGCGCGATGCCGACCACACCGTCATCCTGATCACCCACGACGCCCACGTCGCGGCGCATGCGGACACGGTCTATGAAATCTTCGACGGCGTGCTGAGTCGCCAGGGAGCCGCAGCATGAAGTTCCGCGACGTGCTGGGGACGGCGTTCAATGCCTTGCGCGGCAACTGGCTGCGCAGTGCGCTGACATCGCTGGGCGTGATCATCGGCATCGCCGCGGTGATCGTGATGGTCTCGATCGGCCAGGGCACGCAGCAGGAGATCGACAAGATGGTCTCCGGTCTGGGCAGCCAGCGGCTGGACATTTCCCCGGCCGGCGGGCGAGGCGGCGGGGGCGCGCGGATGAGTGCATCGAGCTTCTTCACCCTCACCGCCGACGATGCCGAGGCCATCCGCGAGGAAATCCCCGAGGTGCAGCTGGTCACCGGCGTGCTGCGCGGTGGCGGCCAGGTGGTATTCGCGGAGAACAATGCATCGACCAGTTGGCAGGGCGTACAGCCCGATTTCTTCGAGATCAACGGCTGGGAGATCGCGGAAGGCAACCTGTTCCCGGCCGAGGATTACGGCGGAAACGGTCGCAGCGTGATCATCGGCGATACCGTGCGCCGCACGCTGTTCGGCGAGGATTCGGGCGTCGGCCAGGTCATTCGCCTCGGCCGCACGCCGTTGACGGTCATCGGAACGCTGGTGCCGAAGGGGCAGGGCGGCTTCGGCCAGGACCAGGACGACATCGTCATGGTGCCGCTGGAAACCGGTCGCCGGCGCCTGCTCGGCAGCATGGGCCTGCCGCCCGGCGCGGTGATGCAGATCGCGCTGGCGGTGGCCGACGTGCGCGACATCGAATACGTGCAGGGCGAAGTGGAGGCGCTGCTGCGGCAACGCCACGACATCCAGCCCGGCGCCGAGGACGATTTCACCGTGCGCAACATGAGCCAGATCATCGCGACCCGCACCGCCACCACCAACCTGATGTCGAAGCTGCTCGGCGCGGTGGCCGGGGTGTGCCTGGTGATCGGCGGCATCGGCATCATGAACATCATGCTGGTCAGCGTGACCGAACGGATCAAGGAAATCGGCCTGCGGATGGCGGTCGGTGCCGGGCCGCGGGCGGTGCGCCTGCAGTTCCTCACCGAAGCCATGCTGATCTCGCTGATCGGCGGGGTGATCGGCATCGCCATCGGCATCGTCGGCGCGCTGGTGGTCGGCAAGATCGGCTCGCTGCCGGTGGCGCTCAATGCCCAGGTCATCGCGCTGGCGGCGACGTTCTCGATCGTCACTGGGCTGTTCTTCGGCTACTACCCGGCGCGCAAGGCCTCGCTCCTGGACCCGATCGAAGCCCTGCGCTCGCAGTGATTGCCTGTCCGGCGGCGGTGAGGCCGCAACGAACGCTCGACCGGCACTGTGGCAGAATTGCGCGGTTGTCGGTGCCTGTGTCCACCATGTCGAATCGAACCAAAGCGTCCAAGCGCCGGGGCCCTCGCCGTGGCTGACAGTTACGGCCACCTGCCGCGCGGGCCGCGTGGCATCTTCCGTGCGGCCACGTGGTCGATGCAGGGATTGCGTGCGGCCTGGCTGCACGAATCCTCGTTCCGGCTGGAAGTGGTGGCCTTCGTCGTGCTGGCGCCGCTGGGCTGGGTACTCGGCGAAACCGGCGTCGAGCGGGCGCTTTTGATCGGCTCGATGCTGCTGGTGATGGCCACCGAACTGCTCAACTCCGCCGTCGAGGCGTTGATCGAGCGCTACGGGCCGGAATTCCACGAACTCGCGGGGCGCGCCAAGGACATGGGGTCCGCGGCGGTCTTCGTGCTGATGATGAACGTGCTGCTGATCTGGGGCGCGATCGTGCTGCCCCGCTTCCTGCTTTCCTGACAAACAAGGCTTCCGATGGATCTCAGTTTCCTCTCCGACCCCAATGCCTGGCTGACCCTGATCACGCTTTCCGCGCTGGAAATCGTGCTCGGCATCGACAATCTGGTCTTCATTTCGATCGCCGTCGGCAAGCTCCCCGAACACCAGCGCCCGCTGGCGCGCAAGATCGGTATCGCGGTGGCCTGCATCACCCGCATCGGCCTGCTGGTGATGCTGGCATTCCTCGCGCGGATGCAGCGCGACCTGTTCTTCATCGGCGAGATGGGCATTTCGGTGCGCGACCTGATCCTGGTGATCGGCGGCGCGTTCCTTCTGGTGAAGGGCGCGATGGAAATCCGCGAGCTCATCACCGGCGGCGAGGACGAGGACCCGCGCACGCGCAAGGCATCCGGCGTGTTCTGGGTGGTGATCGCGCAGATCGCGGTGATCGACATCGTGTTCTCGCTGGATTCGGTGATCACCGCCGTCGGCATCGCCGAGCACGTCCCGATCATGGTGTTCGCCATCCTGCTGGCGGTGGCGGTGATGCTGCTGGCGGCCAACCCGCTGGGCCGCTTCATCGATGCCAACCCCACCATCAAGATGCTGGCGCTGGCGTTCATCCTGCTGATCGGCACCGTGCTGATCCTGGACGGTTTCGACGTGCACGTGCCCAAGCCCTACATCTACTTCGCCATGGGCTTCTCGGTGATGGTGGAGTGGCTGAACCTGCTGATGCGCCGTCGCGCCGTCGCGCACAAGGTGCCGGGCGCCGGCAAGTGGTGATCCGACAAGTCGCGCCCGGTTGATCCGGGCGCGGCTTTTTCACCTGCCCTGAACACGTCAAGCGGCAACTTGGCGTCAAATCGCCGGCGCACGACCGGCCCATTCGCGGAGTTCCCATGCGTGCCATTCGTCTTCTCGCCATCCTCCTGCTGGCTTCCATCCTGTCCGGCTGCGGTTACAACGAGATCCAGCAGAAGGACGAGGCCGTCAATGCGGCCTGGTCGCAGGTGCTGAACGTGTACAAGCGCCGCGCCGACCTGGTGCCGAACCTGGTCAACACGGTGAAGGGCTACGCTGCCCACGAAGAGCGCGTGTTCACCGAAGTGACCGCCGCGCGTGCGCGGGTGGGCAGCATCAACGTCAACGCCGATGACGATGCGTCGCTGCAGCAGTTCCAGCAGGCCCAGGGCGAGCTCAACGGCGCGATCGGCCGGCTGCTGCTGGTGGCGGAGAACTACCCGCAGCTGAAGGCCGACCAGAACTTCCTGCAGCTGCAGGCGCAGCTGGAAGGCACCGAGAACCGCATCGCGGTGGAGCGCCAGCGCTACATCGCCGCCGTGCAGGACTTCAACACCTACATCCGCAGCTTCCCGCAGAACCTCATCGCGATGATGTTCGGCTACAAGGTCAAGCCCAACTTCGGCGTCGAGAACGAGCAGCAGATCCAGCAGGCGCCGAGCGTCGATTTCGGCACGGCGGCCCCGCAGCCGGCCCCCGCGGGCTGATCGGCGCCTTGCCGACCGGGGCGCGCTGACATGCGAGCGTTGCGCCTGATGCTGGCGCTGGCCATGGCGTGGCTGTGCCTGGCCCTGCCGGCGCTCGGCCAGCAGCTGGCACCGATCCCGGCGTTGGACTCCCCGGTCGTCGATACCACCGGCACGCTCGACGAGGCCACGCGCGCCAAGCTCGTCGCGCAGGCAGAGGCCCTGCAGGCGCGCAAGGGCAGCCAGTTGCAAGTGCTGATGGTGCCGACCACCCAGCCCGAGGACATCGCCCAGTACGCGCAACGCGTGTTCGATGCCTGGAAGCTCGGGCGCCAGGGCGTGGACGACGGCGTCCTGCTGTTGGTCGCCAAGGATGATCGCCGGGTGCGCATCCAGCCGGGCTACGGATTGGAGGGGGCGATCCCCGATGCCACCGCCAACCGCGTGGTGCAGGAATATCTGGTGCCGCGATTCCGTGCCGGCGATTTTGCCGGCGGCATCGTCGAGGCCAGCGAGCAACTGGTGCGGCTGGTCGATGGCGAGCCGCTGCCCGAGCCGGTGGCCGCGCATCGCCCCGGCCCGGATAGCGGCGGCAACTGGTTGATCGCCCTGTTCGCCGCCTTCGTGGTGGCCAATGTGCTGCGCGGGGTGTTGGGACGGATGCCCGCCGGCGTGCGCGGGCTGTTTTCCGGCGGTGGTGCCGGACTGGTGGCACTGCTGCTTTCCAGCGTGATGCTGGTGGGCGGCATCGGTGCCTTGATCGGTTTCTTCATCGGGCTGGCCGGCGGCGGTGGCCGTGGCCGCTACGCGCGCGATGATGGCTGGGGCGGCTTCGGCGGTGGCTGGGGCGGCGGCAGCGGCGGCAGCTGGGGCGGCCCGCGCTCCGGTGGCTGGGGTGGTGGTGGCGGCTTCGGTGGCGGCGGTTGGTCCGGCGGCGGCGGGATGTCCGGTGGCGGCGGCGCGTCGGGGAGCTGGTGATGAAACGCCTGTTGCGCCATCTGTTCGCGCCCTCGGTCCGTGGCCTGTTCCCCGAGGAGCGTCTGCAACGCATCCATGACGCGATCGCGGCGGGCGAAGCCGGGCATCGCGGCGAGATCTGCTTCGCGGTCGAGCCGGCCTTGCATTGGCGCGACGTGGTGGCCGGCGTCGATTCGCGCCGGCATGCCGAGGATGCCTTCGCGCGGCTGCGGGTCTGGGACACCGTCGCCAACAACGGCGTGCTGCTCTACCTGCTGCTGGCCGATCACCGCATCGAGATCGTCGCCGACCGCGGCTTGGGCGATCGGGTCAGCGCCGATCAATGGCGCGGCATCTGCCAGCTGGTGGAGGAAAGGATGCGTGCGGGCGATCCCGAAGCGGCCATCCTGCAGGGCGTCGGGAAGATCCACCAGCTGCTGGCCGAGCACTTCCCGCGCGCCGAAGGCGACGTGGACGAGGACGAGCTGCCGAACCGCCCGGTGATCCTCGGGTGAGCGCGGCCGCGATGCCGGCTCGGGCACAATGGCGGCCCGGTTCCGCCGAGCACGCTTGATGTCTCCCTATCTGCACCAGCTTGATCCCGTTGCCGTCCACCTCGGTCCGCTGAAGATCCACTGGTACGGGGTGATGTACCTGCTGGCCTTCGCCAGCGCGTGGTGGCTGGGACGTTCGCGCATCCGCCGCGGGCGCCTGCCGGGCGTGGACGAAAATGCCTTCGGCGACCTGCTGTTCTACGGCATGCTCGGCGTGGTGCTGGGCGGACGCATCGGCTACATCCTGTTCTACGACCTGCAGACCTACATCGCCGATCCGTTGCAGGTGCTCAAGGTCTGGCAGGGCGGGATGAGCTTCCACGGCGGCTTGCTTGGCGTGCTCCTGGCCGCGTGGTGGTGGTCGCGCCGACATCGGCTGCACTTCTTCGACGTGGTGGATTTCGTGGCGCCGCTGATCCCGCTCGGGCTTGGTTTCGGGCGCTTCGGCAACTGGATCAACGGCGAGCTGTGGGGCAAGCCCACCGATGGCAGCTGGGGCGTGGTGTTTCCCTCCTCGCTGCCGGAAAACCTGGGCCACCTGCCGGCCTCCAGCCTGCGCGCGATGCACGAGACGGGCGTGCTCGACGCCTACGCGCGCCACCCGAGCCAGCTCTACCAGATGGCGTGGGAGGGGATCGTCATGTTCCTTGCCTTGTGGCTGTACTCGTCGAAGCGGCGACCGCGCTACGCGGTGGCCGGGCTGTTCGCGCTGCTCTACGGCCTGTTCCGCTTCGCGGTGGAGTTCGTGCGATTGCCCGATCCGCAGCTGGGCTACCTCGCCTTCGGCTGGCTCACGATGGGCCAGGTGCTGAGCTTGCCGCTGATCGCGCTGGGCCTGTTCTGGCTGTGGATCTCGCGTCGCCAGCCGGTGCTGCAGCCGCAGCCGGCGCTGCCTTCGCAGGATTGAGCGCGCGGCATCGTCCGCGCAGGCACGATCAGCGCCGGCCGAAGCGGGCGATGAGTCCGTCCCAGCTGCCGGCGAAGATCACCATCAGCGAAAGCAGGACGATGCCCCAGGCATAGCCCTGTGCGCCGCCGCGCAGGGTCCAGGCTTCCATCACGCCATAAGAGAACCAGAACAGCGCCAGCACGCTGGCCCAGAAAGCCGCGCTCTTCATCTTCAGTGCGAGTGCGCCGGCCAGCAGCAACGGCGGCAGGGTGGCGAACGCCAGCGTGGCCGGCTGGTGGCGGAAGCCGAAGGCGAACAGCGCGGCGAGGCCGAGCAGGGACACCAGCACCAGTCGCTTCGGGCCGCTCATGCGGCAAGCTTCCGGGCGAGCGTGGCAAGCCGGCGGCCGAAGGCGCGGGCGAGCTCGCTTTCATCGGCGGAGAGCGTCGGATCGTCTTCCGCCCCGGCATGGTGGCTGGGGCCGTAGGGCGTGCCGCCGCCGAGGGTGCTGGAAAGCCGGGTTTCGCTGAACGGAATCCCGGCGATGACGCAGCCGTGGTGGAGCAGGGGCACCATCATCGAGAGCAGGGTGGATTCCTGGCCGCCGTGCATCGTCGCGGTCGAGGTGAACACGCCGGCCGGTTTTCCGATCAGGGTGCCGTTGGCCCATTCGCCGCCCAGCGTGTCGAGGAAATGCTTGACCGGCGCGGCCATGTTGCCGAAGCGGGTGGGGCTGCCGAGCGCGAGCCCCGCGCATTCGCGCAGGTCCTCGATGCGGGCATAGGGCGCGCCTTCTTCGGGCACCGGGGGCAGCGCGGTTTCGGTCTGCACGGCCACCGGCGGCAGGCTGCGCAGGCGCGCGCAGGCACCCTCCACCTCGCCGATGCCGCGTGCGATCTGCCGCGCGAGCGCGGCCACCGAGCCGCCGCGGCTGTAGTACAGCACCAGGATTTCTGTCATTGCGGGATTCCTCGTTGGCGCACAGTGTAGGGGCTCGCTGTTAGTCTTGGGCGGATGAGCACGACCGACCGTACGCTGGCGATGCGTGGTTACCTGGAGCGGATGGGCGACCGCGCGCGCATGCTGACCCTGGCGCGTTTCGTGGGCCGGCGCTTCCTCGACGACCGCCTGTTCGAGGCCGCCGGTTCGCTCGCCTACATCACCCTGTTCGCGCTGGTGCCGCTGGCGACGGTGATCTTCGGCACCCTGTCCGCGTTCAAGGTGTTCACCGAGGGCCGCTGGGCGGAACAGCTCAGCGATTACATCTTCCTCAACTTCGTGCCCAGCTCCGCCCGCGCGGTGGAGGAGTACCTGCTGGAGTTCTCGCACAACGCCAACGCGTTGACTGTGGTCGGCACGGTGGCGCTGGTCGTGTCCCTGCTGATCACCCTGACCAGCGTCGAGACCATCTTCAACCGCATCTGGCGCGTGCCCACCACGCGACCGCAGCTGAGCCGCTTCCTGGTCTACTGGACGGTGCTGACGCTCGGCGCCCTGTTCGCGGTGGCGAGCCTTGCGCTTTCGGCGCAGTTCTTCGCGTTGGCGATCTTCGATTCGATCCCCGGACAATGGCTGGAAGGCTTCATGCTGCGCGCCACGCCGGTGCTGATCGAGCTGTGCGTGTTCGCGGCCATCTACCGCGTGGTCCCGCATCGCACGGTCAAATGGCGACACGCCTTCGCCGGCGCGGTGCTGGGCGTTGCCGGCTTCGAGCTGGTGAAGTGGGGGCTGGGCATCTTCCTCGGCAACTTCAACACCTACCAGCGCATCTACGGCTCGGTGGCCCTGCTGCCGGTGCTGCTGATGTGGATCTACCTGAGCTGGGTGGCGGTGCTGCTCGGCGCCTCGTTCGCGTCCAGTCTTTCCGCCTTCCGCTACCAGCCGGCCTCGCAACGCCTTCCCGAAGGTTACGAGCTCTACGGCATGCTGCGGATGCTCGGTCGCTTCCAGCAGGCACGCGCACGCGGCAAGGGCCTGCACACCGACCAGATCCGCCAGCTGGAGCCGATGCTCACCGACAGCCTGGTGCAGGAGATGCTGTGCCGGCTGGATGAAATCGGCATCGTCAGTCGCGCCGAAGCCGGCGATTGGCTGCTGGCGCGCGATCTGCACGAAGTGGCCATCAGCGAGCTCTACACCGCCTGCCAACTGCGGGTGCCGATCCACGAGGCGCACCTGCCCTGCAAGAACGATCCGTTGGGCGCGGCGGTGATGGAGATCATCGACGAACTGCGCCTGCCGCTGCGCGACCTCCTGAAGCGCCGCGTTTCCAGCGTCTACGAATCCCTGCCGCGAACCGAGCCGGAGCAAGACCCGCCATGAATACCCCGATCCGAATCCTTCTCCTGTCGGCGCTGGTGGCCGCCGTCGGCGTGGCCGGTTGTCGCCGGGAAGCGACGCCCGAGGAGGCCGCGGGCGATGCGGCAGAGGTGGCGACGCCGGCATCGGATCCGGCGGCGCGGCCTGATCCGGTGGCGATCGGCGGGGTCGTGCCGTTGGCGGTGAAGACGCTGGAGGGCGGCGATTTCGACATCGCCGCGCAGCGTGGCCGCTGGGTGGTGGTGAACTACTGGGCCACCTGGTGCCGGCCGTGCCTGGAGGAAATGCCGGAGCTTTCCGCGCTCGATGCCATGCGCGAGCACGTGCAGGTGATCGGCCTGGCCTACGAGGAAATCGAGGCCGAGGAGTTGCGCGAATTCCTCGAAAAGCATCCGGTGGTCTATCCGATCGCCGTGGTCGACGTGACCGATCCGCCCGCCGCGTTCGAGGTGCCGCGCGGCTTGCCGATGACCTATCTGGTCGATCCCGAGGGGCGGTTGGCGAAGCAGTTCCTCGGCCCGGTGACCGCGCGGCAGATCGAGGAAGCAATCGCGGAGGCCGGCGGTCCGGCGGTCGGCGCATGAAAGCGGCGCGTTTCCGCGTGACCGGGCGCGTGCAGGGCGTCTGGTACCGCGACAGTACCCGCCGCGAGGCGGAACGGCTGGGCATCGACGGCAGCGCCGTGAACCAGGCCGATGGCAGCGTGGAAGTGATCGCGCGCGGCGAGGAAGCCGCGCTCGAGGCGCTGGAGGCGTGGCTGCGGCAGGGGCCGCCGCTGGCCGAAGTGGCCGGTGTCGTCCGTGAGTCACTGGAGCCGGACGCGGTGCCGGCGGGCTTCCGCACCGGCTGAGCGGAAGGCTTCAGTCGATGGCGGGCGGCCGGTAGGGCGGGAGCGGCTTGACCACGGTGTAGCGCTCCTTCTTCGGCTTGCCCGGAAGCGGTGGCAGTTCCACGCGCGGTTCTTCGATGTGGGTATCGGGCAGGCGGTCCAGCAGATCGCGGATCAGGGTGAGCCGGCCCATGCGCTGCTGGTTGAAGTCCACCAGCGTCCACGGCGCATGGGGTGTATGGGTGGCCGCCAGCATCGCCTCGCGCGCCGCGGTGTATTCGCCGTAGAGCTCGCGTGCCTGGAGATCGACCGGCGAGAGCTTCCAGCCCTTGAGCGGATCGTCGCGGCGTTCGGCGAAGCGCTCTTCCTGCATCGCCTGGTCGCAGCAGAGCCAGTACTTGAACAGCAGGATGCCGTCATCCACCAGCTGCTTCTCGAATGGCGGGACCTGCGCGAGGAATGCCTCGACCTGTGCCGGCGTGGCGAAGCCCATCACCTTTTCGACGCCGGCGCGGTTGTACCAGCTGCGGTCGAACAGGACGATCTCGCCGGCGGCCGGCAGGTGGCTCACGTAGCGCTGGAAATACCACTCGCCGCGTTCGCGGTCGCTGGGCTTGGGCAGCGCCACCACCCGGCACTGGCGCGGGTTGAGGTGCTGGCTGACGGCCTTGATGACGCCGCCTTTGCCGGCGGTGTCGCGCCCTTCCACCAGCACCAGCACGCGCTGGCCGGTGGCCCGCAGCCAGCGCGCCATGTGGGTGAGTTCGATCTGCAGCGGCTCGACGAGCGCTTCGTATTCTTTTTTCTTCACAGGTGCACCGAATACCATTGGGTGTCGTCTTCCCGCCAGCCCGAGGCGCGATACAGCGCACGCGCGGCTTCGTTGCGGCGGCCGGTTTCCAGTTGCAGGCGGCTGGCGCCGTCATCGCGGGCGTAGGCGATCGCCGCGCGCAGCAGTTCGGTGGCAATGCCCGCGCGGCGATGTTCCGGCGGCACGAAGATGTCGTTGAGTACCCAGATGCGCGAGGTCTGCACCGACGAGTACATCGGATACAACTGGGCGAAGCCGACCACGGCGCCTTCGCGCTCGGCGAGCATCACCACCGATTCGTTCGCGCCGATGCGCGCGCGCAGCCAGTTGCGTGCGCGAGTCAGGTCGGAGGGCTGATCGTAGAACTGGCGATAGGCATCGAACAGCGGCACCAGCGCATCGACGTCTTCCAGCTCGGCTTGGCGTACCCGGGTCTTCATCGCGGGGCGTCCGTGGGGTGGCGGGCGAAATGCCAGCATACCCGCTGTCGCGGACGGGTCAGCCCTCGGCACCGAGCCGCGCCAGTGCATCGGCCTCGGCTTCCCGTGCCAGCCGATCCAGCAGCGCGTCCAGCCCGCCCTCCATCACGTTCGGCAGGTCGTACAGCGTCAGGCCTTCCACGCGGTGGTCGGTGATCCGGCCCTGCGGGAAGTTGTAGGTGCGGATGCGCTGGCTGCGATCGCCGCTGCCCACCTGCAGCTTGCGATCGGCGGCCTGCGCGGCCTCGCGGCGCTCGATCTCGGCCTCGACCAGTATCGCCTTCAGGCGCTTCATCGCCTTGTCGCGGTTGGCGTGCTGGCTGCGCTCGGTCTGGCTTTCCACCACCACGCCGCTTGGCACGTGGGTGATGCGGATGGCGGATTCGGTCTTGTTGACGTGCTGCCCGCCGGCACCGCTGGAGCGGAAGGTATCGACCTTGAGGTCGGCCGGGTTGATCTCGATGTCGATGTCGCCGGCCTCCTCGGCGATGATCGCCACCGTCGCCGCCGAGGTGTGGATGCGGCCCTGCGATTCGGTTTCCGGCACGCGCTGCACGCGATGGGTGCCGGATTCGAACTTGAGCCGCGAATACGCGCCATCGCCGTCGATGCGGGCGACGATCTCGCGGTAGCCGCCATGTTCGCCCGGGTTGGCGGACTCGATTTCGACCTTCCAGCCCTGGCGTTCCGCGTAGCGCGAATACATGCGGAACAGGTCGCCGGCGAAGATCGCCGCCTCGTCGCCGCCGGTGCCCGCGCGCAGCTCGAGGTACAGGCCGGCATCGTCACGGGCATCGCGCGGCACCAGATGCGCCATCAGTTCGGTCTCGAGCGCGGCGATGCGGGCTTCGGCGGTGGCGATTTC
>JAEXAG010000024.1 GCA_023394655.1 Pseudomonadota bacterium
TTCGGGCCAGGCCACCATGCCGGACTCGATCGGCAGCAGGCAGGCATCGAGATGGTGTTCGCCCCGCTCGGCCATCGCCATCAGTGCTTCCATCGTCCACATCCGCGGGTCGCGGAAGGGATCGACCCACAGCCGCCGCAATTCGGCTACGTGCGCGCCGCAGCCGAGCATCTCGCCCAGATCGCGGACCAGCGATCGCACGTAGGTTCCGCTTCCGCACTCCACGTGCAGGCGCAGCTTGGGCGCGGGATCGAGCAAGTCCGCTTCGGACTCCAGTCGGAACTCGTGCACATCCACGCGGCGCGGTTCGATCTCGATCGTCTCGCCGCGCCTTGCCTTCGCGTACAGCGGCTCGCCGCCGCGCTTGAGCGCGGAATAGATCGGCGGCACCTGGTCGATGCGACCGGTGAGGCGGGCGAGCGCGGCATCGATGGTGGCAATGTCCAGCGCCGGCACCTCGCGCTCGCGCAGCACCTGACCCTCGGCATCATCTGTGTCGGTGGTGATGCCCAGCCGCGCCACGGTTTCATAGGCCTTGCGCGCCCCCAGCAGGCC
The DNA here is from genome assembly GCA_023394655.1 of Pseudomonadota bacterium. Lineage (GTDB taxonomy): Bacteria > Pseudomonadota > Gammaproteobacteria > Xanthomonadales > Xanthomonadaceae > Solilutibacter. The sequence continues at coordinate 556 of JAEXAG010000024.1, forward strand.
GCCGGCGATCTTCGTTGCCTCCCCGAAGCAGATCGGCAACAGGCCGGTCGCCAAGGGATCGAGCGCGCCGGTATGTCCGGCCTTTTCGGCGCGGAACAGGTGGCGGACGCGTTGCAGCGCCTGGTTGGAACTCGGCCCGCTCGGCTTGTCGAGCAACAGGATGCCGTGGAGCGGGCGGAACGTCTTCCGGATGCCGGGCTTCTTCATGCCCGGCATTGTAGAGAGGCGCGACCGAGCCCAGCGCGATCCGCCCCGATCCGGTGTGCGATCAGCCGCCGTGAGGTGCCGGCGGAACCGGCAACACCCCCTCGCTGGCCGGCCGGGTTCACGACCGCGCCGGCCCCCGTGCGCAGAGGTTTCTCCATGTCGACCAGGATCCGGGGATCAAGCGATTCGACCGTTCGCAGGGAACTTGGTGGCGTTCGGATCGAGCGTGTGCTTGGCCTGCTCCATTGCCTGATGCACGGTGGCGGTGGCAAGCGCGAGTGCGGTCGTATTGAAGTCCGCCGGCTTGCAGGGCGCATCGCCGCGGGTCTCGCCCGAATGCAGGCGGCTGCCGTCCGGCCCGAAGATGTTGTAGCTGATGACCAATTCGACCTTGCCGCCCTTCACGGCCCAGCGCGGGTCCATGTCGAGCAACAGCCCGAGGGGTTGCGAGAGCGCGCCGGGCACCATGTGCAGCGCGGGGAAATGACGCTTGCCGATCTCCTCGACCGCCTCCTCCAGCGCACGACCCGGCTCCGCCCAAGGCAGGCCGCGCCCCAGCCAGATCCGCGATGAAAGTGCGGACATCGGCATGTGCACGGCCACGACGGTGTCGTTGGCGACGATCTGCGGATCAAGAGGTCGGCGGCAAGTCGTGCGCCACCGGCATGGGCATCATTTCCCGTGCGAGCCTATCCACTTCACGAAGGCATCGACGAAGCCGCCGAGGAACTTGGCGGTGCCCTCGTTGGAGACGTTGCCGTCCATGTCCAGCAACTCGTCGTCGGCCTTGAGGTAGACCTCCGGCTGCGGCATCAGCACGGTGTCCAGATAGAGCATCACGTTGTCCAGATGCGCCTGCGCCATCGAGGTGCCGGTGGCACCGATCGACACGCCGATCACCGCGGCCGGCTTGCCGGCGAAGGAGTTGGTGCCCCAAGGGCGCGAGGCGATGTCGATGGCGTTCTTGATCACGCCGGAGCAGGAACGGTTGTATTCGGGCGTGATCAGCAGCACTGCGTCGGCCGCCTCGATGTCCTGCTTGAACTGCGAGCAGACCGCCGGGTAGTCGCCATCGAAGTCCTGATCGTAAAGCGGCAGGTTGTCGAGGCGCAGCACGTCGAAGGCCAGCCGGTCGCCGGCCATCTTCTCCAGTGCGCGGGCGAGCCGCTTGTTGAACGACTCCTTGCGCAGGCTGCCGACCAGGACCGCCACTTTCGGTGGATTGCTCATGGGACCTCCAACGGGAACGGAAGGCCCATGCTGAGCTGGAAACCGCTAAGCGCGCGTCAAGGCCGGGCGCCCCGGCCCGCCACCGGGTCAGGCCAGCTTCGAGGCCGCGGCGACGATGTCCTCGTCCTTGGGAATCACGAGGAACGCGGCACCAGCCAGCGGCGTGTAGGTGTCGGCACCAGTCACGCGCTGCAAGGGCTTGCCGCCGTGCCCGGCTTCGGTGACGGCGGTGATGACGCCCTCGCCGATGCCGGCGCTGAAGCGGCCTTCGTCGACGACGAGGATGCGATCACATTCGCCGGCGTGCTTGGCGATGGCCACATGGTTCAGCGGCACCAGCCAGCGCAGGTCGACCACGCGCACCTTCCAGCCGTGCTTCTGCTCGATCTGCCGCGCGGCGCGCAGGCTCATCGGCACGCCGTTGCCGAAGGTGAAGATCACGCAGTCGGTGGCTTCGGGCGCATAGACGCGCTCCTCGCCCAGTACCAGTGCCTGGTCCGGCGCGGGATACTCGGTCAGCCACTGGCCGTCGCCGGCCTCGTAGAGATCCTTGGTCATGTACAGCGCGATGGGCTCGAGGAAGGCGGTGACGCGACCGTCCACCTTCGCCAGTGCGGCCAGCGTGCGCAGCATCATCGCCGCATCGTCGCCACGCGACGGACAGCCGACGACCAGACCGGGGATGTCGCGCAGCGCGGTCACCGAGTTGTCGTTGTGGAAATGCCCGCCGAAGCCGCGCTGGTAGCCGAGGCCGGCGATGCGCACCAGCATCGGGTTGGCGTACTGGCCGTTGCTGAAGAACTGCAGGCTGCACGCCTCGCCGCGGATCTGGTCGATGGCATTGTGCAGATAGGCCAGATACTGGATCTCGGTGATCGGCAGCATGCCCATGTTGGCGAAGCCCTGTGCCATGCCGAGGATCATCGTTTCATCGAGCAGCGTGTTGAACACGCGGCGGCTGCCGAACGCCTTGTGCAGGCCCTTGGTCACCGTGTAGACGCCGCCCTTCTGGGCCACGTCCTCGCCGAACAGCAGCGTCTCCGGGTACTTGGCGAAGAGGTCGTGCAGGGCCTGGTTGATCTGGATGGCCAAGTGCTTCGGCGCCTGCTTCTCCGGCAGCTTGTCCTCGCCGCCGAAGGCCTTGAGGCGTGCCTCGGGCGACGGCGCGCGGGTGGCTTCGGCCTGCACCTTGTCCGGCGTGTACGGGGCCAGCGGCGCCATCACGTGCTCCAGCGTCTCGATGCGCGGGCGCCGGTCGGCGTCCTCGGCGGCGGCAAAGCAACGCTTGCGGGTGTCCTCGTACAGCGCCAGCACCTCGTCGGCCGTCATCAGGCCGGATTCCAGCGCGATGGCCGCGGAGCGCAGCAGCGGGTCGGTGGCCTCGACCGCGCACAGCTCCTCGATGCTGCGCCACTCGATCTCGAAGTCGGTGCCGGCGTGGCCCATGATCCGGGTGGTGCGCAGGTGCAGGAAGGTGGGCCTGCGGGTGCGGCGGCAATGCTCGACCGCGCGCAGCACGTCGCCGTAGCCGTTGGCCAGGTCCAGGCCGTCGGCGAAGAAGTAGTCGAGATCGGGACGATTGCGGAACGATTCGGCGATCCAGCCGGTCGGCGTCTTCACCGAGATGCCGATGCCGTTGTCCTCGCAGACGTACAGCACCGGCGCCGGCAGCTTCTGGTAGGCCGTCCACGAGGCCGCGTTGAACGCGGTCTGCGCGGTGGCGTGGTTGGCGCTGGCATCGCCGAAGGAACAGATCGCGATGCTGTCGTCCGGCACCGGCAGGCCGACACCGAGGCGCTTGCCGGCCTCGATGGCCACGGCCGTGCCCAGCGCCTTCGGCAGGTGGGAGGCGATCGTCGAGGTCTGCGGCAGCACCCACAAGGGCTTGCTGCCCCAGACCTTGTGGCGGCCGCCGCTGGCCGGGTCCTCGGCGCTGGCGGCGAAGCTCAGCGCCGAATCCATGATCGGGTCCATGCCCGGCAGCTTGCGAAAGCGTTCGGCCATGAAGCCGCCGCTGCGGTAGTGCAGGAAGGCCGGATCGGTGTGGCGTGTGGCACGGGCGACCATCGCATTGCCTTCGTGACCACTGGAGCCGATGGTGTAGAAGACCTTGTTCTGCACCCGCAGCACGCGCGCCATCAGGTCGAGATGGCGACTGATCAGCTGCGACTCGAACAACTCGCGGAAGCCCTGCGCATCCAGCGCGCTTCCCTCCAAGATGGCCTCGCCGGGCGCCGGCTTCGCATCGGCCCTGCCATCCCAGGCCTTCACGAAATCCGTGAAGTTGATGTCGCAGATTTCGGCGCGATTCAAGCCCTTCATGCGCGCCGGAATCGGGTTGGGGACGGTGACGAAACTCATGCGGACCCTCGATCGCGGCGTACCGCGCTGCTTGATCAGAACGCGTTGATGCCGGTCAGTTCGCGGCCCACCACCAGCTGGTGCACGGTTTCGGTGCCTTCGTAGGTAATGACCGATTCCAGGTTCAACGCGTGGCGGATCGCCGCATGCTCGGTGGTGATGCCGGCCCCGCCCAGCAGGTCGCGGCATTCGCGCGCGATGTCGATGGCCATGCGGCAGTTGTTCCACTTGGCCAGGCTCACCTGGGTCGGCTGCATGGTGCCGGCATCCTTCAGCCGCCCCAGCTGCAGGCTCAGCAGTTGCGCGGTGGTGATGCGCCGGGCCATGTCGGCCATCTTGATCTGCGCGCTCTGCGTGGCGGCCACCGGGCGGCCGAACAGGATCCGCTCCTTCGTGTAGCCCACCGCTTCGGAGAGGCAGGCAATGGCCGCGCCGATCGGGCCCCAGGTGATGCCGTAGCGCGCCTGCGTCAGGCAGCCCAGCGGACCCTTCAGCCCCTTCACGTTCGGCAGGCGGTTGGCATCGGGCACGCGCACGTTGTCGAAGAACAGCGCGCTGGTGACCGAGGCACGCAGGCTCATCTTGTGCTTGATCACCTGCGCATCGAAGCCCTTCATGCCCTTCTCGACGATGAAGCCCTGGATGCCGTCATCGGTCTGCGCCCAGACGATGGCGATGTCGGCAAGATTGCCGTTGGTGATCCACATCTTGGAGCCGTTGATCACCCAGTCATCGCCATCTTTCCTGGCGTGGGTCTTCATGTTCGCCGGATCCGAACCGCCGTGCGGCTCGGTCAGGCCGAAGCAGCCGATCACCTTGCCGGCGGCCATGTCCGGCAACCAGCGGCGCTTCTGCTCTTCCGAACCGTAGGCGTGGATGGGGTACATGCACAGCGAGGACTGCACCGACGCGAAGCTGCGGACGCCGGAATCACCGCGCTCCAGCTCCTGGCAGATCAGGCCGTAGCTGACGCCGTTGAGGCCGGCGCAGCCGTATTCCTCGGGCAGGGTCGCGCCCAGCAGGCCGAGACCGGCCATCTCGGGAATCAGTTCCTTCGGGAACTCGCCCTTGTCGAAGCACTCGCCGATGATCGGCAACACCTTCTCGTCGGTGAAGCGGGCCACCGAATCTTGTACCGCGCGCTCTTCTTCGCTGAGCAGGGAGCGGACGTCGTACAGGTCATAGGGATGCAGGGCCATGCGTTCGAGCTCGATTCGGGAAACCGCCATTCTATCGACTTGGCGCATCCGCTTGCGTCCGCAACGATGCCGTCTGGCAGAAAGCGGAACGGGAGCCGTCGCGGCTCCAATTCGATGGGTGGCTGGCGCCGACTTCAGCCGCGGGGCTGGACCTTGCCATCCACCACGCGCAGGCGGTCATTCGCCGGACGCTCGTCCATGCGCACCACGTGGCGCTCACCGGCCAGCTCGTAGGTGACGTCATATCCCTCGGTCACCTGCTTGCTGCCCAGCGCGATGCGCGCACCCGGGCGCTTGTCCATGCGCTTCATGGCGGTCGAGCCATCCGGGTTGCGGACGGTCACGTCATAAGCCACCACCTGCATGTTGTGGATGGTGTCGCTCACCGTCCGGCACTGGCGCTCGGTGGTCTGCACGATCTGGCCGCCGACATGCTGGCGATCGATGCGGTTGCCGATGAAACCGCCAGCCACGGCACCGGCGGCGGTCGCGGCCTTGCGGCCATTGCCACCACCAACCTGATTGCCAAGCAGGCCGCCGATGACCGCACCCGCCACGGTACCGCCGACGTTGCCGTCGCGCTCGGGCATCCGCTGGGTCACGGGCACGTCGTGGCACTCCTGGCGCGGCTGCTGCTGCGCCACCTGCCTGCTCACCGGCTCGACGCCGAGCACCGTGGCGTACTGCGGGGTGCTGCGCGTCACCGGCTCCACCGAAACAATGGGCGCCCAGCCCACCTTCGGGCCGGCGACGAGATCAAGCAAGGGCACCTCGATGCCCGCCTTGCCTTCGGTGCCTTCGCTCCGGGCCTGCACGAAGGCGCTCGGCGCCTGCTCGTCGGCCGGCTGATGCGCGATGCCCTGGAACGCTGCCACCGCCATGCCGCCGACCAGCAGTGAACCCACCGCCACCGCAAGCATCTTCTTGTCGATGTTCATCATCGCCCTCCTTCGGCGCTCCGGGCGCCTGCATTCGACACTGCCATTCAAGCCCGCACCGACTGAACACCGGCAGGCCAGCGGCCCCGGAACGTGACGCCTGCATAAACTGACGGCAACTTGAACGGCAGAGCCCACCCTGCATGCGCCCACGGCCCCTTGCCTGCCCGCGTGCTAGCGTTCCGCCATCGACATCGGAGCATCCTCATGCGCCATCTTCTGCTCGGCCCGTTCCTCGCCTGGGCACGCAAACTGAAGTACCCGGCCCTGTTCAAGCTGGTCGCCGGCCTTTTCGTGTTGACCCTGATCGTTCCCGATCCGATCCCGATGGTGGACGAGATCCTGCTGGCGCTCGGCACCCTGCTGCTGGCGAACTGGAAGGATCGCAAGAAAGTGCCGCCCGCCACCGAACCGCCCATCGAAGGCCAGGCCACCCGCCGCTGACATGCCGCCGCGACTGGTCGACAGCCACAGTCATTTCGACGTCGCGGAATTCGAT